>JAJRWS010000602.1 GCA_024276705.1 Planctomycetota bacterium | reverse complement strand
ACGTTTCGCCGCGGCGCGGTGATTCGTGGTTAAAGAGGATGCCATTGACCGCGAACATGCCATACGATTCGCGGTAGTTCCGCGTGATATGAAACGCATAGGCTTTGGCCGCGGCGTAGGGGCTGCGGGGATAGAAGGGCGTAGTTTCGGTTTGCGGTGTTTCCCGCACCTTGCCGTAGAGTTCCGAGGAGGAGGCCTGATAGAAGCGTGCCTCGATCCCTTCCTCCCGGATCGCTTCCAGGATCCGCACCGCGCCCAGTCCGGTAACCTCGGCCGTGTATTCGGGAATCTCAAACGACACCTTCACATGCGATTGAGCCCCCAGGTTGTAGATTTCGTCGGGATGTACATTCCGCAATATATGGTTGATGCTGGAAGCATCGTTCAGATCCCCGTAGCAGAGCCGCAAACGTATATCGGTTTCATGCGGGTCCTGATAGATATGGTCGATGCGGCCCGTATTGAACGAAGAGCTACGCCGGATCATGCCCCACACTTCGTAACCTTTTTCCAGGAGCAGTTCGGCCAGGTAGGACCCATCCTGGCCCGTGATCCCGGTGATCAGAGCCCGCTTGTTGTTGAATGCCGGGTATGGGGGCATGGCTAGAATGCACTTTCGAATTATCAGAGGAAGGTTGATCCAAACATCAAAGTAATATGTGGCATGAATTAAGCTAATAGTCAAGGTAGGCTTTGCATCTGCGTCACAAACTTCTGGCCCCGTGGCAGGCCCCGTGCGGCACGCTCTGAGGCAAAAACAAGATCCGGCGTCAAAGACCAGTAGGGGTGTAGCCCTGTGTAATCTGCTTGCAGAATCGAAAAGTGCCGAAGGGCGTGGTGCGTCGCCTCAGGTCGCAAATGTTGTGTCCACCGTGGGCCAACCACGCCCTTCGCCAGGGGGCCCAAGCCTGTTCGTCTCCTCACCATCTCTCGCCCTGGCTCCAGGGACGTGCCACACAGGGTGTGCCCGTTCGACACCCGCTCGCGGCGAACGTGCCAAGTGCATTCCTGCACCCTTGCCCCTCACACTCGGACCTGGTCGACATGCTCCAGGAACCACCGGTAGGTGCTCTCGATGCCTTCATGCAGCTCGATCGTGTGCTTCCATCCCAGCGCGTGGATGCGGCTCACATCGAGCAGTTTGCGTGGCGTGCCATCCGGTTTGCTGGTGTCAAACACCAGTTGGGCCTCGGGATGGACAATCTTACGGACCAGATCGGCCAGTTCGCCGATGGTCACATCCTGGCCAGTACCGACGTTGATGGTTTCGCATCTGTCGTAATTTTCCAGCAGGAACAGACAGGCGGCTGCCAGGTCATCGACATGCATGAATTCTCGCTTCGGCGCGCCGGTCCCCCAGACGCTCACCTCCGTTTGACCAGCCAAACGGGCCTCGTGGAATTTGCGAATGAGCGCGGGCAGCACGTGCGAACCGGCCAGATCGAAATTGTCCCGAGGGCCATAAAGGTTGGTCGGCATGGCCGAAATAAAGTGACAGCCATACTGTCCACGGTAATACTCGCATGACTTGAGCCCGGTGATTTTTGCCAGGGCGTAGGCCTCGTTGGTCGTCTCCAAAGGACCGGTCAACAAGTACTCTTCACGCATCGGTTGTGGGCAATCGCGCGGGTAGATGCAAGAACTGCCCAGATAAAGCAGCTTTTCGACTCCCTGCCGCCAGGCCGCCCTGAGGACGGTGGCATGGATCATCAGGTTGTCGTACATGAAATCGGCTGGCCGGGTCGCATTGGCCTGGATGCCCCCCACGGTACCCGCCACATGCACAACCATTTGCGGCCGGGCATCGGCAAACCAGGCGTCGACAGCCCCTTGATCCCGCAGGTCGACTTCGGCCCGCGTGGCGGTCAGCAGATTTTCGAAGCCCGCAGCCCGCAGCCGCTCGACCAAGGTAGAACCGACCAGCCCACGGTGTCCGGAGATATAAATTCGCGTCTGTCGGTCCAGAGTGTTGGGCATGATGGGTGTCAGGTGTCGGGTGTCGGGTGTCGGGTGTCAGGTGTCAGGTGTCAGGTGTCAGGTGTCGGGTGTCGGGTGTCGGGGGTCGGGTGTCGGGTGTCGGGTGTCGGGGGTCAGGTGTCAGGTGTCAGGTGTCAGGTGTCGGGGGTCAGGTGTCAGGTGTCGGGTGTCGGGTGTCGGGTGTCGGGTGTCGGGGGTCGGGGGTCGGGGGTCAGGGCCTGGAAACAATCAATTGTCAATTTTTAATTCTCAATTCACAATTCTCCAATCCGCCATGGGACGCCCTTTTTTGTTACCGTTCACACGTACGTATTGAGAAGCACGAATGGACACGAATATTCGTAAGGAGATTTCGTTGACATACGGTTCCTCTATAGGACGACTCTTTTCCATTCGAGAGTTGCCTGCTTGAAGTTCAGGATAATTCCCACTTGCAATCCCGTGATTTTCAGGTAGTTCAGGACTTCCATGGCGCACCCCACGATCTCATACACCTCTTCCTTGAAAATCAATTCGTGTCCATTCGTGTCCATTCGTGGTTCTTGGCGCAATGAACGGTTACCCTTTTATTGAAATCGAACAGTCGAACGACTCCTTCTCCCTCAACTCTCCACCCTCGACGACCCCCATGTGCTTGTCACGTGGGTGAAGAAGATTCGTAAGCTGAAGCTCGTACTTCCAAATTGCCACTGAGCCCTACGCTGGACAGGGCGATAAGCCGCCCGGAAACCAACGTTTTCAGCAGTTGGCGCGCTGCCCGGGTCGGCTTCATCGGCCACTCTTGGAAACCACTACAATTCTTATTGTCGCGAATCGGCCGACGTTGACAACCGGTCCGGAAGCCCCCTCCCTTGCTGCGTGCTATAATTCAACCGTAAAACCGCCAAACCTTGAAAAACCCTGGCCATTCCCCATGAACCCCATACGATCCCGGGTCCCCCTCCTGCTCACGCTGAACCTCTCTACGGCCCTGGGACTGCTGGTCACCATGCAGTCGGTGGCAGCCGACCGGGTGGAGATCGAAGTGGCGACCGAGCCCGGCCTGTCGCCCATTGCACCGCAGCAGTGGGCCCGCCTGCTTGGCAAACTCGACTTTTCTCGTGTTCGCCTGCGTAGCCTCCATCCCGGTGATACCCCGAAGCTGGAAGCCCACGAAACACCCGGCGGACACCGCTATCGCATCGTGGCGATTCTCAATCAGCGTGAACAACTCCTGCTACCCGGGGCGACCTTTACCCAGGGCGACCTGCCGCGGCTCCGCGCATATCTCCAGCGACTGCGAGAGGAGGGGCCACAAGATTTTGGCAGCCCGCGGGGACGTTTCGGCCTGACTGCCGGGCAACTTCAAACCACGTTGGACAGCCTGGCGCAAACGGTCCCGTTTTCCACGGCCGGACAGTCCGTCCAAGCAACTCTTGAGCAACTCGCCCGGCAGCTATCCCTGCCAATCGAAATCGCACCGGAAGCCGAAACGATCCTGGCCCAAGGCGAACTCATCGAAAACGAATTGCAAGGGCAGGCCGCCGGCACTTCCCTCGCCCTGCTGTTGCGTGCCCAAGGGCTTGTATTGATCCCTGAAAAACCTCGTGGCCAGCCGCTGCAACTGCGGGTGGCGCGGCCTGAAACCGACCGCCAGGCCTGGCCGGTCGGCTGGAAGTTGCCCACCGCGCCACGTCGACTCCTGCCAGGCTTGTACCAGCGCCGGGTCTTCGAAATTGACGGCTACTCACTGGCCGAGGCACTCGAAGCGCTCAGCCCGCGCATCGGCGTGCCGATCCGATTCGATCGATGGCTCCTCGCCCGGCAGCAGATTGTCCCGGACCAGATCCAGGTGACGTTTGCCCGTGAGAAAACCTATCTGAAGCGGGTCGTGGACCGCCTGCTGAGCCAGGCCCGACTGGCATGGGAGCTGCGAGTCGACGAACGGGGCAACCCCTTCTTCTGGATTACCCAATTCGGCGCCCAGAGCCCAAGAGCCGAACGATTTTCGGCCGAGCAAGACTGAACAGGGGTTTTAGGTGTTTGAAGTGTGATCGATGATTGTTGAACTGCCTTGAAATCCAGCCTTCAGATCATCGATTCCCCCATCTCACATCACTCATTCCCTTCCTCACCAGGATGAAGGTTACCGCGACTTTGCATGGAAATGCCGAAGTTATTGATGAGCCGTCCCTTACAGCAACTCATCCAGTTGGTCGACCAGCGTGGCAAACCGGTCCAGGGCGGTTCGTACCGGTTCGGGACTGGCCATGTCGACTCCCGCCCCGCGCAACAGATCGAGCGGATCTTGTGAACAGCCCCCTTGCAGGAACGTCAAATAGTCTTTGAGTTCGCCCGGGCCGCCGGCCAGCACCCGCTCGCTGAGAGCAATGGCGGCCGACATGCCGGTGGCGTACTTGTAGACATAAAAGCCCCGATAGAAATGGGGAATCCGCAGGCACTCCAGTTTCAATGCTTCGTCGATGACGAAGTCGGGACCGAAGTAGGCGGCCAGCAGCTTACCATACTCCTGCTTGAGGCAGTCGACCGTGAGCGGCTCGCCCGCCTCCACCAGGGCATGGATGATTTTCTCGAACTCGGCAAACATCGTCTGACGGATGATCGTACCGCGTACCGCGTCGATATCCCGGTTGATGAGATAGGCCCGCTCCGCATCGGTTCTGGCTTCCGCCAACAAGTGCCGGCCCAGAAGCTGCTCGTTGAACGTGCTGGCCACCTCGGCGACAAAGATCACGTAGTCGTAATAGCGGTAAGGCTGCTGCCGGGCCGAATAGTAACTGTGCATCGAATGACCCGCTTCGTGCGTGAGCGTGAACATGTGGTCGAGCACGTCGGGCTGATAGTTCATCAGGATGTACGGATCGCCGTCGAACGTGCCGCAGCTGAACGCCCCGCTCTGCTTGCCCCGATTGGGATAACGATCGCACCAACGGCCCGACAAACCCCGCTCCAGGACCTGGGCGTACTGCGTGCCCAGTGGTTCGAGGGAGCGCAAAATCGTTCGCGTCGCCTGTTTCCAGGTGCGCCGCGACTCCTGCTCGCTCAGGATCGGCACGTAGGTATCATAGTGGTGAATTTCCTTGAGCCGCATCTTGCGGCGGCGCAATTCAAGATAGCGATAAACCACCGGCAAGCTATCGTGCACGGCGGTAATGAGATTGTCGTACACGGCCGGCGGCATGTGATCGGGAAACAGGGCCGCAGCCAAGGCGCTGTCGTAGCCTCGCGACTTGGCCTCGAAAACATCGCGCTGGATCGAGCCGGCAAGCGTGGCGGCGAGCGTGTTTTCATGCGACTGGAACTGCCGATAGTACTGGTCGAAAGCCTTGCGCCGCACCGACCGCTGGGGGGAATGCAGCAAGGCGGAAAAGGTGGCATGCGAGAGTTCCACCGTCTCTTTCCTTTCGTTGCGAATCGTGCCGAACTGCATGTCCGCATCGGTCAACTGACGAAATGCCCGGCCGGCCGTGCCGGCCATCTCCGTCTGCATGGCCAGCAAGCGTTCCTCCGCCTTGCCCAGCGTGTGCGGCTTGTAACGGACAAGCCGTTCGAGCAGCAAGCGATAGGGCAGAAGCGCTTTCACCTGGAGCATGGCCTGCAATTTTTTGGCCGGGATGGCCAGGATCTCGGGGCGGATAAAACTGGCTGCCTGGGCCGCCTCGCTGGCAACATGTTGATAACGGCCCAGCATCCGTTGGCTGTCGCTGTTAGCCGTATCCTCGGTGGTCTTCAGGAAGGCGTAGGTCCCGAGCCGTTCGCCCTGCCGGTCGAACTTCTCGTCAAACTTCAAGCAAGCCACCAGTTCCGCCACGCCACGGCTCAACGTGCCTCGAAACACATCGTACCGCCGTGTCAGTTTTCCCCATTGGCGAAAAGCCTTTTCCCAGGCTGCATCGCTGGAATAGAGGCTCAACAAATCCCAAGTGTCGGCAGGCTTCACGCGGCTACGGGGCGGCAAGGATTTTATCTTTTTCGAGTTGCTCATGAGGAATTTGGGTGTCGGGTGTCGGGTATCGGGGAAGAAATGGTTCAGGGTTCAGGTAAAAAAAGATGGCGGGCTCAGGAGGGCGAGTACTTAACTCATCGGGATCGGGACTCGCTATCACTATCACTATCGAAATCCGCGAATGCATAAGGAGCGGAATTTTCTTTGACCGAGTAGTCTCTGCCGCCTAACCCCACAGCGCTAGGTAAATCTGACCAGGAACAAAGAAAAAACCACGAATGGACACGAATCCTTGGAGATATAAAGTTGCAATACTGGGAGGAAGTGCCACTGCCCCCATCGAACCTAACCACATCCTGATGCAATCTTCACTTAACCGCACTAATCGTGAATCTCATGAGCGCAGATTAGCGTAGATTAGTGTTCTCAACTTTTTTATTTACGTTCCGGTTTTTTTGTCTCAGCCCCATGTTATTTCCGT
>JAJRWS010000601.1 GCA_024276705.1 Planctomycetota bacterium | reverse complement strand
GATGTAATAGCGATATTCTTTTTTCCTGGCCGTAACCGATTTCGGTACCTTGTAGGGACGATTCTGCCCACCTGGCGCCCACAGAACGATCAGGTGCTTCCCTTCGACTTACCCAATACTCAACATTGGAAAGTAAGGAGGCTGGATCAGATTGCAGAACCGCAGCAGTTCCCGCTGAATCTTGTCGAGTTGATTCTCGGGCAGCCCAACGTTATTGCAAGTGTGTTCGACGTGCCATCGCTGATTTGGGCGATTCGGACATGGCTATTGATATCGAACATGCCCATCCCTTCAGCCGACGGTTTGCTGCAGAGATACGCCTGCGGTCCCTTCGAGAACGCATAATCCGTCGGGCCTCCAGCAATGGCTCCTTGTTGGGGTACCTCGGTTAGGTTGGCTGGGCATGCCAGGGTTTGCAAGTAAGTTGCTCCAACAGTCAAATTCGTGGCCGAGGTCCAGGGCTGGGATAGGTCGTAGGTGTCAAGCAGAGGGACTTGCTCCAGATAAGGCAAGAGAGATACAAATCCCGAGTGCATGCCATTGCGAAAGTTATTGCCGTCAGTAAAAGCACCATTAACAGGATTTAGCGGCCGCATGCTGGTGGTAAACGGCTGTCTGTATCTGCAAGCTACCGTTTTGTGATTTGCGGTTGATTCCTTCCTTCTTTCATTATTAAGCTTCTATTGGCCAGTCCTCGTAATTCTCTCGTGCGCTGCACAAAGCTTGCTTGCTAGTGTTTCCAGGTAAGTTTTGCCTTGTTCTCGATCTTCTAGATTCTCTAGCAAGTGGTTAGGGATCGCTGCGTGTCCTAAGTAAGCTCCGCTGATGGCCCCAGCCATGGCCGCGATGGTGTCGGTATCTCCACCCAAGAGAATCGCGTTACCGATCGTCTCTTCATAGGAGTAGGGTGACAGCCCAAAAGCAGCTATAGCGGTTACGACTGAGGATGTCGCTTCAATGCCATTGCCAAAGAGAGCCAGATTCCGGACATCAGATAATTGCGCAGCTCTGCGCAGTGGGCCACTATATTCTAGCGAATTACACTTGGCTGACAGGTTAGTGAAGAACTCATCCCGATCGAATGCTTCGGTCGTTGAAGCAATCCCCACAGCCAAAGCAAGGATCTGAGCCCCTTCTATCCCCAGGGGATGCACGTGAGTAGGCAAGGCTGACAGTCTTGCCTCTTGCCAAAGCTGCTTTTGATTGTGCCTAAACATTAGGCCAACCGGCGCGACACGCATTGCAGCGCCGTTTCCAAAAGAGCCGCCAGGAAAATGATTCGCAGCAAGAGCCTTGTGATCACGATCTTCCACCATTGCTTCCAATACGACCTTTGCCCCAGCTCCGTAGCCCCGCTGTGGCAAATAGTTGGCAGCAAATCGTTTGCAGAGCTCTCTTTCATTAATTCTGCCGCACTTAACTAAAGATTCAGCAACACCGATTGCCATTTGTGTATCATCGGTGTACCACAGCTCACCAGGTGGTGGATTCTCGATTAAATCTTGGGCGTTTCGGTACTGTCGAGTAATGTCCTCGGCCGGCTTGCCTTCGAAGGGTGCTCCCAGCGCATCCCCAACTGCCAGGCCGAGCAAGCAACCTTCAAAACGGCTCTCAATCGTTAGCTGTGATTTATCGATCATTTGGCATCATCGTATATAGGATAAGAAACACTTGTCGTAGCAGAATTCCCTTGAGCGTCAGTGGAATTCGTATTCACCTAATAGTAGGGTATGCCTGCAATTGTCGCATACGATGTCCGATTTGTCACCTGCGCCAGATTTCGCCGATACGAAACTACGGACCTACCATTCATGGCAAAAACGGAGTAAAAATACAGCCATGTTAATCAAGAGGACTTCCGAAACGGGACCCCAACGAGATCGTTGCAGTTGGCGATGTGGTCCAAGTCAAAGTGTTGGATGTCGACATTCCCAGAAAGCGGATTTCCCTGACACGTAAATTGAAGGCGTAAATACGACGCGACAATTTTGATAAGCAAAGGCCTCATGAACACCGTTGCGAATAATCCGTTTCAAATCTGGGTCGATGCAGATGCTTGCCCTGCTCCGATCAAGGAGATTCTCTATCGAACGGCCCGCCGGCTACAGGTGGAGCTGACGCTGGTAGCCAACCAGTCCATGCAAGTCCCGTCCTCTGGATTGATCCGATTGATTACCGTCCCCGAGGGCGCGGATGTCGCTGACGACAAAATCGTCGAGATGCTTACACCAGGGGATGTAGTGATCACCGGCGACATTCCACTAGCTGCTCGAGTCGTAGAAAAATCAGCAATTGCCATCGGCGTTCGCGGCGAGCTATTCGACGACAACAGCGTGCATGACCGGCTAGCGTCGCGCGACTTGATGGAGCAATTCCGCTCGGCAGGTGTTGATACCCGTGGTCCCAGTCCGCTCACGCAGAAGGATATCCAAACGTTCGCCAATCTACTGGACCGAACACTCACACGATGCCTTAAGAAATAGTGTACTACCCAGGGCGAGTACCGACCCACGCCGAGCTATAGCTGACCGGTCGAGTATCAGATTCCTTCTTTCCTGGTCACCATTTGGGCATTGTCCTCGATGCTCTTGGGCATCATCGGCCTCAAAATGGACGACGACCACTTCTGTTCCTTAAACGCAGCCCCTGTTCCCATTTCCCCCGAACTGGCCGAGATTTGGAAAACGGGCTGCCTGACAACTTGGCTGCCTGCAGTCGGGCGCCCGGCATGGGGCACGCCTGGCATGCTGTGATTGGCGTAAAGGACTTAAGGTGATTATGATGGAGCCATGCCCCTTATCGATCGAGTTCTGATCCATTCCAGTGAGTCTCGTCGTGTGCCGATCGAGCCGGCGAAAGTTTATTACCTGGAAGCCGATGGGGATGAGACGATCTTGCATGTGCGCCCTTCGCGCAAACTGCGTGATGTTCGGAGCTTGGGTGAAGTGCTCGTGGCCTATCAGCCGCATGGGTTTGTGCGCATACACCGTGGCCATGCGGTGAATGTGCGACGTATTCGTGAGATCGTTCGGCGCAAGAAAGGACGCGAGTGGCAGGTCCGTTTGCATCCGCCGGTGAATCGGGTATTGCCAGTCAGCCGATCGTATCTGGCTGAGTTGTGGAAGGCTTTTGGCGGCTAGGGGCAAGCCGCGCTTCGTTTTGCCTCAGTTGGACATTGAGTGGAAATGATGAAACAGAAGTGGCCCCAGGCAGGCCAGAAAAAGTACCCGCAATTTACCCACAATCCATTTCATGTGGGTATTTATTGGCCACTCGCTGCCATACGTTCGGTTTACCATCTCGTGTCCATGTGTGAGTATTGCCGCCATCCGAAATCACCAGGATGTCTACTCTGATTATTCTTGCCGGATAAAGCTCCCTTTTACGCTGGCATTCTCTCCATCAGTGTCCTTCCAAAGAATGTGTGTTAAGGACTTTGTGTCTGATTGTTTGGTGATCTGGTATATGCCGGAGCGAGTTTTACCATCAGCTCGTCGCTCAGTTATATCACCCTTCAACATCGACTCGGTCACGGTCGTGAAAACGATATGCCAGTAGGCACCATCATTTCCAAATCCAACCGCAACTAATTCTTTTTTATCGGGACACCAACCAACGAGTTCCGTAGCCTCACCATTATCGCCCTTCCAAAATCCGAGTAGTGCGTTGCCGTCGCTGGTCGCCTTCTTCCACACGACCGTACTTGAATTTCCGGTATCGTCAGAGAGCCGCCACTTTCCGGTCACGAGTTTCCATGGACATTTCGCAGCCTCTTCTGCTTGCGAAACGCCCCCTAAAAGAAGACCCAATACCAAAGACGTCGCATAAAATTTCATCTCAAAGCTCCTTGGTTGTGAAGTGAAAACCATAACAACGAATGATTTCGTCAGTTGGCAGAACACTTTGTCCAACGCTTCCAGTTCGATAGTGGTCGTCGATCTAAAATTCTTCACCTTTTGTCGACGCGTTTGTAAACATCGTGATAATGCAATAGTTCCTTACCATCCAGATATAACGTCCCGTCCCCAATCATCACGTTACCTCCATCCTCAAAAACGAGTGTTCCTGTCCCCTGCAACTTCTTGCCATCCGTTTGCGCGCCAGCATGCTTCCAATGCCAATCTTTGTTCTTTTTCCAATATGTCGTTGTCGACGTCGATCCTGCGGAACTGATGCGGACTGCTTTGATGGTTTTTAAACCGGCGTCCCAAAAATAGACAGATTTCGTCAAACCTTCGGCGATCAATTCGTCTTCGGTCAGTGCGTGCATGTCTACAGCCCATTTAATTATGGTGTAGCCGTTCACCTTTTCACCTTGTTTCTTGCTGAACTCTGGCCAATCCGCAATCAGTGTGATCTGTGACGCCCAGCGACCCGCAAGGAGATCGCCAAGTTCGGAGAATTGTTTGGGTGTGGACGTTTGTGCGAGTGTAGATGACGCGCAAAGAATAACTGCAACGGCACAGAATGGTCGGATTAAGTGAGTCATGGTCGCTCCTTGGTGGTTGATGGAGTGTGGGCAACGAAGGCATTTTGCCATTGACACGGCATAGGTCATGAGCAGATCCATAAGTAATGTCAAACTCCTTAGGTCCGCCTACTGGTCCTGTGTTCGACGTATTATAGGAACCATTGCCTGGCGTCTCGTCCTTCTCATTCAGAGAATCTCCATCGGAAGATATTTTGTGCGATCATTTTCAAAATTTTCTTGAGTTTCCTTCGTGCCTCTGGAGAATGATGGCTGGCCGCAAGTTACGGAGCGGAAGGCTCTTGCCATAGAACGATTGATACGTGGATCGGCTACTTTCTGGCTGGAGGGGGGCCGAAACAGCGATGCAGGGGTCGAGAATTCTTTTTTCCTCTGCACCCACATGGAAAAGGCGCCCCGAACTACAGTTCATTCCTTAAACGCAGCTCTTGTTCCTTGAACGCGGCTCCTGTTCCTTAAACGCAGCCCCTGTTCCCATCTTGGAACTATGGATGTCATAACCCGCACCTATTATCAGAACCACGCTAAGGAACTGGCAGGTTGGTATGATACGTGTAGTGGATTTTGTGGAATTACGACCGCAGCTTTCACCGCTACCGCTGTTCGCCGCTCCGGCGATCCATTATGATGCCACCTGACCCTTCAACGAAAGACGGATAGGGCGAATCGGTAGCGCTCATACATGATCACCACCACTCGGAACTTGACCGAGAAACGACTGAACCCCACCAGGCAGTCGGGACAGGCAACGATTGCGGGATCTTCATGCAGGGTTGTCTGATCGGGCTCGGGGCAGCGGACCTTCTTGCCGAGAGAACGAAGAAAGCTCAATGAACGATTGCGATCAAGAACACTCGGGCGACGACTCCGCACTCGGCACGAGTCGCGCCGATTTTCCGAGGCGGTCGCTTCGACCGAGCATGCTTCGCTTCGTCAAGGACGCTGCCAACCTGATCACGTTGGCGGGACTCTCTTGCGGAATTGGGGGCATTTACTTCGCCATACGGGGCAACTTTCCGGCGGCGATGATCGCGCTGCTTTGGGCCGTATTGTTCGACTGGTTCGACGGATCCGTTGCCCGTCGAATGCACGGTCGAACCGACGAATTACGAGCCTTCGGCGGCCAACTCGACTCACTCGTAGACATGGTCAGCAGTGCCGTTTGCCCGGCTGTCGTGCTGCTGTGCTACGGCCAGTTCAGCCCATGGTTCTTGCCGGGAGCGTTGATGTTGACTGCGGCCGGTGCGGTACGGCTAAGCTACTTCAACGTGTTTGGCCTTGAGGACGATTCTACCTTTCTCGGCTTGTCGATCGACAACAACAGCATCGTCGTTCCGTTGGTCTTCCTGCTCGACGGGTTGTTGAGCCGCAGTGCGTTCGCGGCGGTCCTGTACACAACAATCGTGATGCTGGCCATCCTGAACGTCGCCCCGTTCCGAATGCCCAAACCGGGCGGCCCATGGCATTTCGTCATCACAGCCTACGTTCTGGGCCTGACGGTCCTGTATGGTTGGAGGCTCGTGTAGTGGCCTTTCAATGCCCGTTCCGCGGGCCTGGAACAGCGCTGCTATGCGGGGAGCGTCCGGCCGATCCGTGAGGGGTTCGCCGTGAGACTGTTTGGGAACAATCCGAGATGGGTGGCGACGATGGGCTGACATGTCGTATGTCAGCTCGATTCTGGAGAACGCAATCGGAAAAAGTGGTTTTGCAGGCGCGGCCATTTGACCTGGAGTCGTGACAAGACACGCGGCAACAACCAAAAAGTGAGCGGAGCGATCGTCCTCAACGAATACCAAGTAAGAGCCCCAAGGAAAGGAGACTGCGCCGGCAGGAAACGCAGGTATTTTCGCCGTGCCTCCACCAACTCGACTGCGATTTCCATGCTTGTGTATGCGTAGTTGCGGCGTAATTCGGACGTCGGGAAACCCGCTTCCCGAAACAGGTCTTGGTAAAGACTCACGTTTCGATAGACCGCCTGGTAGTCGCCGCGAGCGGTCACTTTTCCTTGTGGCACGGTCGATTCGCGGAGAACGATCGATGCCCTAGAGGCAAGGCGGTCCTTGAGCGAACGAAGTATTGCTACCACATCGAGGTCGTTCAGGTACATGCATAGGCCGCCAAGAAAAATCAGATCGAAGGAGCCCTCGGGGAGATCCTCTCGTATATCACCTTCAACAACCTTCGCGTTAGGGCAGGGAGCCAGGAGCGTCTGGGCTGCCACCACCATGGATGGGCTTTGTTCGATCCCAACGACACTGTCGTACCGGTCTGCAAAGACCTTGGTCCATGTTCCCGCGCCGCAACCGACATCAAGTACTCTGCCCGCCCGGGGCACCACCTCAAGCCAATCGGGGATTGTCTCGATCTCTTTTCGCAGGCGGTAACGAACAGAGTTCTCGGGAAGATTCTGCTCGTGGGCCATATAGCTGGCGGTCGCTGCGGTATCACTGCCCGCCACTTGAAAATAGCGTCGAACAACCGTGTAGTCGATACGCTGGTCTGACGAGCCAGGGCTGCTCATGACTGAGCTCTGGTCACGGATGCTTGTTCGTACGTGTTGGAGAGCATTCTCGATATTATCTCGGCAGACAATTGGTAGCGTCACGAGGCAAAAGTGACCGCAATTTGCATAATAGGAATTCTCATCCCCCATCGCTCCTGATGCAACCCTGTGCCCCCTCTTAATTCATGTAGTTCTGAGAAATCGCGGTTCTTGACCGCGATCCTGCTCCCTCCCTGACGTCGGTGCAAGCGTGAATCGGCCGGTTGACGGACGCTAATCGGATTGTGGGTCGGCGAAAAGCTGGGCTAATGCCGGAACAAGATTCAACTCTACCCCTTGAACCCCGAGTACCAGCCCATCGAGGTAGAGCCCGAGGAGGCCGCTGATATGATGGTTGTCGGCGAATTTGTGGTCGTTCTGAATTTCTGAATAGCGGGTAGATTAGCGCTCCGCAGCAGGCACGGCTTTCCGTGCCGAAGCTCAGATTTCAGGGCAAGGCCCAGCGGTGCAAAACCCAAAAGGAATCCATTTGACGACTTCGGTCGCCATGCCATAAGCCTGGTGCAGAGGGGCAGCTTGAAATTACACCTTGCTCTTGCGCCGCCATCCTATGCAGACTGCTGCCAGGCCCAGTAGAGACAGGAATAAAGTGGATGGCTCAGGGATCGGCGAGTCCGCAACCTGTAAGTACCGAAATGTTGTGGTACTTGCAGTACCCGCAGCGTCAGGGTCGTGCAAAATGCCTTGTCTGCCGGACGTCGCGATTGCCTCATTGTCGGTGTAGGTCAATTGTGGTACGGCTGGCTTTCCTTCTCCTGGCCGCCAGGCCCAGATTGTCAATTCATTTCCGATTACATCCAGTTGCAGAACCAGGTCTTCTGCTTTCAGGTCGTATTCATAAGCTACGGCATCGAATAGGTGGAATGTCGTGCCTTCGTTCCACCCCAAGTACAAGCCCCTTTGCCCGTCTTCGTCAAAGTAACCACCCTGGTAGACTCTGTTATCCTTTAAACGGGCAAATAGCGCTGCGGATCCAACTGACGAATCTCCAAATCGTACTTGGGCACGGACCGAAGTATCCGTCAAGGAACGTATTTCAGGTACACCGTTTAAGAATGCATACACGGGAGTTTCGCCATTCGGTTGTCTGAGAACATAGTCACCTGAGGAAGCGTCAAAATTCCTGGAGCTTGGATTCTCGGACCACACTGCTCGGGCCGCGTTGCCCGAACTGAAATCCTCGGAGTACAATATCGTTGCGTTCGCGGGTGCCGTGATCATCGAAACAATCGCTGATGAAAATACGGCTAAGGTAAAGGCGACAAACTTCAGTGGTTCACGCTGAGAGTTGTTATTTCGCCGTCCGCAAACTGCCAGGCCTAACAAGCCGAAGACGGCTAGCACAAGTGTGGTGGGTTCGGGGACAAAGATGAGCTGGAATATCCCGGTTCCCGGGGTGAGTATGCCAAAGGCGGCGTTAGGATCACCACTTACGACGTAATTGGTGTTCGGGTTTGAGGCAACACGATCATCACCAACCCATGACCAAGGACCCTTTACAGTCCAATCCAGGAGCAGGTTTCCAGCGGATGGGTCGTAATGGAATGGAGTTTGGAAATCTATAATAATGTCAAATTCTTTAGGCCCGCCTACTGGTCCTACGTTCGACGTATTAAATGTGATCGGTCCGTTGTAAACCGTCCTTTCATCATCGCCGATGTTCGCCTGAAATGATGTGGCAAGCGTCGACGGCGTCACATCTGTTGTTGAAACCTTGAGAGTGAAATCGAGCCACGATGCAGAATTTGCGATTCCCAGGATGCCGTCTGGTCGAGATCTGTAACCGGTCAATGTGTGTTGTGAGAACGGAAGCGACATGAATTCGCTTGCGGCCATAACTCCCTGGAATCGAAAACCAGCATTGCCCGTGCCAGCAGAAACTCCGTCTGGGGCCTCGACGTTTTCGTACTCGTTGGGAACGACAATCGCTGTTTCTGCTGCAGCATGGTTCACCAGCAAAGCAACCAACCATGTTGCGAACAAAATTCTCATCATTAGGTCTCCTCTCGTTTATTGTGTGACTTCCACAAACGAATAACCGTTAGCCCGCTGTTACTGAATCACAACTCATTAACAACCGTACACTCACCCAGATGGGCTATGTGTGGATTGGGCAAATTGCGGACCGTATCGCAGGCATGCTTCAATCCAGCAGGCAATCGCTAATAGGAACCATTGCCTGGTGTTTCGTCCTTCTCATCCAGAGAATCTCCATCGGGAGATATTATGTGCGATCAATTTCAGAATTTTCTTGAGTTTTCTTCGCGCCCCTGCAGAATGGCTTGCTGGCCGCAAGTTATGGAGCGGAAGGCTCTTCCCATGGAACTATGGATACGCGGATCGGCTACCTTCTGGCCGGAGCTTCCGGCGATGGGCGTGGTGACTGGCGAGTTGTTTTCCATTGTGAAGTGGGTAGGGCAGTGCACGCCCAGGCCACCACGCCCTTCGTCCCTCAGGGACGTGCCACACAATACTGGACTTGCCACACACCACACACACTTGTCGGGGACATGGCGTCATCTGTGGGGGAAGTGGCGCACCCAGAGTCGTGTGACGCTGTTTGAGTTCTGTGTGGCACGTCGTCTCGGCGATGGGCGTGGTGACTGGCGTGTTGTTTCCCATTGTGATGTGGGTTGGGCATC
>JAJRWS010000600.1 GCA_024276705.1 Planctomycetota bacterium | reverse complement strand
TCCTTGATCCGCGTAGCCTGCTCCTTGATCTGCACATCGCGTTGCCGGAGTTGATCTTTGAGTTCGCGAACCGTCATGACCAAAAGCTACGCGATTACGCGATCTCGACAAAGACCAATTCTCAAAATGGACAGGTACCCTTGGTGGTGTCCCCACTGTCCCGTCGAACAACGCCTCATCAATGGTCGCCCACCACCGATCGGCCAACTTCACCGCTTCGGCATCGGTCGTAAAATGCAGATTGTCTGCTAGCGGGCCGATGTCGTAGGTAACCGGCCCCGGCTTGATGTTGGCGTTTTCCCAAGATTCTACTTGCGCTCTGCGGATGTTGTTGGTCGTGCCGCCGTTGTTATTGATTTGTCCACAGAGAAGCGGTGGTGTGCCGGGCAGGTCGGCGTGCAATCGTGTGATGAGATCATCCATTGCCGCCTTGTAGGCAGATTGTGTGACACTGTTTGCGGCATCGCGTTCGCCTTGGAACCAGAGGATGGCATCGATGTTGGTTACGCCTGATGCGGTGACCAATGCCTGCATCGCTGCATAGGCTGAACCACCTGTTGCCCATTCGGTGGTGTTTACTAACCCCGTCGCTCCGACTGCCGCGTAGATAAACCCAACCGTCTCATTGCGGTCGTCTAGCCACCTTTGGGCGACGAGTGGCCAGACCTCGCCGTTGACTCCCGTATCGACTAAATCTGCCCAAACCGTGCCTTCGAAGACGGAAGCGTAGAGGCTCGCGTGCGAGTAGGACTGGTTGTTCGTAAACCGCCCTTCTGCGTTCGACTGACCGATGACTAAAACGACTTTATCTACGACAGAATAATCGACCAGTGAAGTAAAGCCAATCGAGTCAAGCCGGCCGTTGGTATCGGAACGATAGCCCGCCTTGGTGTTGGTTTGGAATTGAGAAGTGGTCAACGTGATTGCATCGACTACGCCGTTGATGTCGACGTTGATTGCCGTGCCGGCGTAGCGTATCGCTAGCGTGATGGCGCTGCCGGTAGTGTAGCTGGGGATATTGTAAGTAGCGAGCGTCGTGAAGGTGCCTGCTATTCGTTGGCGCAGAGTGACTTCGCCGCTACTTCCACGGCATAAGAGGCAAAGAAAGTTATCCGCGTCTAACATACGGAAGGTTGGGCCGGCTGTCGTTGCGGCTGTGCTGACATCGACGACGGAATCTATCTGGCCGTCTGCTTCGGCATTGAACGAAAGGACGGTATCAGTTTGCGTAAATGCAAGCTTGTTGTTTTGGATCGTCGGCTCAGTATTCCGCAACAATGCCCAGCCCAATCCACCCGTGTCGGTGTCTGGCGTATGGGCGGTGAGTAAGGTGCCGTTGGTGTCTGTGAAGGTGTCTTGGAAAGTTACTGTTGTGGTAGGCATTGGTCTCCTCACGCACTCGTTGTCGTGCGATTAACGTTTGGCTTCGAGGGAAGCTTGGATCAGTTTTCGTAACTCTTTGATGTCGTCCCGTAGTTCGAGTCGCATTTGACGGCTCGCTATCTCGAGCGCCTCCAAACGTGCCTTCACCTCGCCAATCTCGCGGGCGATCGCGACCCGGTTGGTTGAGGCCGATTCCGAAGTACCACTCGGTGCGACCGCCAAGGCAATCGAGGCGGCAACCGCGCCAATCATCGCTGCGATGATCGTCGCGGCTGCCGGCCAGCCCAGTTCTTTCTGTGATGCACGACTCAATTCGATTACCTATCTTCCGGCGAACCGTCTGGTGTAAGTTTGCGGAGTTTTGGCGGCCTCGTACTCCGGTCGCTTACGCTCGCGGTTCGCTTTTTGCCTTTATTAAGGGTTCCGAACTGCGCTTTCCGTTCGAAGATTTGGCGAATCGGTCGGCCCCAGCGGCTCTTCTGTCGGCCGCACACCCGCCGCCATGTCGACACGATTGGCATCGCCTGCGAAAGCGTTCAGATACTCAAGCACCTGCACATAGCTGCCATACATGCGCATCGAATCTTTGACGTATATAAAGGTGCTGCGGAAACGACTTTCCAATCGCGTCCAATTCACAATCGCACGATCCAACGCGCCAAGCAGAATGAGCGCATTCTGGCTGCGAAAATTCAGCTGGCTGGCCATCGGGATATTGGGATCAGAACCATCCACGGCCCACGGCAAGGTAATCAGGCCACCGGGAGCTTCTTGCACTTCGTCACCACCAAACGGTTGCGTCGAACCCAGAAGTGTTTGATTCGAATCGGTCGCCTGTTCAATAAGATCGCCCAATGGCATCTTGTCGGGATTGTAAGTGACGCGACGACGCATGCGATCAGACGCGAGTAAATGCTCGACATAATGGTTCTTCGTCGTCTCATCCAAACCGCCACGAACGCCAAACTCGTCATTCGAGACAACCTCACTCCGAAAGTCAAACAACGGCCCGAGCGCCGCCACGACATGTAAATTGCGAAACTCCGTAATGGTACGACGAAACTGTTCTTGACCTGGATCACCTGCTGGCATGGTTTTTCTCCTAAAGAGGGGTGGTTGTAGGCGAGCCGCCTGGCGTAAGCCTGCGGAGTAGTACCCTGCGTTGTTGCTCCGGTCGCTTACGCTCGCGGTTCGCCTAACTAGTTATTTCAAACTTCGTGGGTGCGATTTCATTAAATCGCTCGCGTAATTCTCGTCTTAGCTCGTCCGCCCAACGCGCACGCTGTGGATCAGTGTCTCGGTCGGCAGCCTCGTCGAGCCGGTCGAGTGCAAGCCTTCCTGCAACCGCGTCTTGTAGCGGATCACGTCCTTCGAGCTGCGAAAGTCGTAAAAGTTGACGAGTCTCCTCGTCGTCACGCTCGATCGGCTGTCGCACTTCGCGAAACGTCGTCACCGCTTCTGCCGCGGAGCCCTCCGTCGAGGGTGTTGGGTATTGGTCGTTAGGCGTTGGTGGCTCTACCGTCGCTTGCGGTTTCGCGCTTCCCAACTCCGGGGGCTCACGCCACCCGGTTCGCTGCCCTCTTTCCGCCTTCCGCCTTCCCCTTTCCTCCTTACCCTCGAAACCTTCGCTCGCGACGACCCCCGGCGCCGCTCAGTTTGCGATTCACCCGTCGTCCTACCAACCAACCGCCTACACTTGCGGCAGCAATCACTCCCCAACCTGCCGGCCCGCTTAGACCAAGCAAACCGACAGCGGCCGTTCCCGCTGCTTTGCCGACACTTCGGCCGCCGAGGGTTTTGATCCGTTCCAGCAACGTCGCATGGCGCGTGGCAGACTCGTCTCCCAATCGTTCAACCTCTTCTTGCCTCGCATAGCTGCCCAAGTCGGGCAAATCGCCCCGCGTCAAGTAATCACCACGATCTTGTTTGCGAGCGCGAAGCTCATCGATCTGTCGTTGAAATTTTTCTTGAAGGGCCTCCCAGCGCGAATTCACACCGTCAGAACCACCCCGCACAGGAAGCGGTGGCCTTCTAGGACGCAGTGGGCAATTCCCACCAGGGCACGAAGAAACCACGGAAGACCGCCGGCCCAATACGCGATTCAAAAAACTTCGTAGTGGTTGGCCAAAACTGGCGTAAGTCACTCCTTGGGCCTCACCCCAAATAACGGCCACCAATCTCCCTTGTTCGTCAAAAACTCCACCACCAGAATCGCCCGAACGAACCGAATCGCCGATCAGCAAACTCCGCTGTCCCGCACTAACAGACTCGCCAACTAGCGAGCCAACAGCACATCGAAAAACCCCACGCGGCCCATACCCACAGGCTTGCAGCTTCGCCTGAGCACTCATTTCCAACGCCACTTCCGCAGGCTGCCTAGCTGGGTTGGCGATCGCTAGAGCTGCCAGATCGGCTTGTTTGTCGAGATCGATCAAGCGCGCCCGATGAGATTTTCCGCCGGGAAATTTGACGATGATCTCGCCAGTCCCTTCACGAAACAGATGGGCACATGTCAGCACCAATCCTTCGCGGCCATCGTCTGTTTTGTCGATGAGCGTCCCACTGCCGAGGTTATTCGCGCCACCAAGTTGATTGCTCACTCGGCAGACGACTGCTTTCAAATCCTCCTGCGTCACCCGCTCAGCACTTTTGGCAGTGCAAGAACTAAGCATGGCGATCACCAGCACGGCCAACCAACACCATCCGGCTACGATCGTGCTCCACTGTTCTTCCTTGCGGAGATGATTTTTCATTGCTCTACTCCCGCCAGTGTAAAACGGTATCGATAAAACGGGCTACGAGCCAAATCAGCTGGCTCGGTTACGCGATCGGCCAAATGCGGCACAGGATCGACCCCGCCGCCGATCCGATCGGCCATCGCACATGCCTGCGAACAAAACGGCGGTTGGCTGGTTCTTTGTTGATCATTCATATCTGGGCGGACCAAAAAGCGCCACAGCGGCAGATGCCGTAGCGCGGCTTTCAGCACACCGAAATATCCATAGTCGCAGCCTGCCAACCGCCGCATGTATCGAACCGAGCCATCGCGATCGTAGTCGTGCCATCGTCGGCTCGGATTCGTTTCAAACACATCAATCATCCCAGGAAACTTTTCCACCTGACTGGCGAGCGTCACCGCTCGACCGCCTCGTAACTCGCGAACTTCGCAGCAAAACAACAAATCGCCCCACCAAACCGCGCGGGCAGCGTGCGTATACTCGCTCCGCCCGGCGATGCCAATCAGCCGCGACAAGACGCCTTGCCCGCGAAATAACAACAAATCGCCGTCACGAATCAGCGATCCGTATTGCGTCAGGCTCACCAAATTGCGATTCGCTTCGTCCAAGTCATTTCTCCTTAGAGGGCATTGCTCCTAGCGCAAAAAAAGAGCCCGTCACCGAGAATTGATCTCGGTGGCGGGCTCTTCTAGATACTCCACGTTCAAATGCAAACGCGAAGCTCAGTCGGATACCAAATGTTCAGACGCAATACTACAGCATCGAGTGGCACAATTTCAATAAGAAAATCGGCGCTAGAAGAATACTCGAATACTAATCGAATACTCGAATACTAACCGCAGGCGGAAGCCTCGGCGATCAACGCCTCACAGCACGCCGCCGGCTAGCCACGCGCCCCACAGAATCGCGCTCATAGATACTAAATTCGGCCCAAACCGGAAAATGATCCGAGACTTGCAGGGCCTGCTGCAGACTGAGGTTTTTGAATCGCATGAAATCAAACACACCCGAACGACCAGAATACTCGGTCGTCGAAGGTCGATGAATGATCAGATTGTCGAATTGTTTGTTCTGTCTCGTGTTGGTCCATACACCAGCAATCAACGGCAACATCTCAGGCAATTGACCCAATCGCCCCAGATTTCGATCATCGACATTAAAATCACCTAGCAGGATGATATCGTCTTCTTCGCGACTCGAACGACGGACGACTTTATAAACTTCAGCCAGCACATCCATTTCTTTATCAGCTTCATCAGGATCGGTGTGCATATTCACAAGAGTAAACGTAAACGCCTGATCGGGATCGACACGCGTTCGAAACGTCGCCACCAACGGCTCGCGGTGTAGCAGCCCATCAGGGTCGCTCACCGTGTAGATGCTCTGACGATCAACCTCGACCTTCTGTGTATCGAACAAGAAGACGTACTGTTCTTTATTCGTTGTGTACCCCACTCGCGGCCCGATGACACGATCAAACCGACGACCACTTCGATTGACGAGCTGCACGAAATTCGGGATGAGAAATTCGTCCTTCGAACGCACCTCTTGAATCGCCACAACATCAAACTGATTGACAATGTCGGCCAACTCTTGCATCACATATGGCTTGCTCGCCTTGGTGTTGCCAAAGACCTGGATGTTGAACGACGCGATGCGAATCGTCGGCCCATTGGAAATGTTTTGCGGAGGTGCCGGCGGCAAAGTTTGGCCAGAATTTTAGCGACCCGTCGAAGCCGTTCGAGAGGGCTGCTGATTCGACGGCGCTTGCCAACTACCTGGAGATTGATAACCGCCCGATGGCTGTTGCCCTCCTCGCTGCACAGCAACCTGGCTGAGGCCACCGCCCTGCAAAAACAACCAACCCAGCCCACCCATAATGGCGAGCGTTGCTAACGATAACAGACGTTGCACAACCCCTCCTTGGGCGCGTGACTAACAGATCAGTCGAATCCTTGACGACAAGCAACTGCGAAGGTTACCGCATTGGGAGGTTGCGGGCTAGGTGAGTTGTGGTGGTGCTAGCAGGCTCTGCGAATGGTGAAATGAGAGTGCGAATCAAAGGCGAATCGCAGGTTTTGGCTCCATGCTTGCAATGATTTAGCAGCCCTATTGCTAGACGCGAGGATTACCGTCTAAATAAACAAGTCCTTTCACAGTAAAGACTTACGCCCTTCCCCGTATTGCCAGGGCCTCTAGATCTAAACAAGATTTCATGCCCAGAAGGGCCTGTAGCTCCGGAATTTTTTGGATAACGCAGAGGGATCGTCCAACTTTATCTGTTCTGCGGCAGTCGTATCAGCAATGACTCGGGAAACCGCTTCCGCCTTGTTTTTGGGCAAATGAAACCGTTCTCGCAATGTTTGATTGGTCATCGTTTGGTTCGTCACATATTTCAGGCAGCAATGTTGATAACATGCTCTGATTCTCGCGTTACGGTCCATATCAGAAAACTCGATATGCGCGTACAAAGTCGCATTCGTATGCAAAGTTCCGACTCGAAAGTCGGGGGCTGGCAGTTGATGGATTTCGGCGCTAAAGATAACTCGATCAATACCGCTTCCTTTCTCTTCACAAATTCCGAGTCTTCGCATCAATCCTGCAAGCAATTCATTGCGAGACTTATACTCATCAATAAACCGCTCAGTCGGAATAGGTGGCAGACCAGGGTTCGAGATCTCCAATCGATCAGAATAGAGCTCAATCATTACCGAGGTACCGCATTCCGAGAAATCTTGATGTATCAGCGCATTAGCAACAAGCTCACGAATGGCATCGTCAGGAAACATTTTGACTTCTCGTCGAAGAGCTTTCGCAACGACTTCATTTGCCGGAACTTGGTTGCTTACATAGCCTATAAGCGATTCAAAACCAACGGCATAGCCTTTCACCCCAGGCATATCCAATCGAGTCTTTAGCTTGTTCGTTCCCTCGTAAACAATAAAGCGTGCCGATTTTCTATCGAGGCCTGGAAAGGAGCTGAGACGTTTCGCAAAGAGTATCGCGCCAAAATTTGTGATCCCCCAGAAATCTTTTTGGCCGACAATGAGCTGCTCTGACATAAATCGATCTAAAACGGCTTCACGGGATGAAGGGTAAGGCAATTGCATTAAATCAAAGTAGCTCTGTGTATCGAGCAACCTCACAACATCCTCGCTGGTGCATTTTTTCAAAGCACTTCCTAACAACCAATCCGGTTTCCCTTCATCAAAAATTCGGCGTAATCGATCTTCGCTCATTGGCACAAGGTTTTCAGTAGACCTCATAAGATACGCACCTTCATACTGATAGGCTGTTCCCCGTGGACGTGATGGGATATGAAACACAACCACCCGTCCATGAAGGTGATTGAGTACTTCGATATCAACTCGAAATCTCAATTTATTGTAAATCTGCGAAGCCGTATCGGCATGGTTCGGAATCGCTGCCGTCCCAACAACTTGCCTAGTTGGAGCATCAGTAACGCCAAGAATGAGCTTGCCACCACCTTCGTTGGCGATTGCTACGCAGTACTTGTAGATTTTGGGAAGAGCAAACGTACTCTTTGCTTCTTTGAATTCAAGGTTTTCGTTCTCGAATGGCTGTTCTATGATCCCGGATTATTCACGAGGTACATTGCCAACAGATAGAACCATTGCGTGATCTTCGGTGTATAAAGGGTGTAACAACCCCATCCCTCGCCACGGAAGGATCACGCAATGGGTGAAGCTCAGGGTACTCTTTTTGAACC
>JAJRWS010000599.1 GCA_024276705.1 Planctomycetota bacterium | reverse complement strand
TGAGTACCCATCAGGCTCCGCCGTTCCGTCGTGCTCGTACTCGTACTCGTAATCGTAATCGAATGGAACAATACCATGCTGGTGAAGAGCCTTGTTATTGATGATGACCAACATTCCCTCCCGCTTGCATTCGAGCACGAGCACCGCTTCGCTGAGCACGAGATTCCCTTCCCAAGCCCCTTTTTGGGGCTTTCCTCAAGCCACCGGCTCTGTCGGTGGTCGCTGACTCCCAGCTTGCCAACCTGACGCGGATTCTCGCCCAGCCCAAGATCCAGAAAGCGTTCGGCTTGCAATGGAGCTGTTCATGGAGCTGTTCATGGAGCTCGTTGAGTTGGCGCCGGAAAACGCTCGTGAAAATTAATCTTGCCGTCATGGATGAAAACCGTCGCGGTTGCGATCGCGAAGATTGCCACCAGCATGATTGCCCCAGCGGTAAGCATGCTTGGATCAAGTGGTTTTACCTCGGACGAGGAGACTGCTTCGACCTTGCCGCGGCCCGCCAGCAGCCACAGGCTGGCCGCTGCGAACAGGATCGGTAGATACAGGGTGTCGCTGCTGCCGATCGACAGGCTGCGGTAAAAAAATCCTTTCACGATAAATCCATAAAGGACGTAATAGAGCGTATAGGCGAACAAAACGAAGGAGCCAAGTTTGATCAGGGACGGATCGTCGCGATGCTCGTGCCATTTCCAGTTGATGCAAGCGCCGATTGCGACCAGAACCAACATGCTCAGCCCGAGCATTTGCTGATGGTTGACGAATTGGGCGATATCTTCCACGCCGAGTCCTTGGCCCAGTTGTACCAGTTTCTTACCTTCGAACGCGTTGACATAATTTGTCCATGGCAACAGAAGTATCAGAAATATCAGCCCGATCCAGTTGGCGATTCGGGAAGGCTTGGCGGACTTAGGCCACTGGGTCGTCGAGACGGCATAAGCCATGCCTAGCCCTCCGCAAAATCCGAGAGTGAATTCCATGACGTTCCACCAGTTGTAAGAAATGCCGCTGATCGAACCCATGGTCTGGAAAAAATTGCCGATGGAAAATCCGCAGCCACCGCCCAGACCGGCAAAGACCGCCACGCGCAGAGCACGGTGAAAACCCTCCTGGTAGGTGTACCAGGCCAAGGCGATGGCCGCTCCCGCACAAAGGCCCCATGCCTCGGATCGCGGTGGGGTCATCAGCCATTCAAGCTGGTAAACCACGATACCCCAGAAAAGGCAACCCCCCGCGACCATTCCGCTGATCAGGACAAACCAGTTGGGCTTCTTGTCGGCGGACGTTTCGAGTCCCAGGCCGAGCATGCCGCCGCCGATAAAACCATACAGACCCCCAATCACCGCCAGCATTGCATAGCCGTAGAGCGAATTGACAAAGGTGTCTGCCCGGCAATAACCAACGACAATCCCGTAACTCATCATGCCTCCTGCCCCCCAGCCCACCGCACCCAGAGCCGCCAATGCCGGCAGCCGCCGGAACCAGGCGACGCGGCCCGAAGCGACCAGAATGGCCATCGAGCCGATGGCCCCTGCCCAGGCGGCGCCCCATTCGTGGCCGAAGTGTCCGCGTATCGCCCAGGCCAACCCTAGAAGGAGCGCGGTCAAAAGAGTTGCCGGTGTTGTTCCCATAGTCGCTACTTGATTTGAGTCAGGCTCGGGGGCAGGCTTGGAATGCCTGCTATTGTAACCGAGGGTCTGCTCTGTGTCTTTGGAAAGAAGTGGCGTTGCTCAACGAAAGTGTTAGGCGAATTTAAGTCTTGCCTTGGATGAATGATATGCGAAAATAGTCGGAGCCAGGTCAACGGATCTTGTGCGACCTGCCCATCCCTTACCAATTGCCTACTTAATACTTTCCGTCGGGAGAGCAACATGAGATATCCTGATTTAGTACGTTTTGTTTTGGCGTGCAGCGTGTCAGCCGCAGCCATGTTTGGTACAGCACTGGGCGTGCAGCCGGCCAATCCAAGTGCGACCACGGCACCCTCTGCTATCGACACGCGAGAAGTTCCAGAGGGAGCCGCCGGAGCATTGGCCGCGGCTGCAGAGTCCGCAGTCAGGAAAGAAATCGCATCGTATCTGGCCGCATTCAACGCGCATGATGCCAGGCTTACCGCAAGCCACTGGACCCTCGAGGGTGTTTACGTGAGTCAGCCAGACAGCGAGCGGGTCGCGGGCCGCGAGGCGATCGAGCGGGATCTTGAAACTCTTTTTGCGGAAGATACGGAACGTAAGCTGGCCCTTTCGACCGAATCGATCGAATTCATTTCGCCAGGTGTCGCTCTCGAACGAGGAAAAGCAACCGTCACGACACAAGCAGGAGAGACGGTCGCATCGAGTTACCGCACGATTTACCTGAAACAGGGTGACCGGTGGCTCATCGATCGAGTCACGGAAGAGATCGTACCCGAGGTCAAGTCCAACTATGAAAAACTTAAAGGGCTTGAGTGGATCATCGGGAACTGGGTCGACCCGGTGGATGGCAAAAAAGTGAAAATCGAATGTTCGTGGACCAGGAATAAAAATTATATCAGCCGTGCCTATACGATTTCGGCTGAGACAGAAACGGAGTCGTCGGGTTTGCAGATTATTGGCTGGGATCCGAAACAGAAGGAAATTCGATCGTGGCTGTTCGATTCCAGTGGTACCTTTGTGTTTGGCACCTGGCACCAGCAGCAGGATCGCTGGGTCGTTCCATCGGTGGCGACGTTTGCCGATGGCACAACAGGTTCCTTCACCAGTATTTTCAAGCCGCTTGAAGATGGAAATTACACATGGCAGAAAGTCAACCAGGTTATTGACGGGGAAATCCTCCCCAATATCGATGAAGTGATCATTTCCCGAGAGTAGCGACTGTAGCCAACCTGAGACCAGGTTGGTTCAAGAGCAATAAACTAAAGGGCAAATACAATGAAATATATAACCAAATTCAGTTTTTGCATGTTATGTTTACTCTTGACCAGTTTTTGGCTGGTTGAGCCAACGCTTGGTCGGGGGCGGGGTGGACGAGGCGGGGGCGGTCGATCCATGGGCCGTTCGTCGATGGGTCGTTCGTCGATGGGTCGTTCGTCAATGAGCCGATCTCGATCACCTTCGATGAGTCGCGCACGACCTGCTCCACGACCTGCTCCACGACCTGCGCGGCCAGCATCACGGCCATCCCGGCCAACATCCCGGCCGTCCTCACGGCCATCTCGGCCAGCACCACGGCCTTCACGACCATCGACGCGTCCATCGACGCGTCCTTCGACACGACCTTCGACACGGCCCTCGACACGACCGAGCGCACGGCCCTCGTCGCGTCCAAATCGCCCAAACGCACGCCCTGGCACCCGCCCGAGCACTCGCCCCGGAAGTTCTCGCCCAGCGGCGGGAAGACGTCCGAGTCAGGGTCAATTACAAGATTTTCTAAGTCTAAAGCGAGGCACTGGCACGGGGGCCCGTATCGGCGCGGGAGTTGCCGCGGGTGGTGCCGCAGCCAGTTTCCTGCAGAATCGAGCGAACGTTGGGCAACAGCCGGCACGACCTGGCGCCGGGCAACGACCCAGTACTGGCCAACGCCCGGGTGGTAGCCAGCGTCCAAACGCGGGACAATTGCCATCCAAGCCAGCAAGTGGCGTCAGGCCAGCAAAGCCTGGTGCCGAGAGACCTTCAAATCGACCTGTCCAACGTCCTCCTGGAGATCGTCCCCCAGGCCAGCGACCCCCGGGAGATCGACCACCGGGAATTCAACCGCCCGGTAATCGTCCACCCGGCCAGCGTCCTCCAGGGAATCGTCCCCCGGGCCAGCGTCCCCCAGGGAATCGTCCCCCGGGTCAGCGTCCCCCAGGTCAGCGTCCACCCGGAATGCGTCCACCTGGAATGCGTCCACCTGGAATGCGTCCACCTGGAATGCGTCCACCTGGAATGCGCCCGCCTGGGCATCGTCCGCCCGGCTATCGGCCAGGCCGCCCAATCCATTTACCATCTTATGGACATGGATTCTGGGGCGGGCACCTGCCCCACTCACACTGGGGTTGGCATAACCATCACCACAACTGGTGGGCGTATGCCACGGTTGGCGCCGTGACAGGTTGGCTGGCCGGCGGCTATGCGCTCCCTGCGGAGCCTGTTTATTACGACTACGGCGGCAATTTGTACTACGAAGGTGATTCGGTTGTCTACGAAGGCGAGGTGATTGCCAGCGCGGAAGAGTATGCGGAGCAAGCTCAGGAAATCGCCAGCAATGTGCCGGAAGTCGAGCCTGACAAGGTCGAATGGATGCCCCTGGGCGTCTTTGCCCTGACCCCCAAGGACGGCGAGGCGTTGGTGGAAGACGCCACGCTCTTTATGCAACTGGCCATCAGCAAGGAAGGGATTATTGCCGGTACTTTTCAGAATACGGCCACGGGAAAAACCGTGGAGGTAGAAGGTACCATCGACAAGGAGAGCCAGCGCGTTGCGTGGGGAGAGGTCGGCAAGAGCTGGCCCATCATGGAAACCGGTATTTATAACCTGACGCAAGATGAAGCACCGGCCTTGCTACACTTTGAAGGCGGGCAGACCCAGCAGTGGCTCATGGTGAGGATTGAGGAGCCCAAGGAGGCGGAAGGAGAGTCCTCTTCCTCCTCCTCCTCGGCGACGACGACCACTCTTGGGAACGAATAGACCCCTTCGGACGTACGAAGTAGCGGTCCTGCCGATCGCCACAAATCACGAACGGGAAGAATGACATGGCCGAAGACGTAAAAAAGGAAGAGGGAGCAACCGAAAAGACGGCCGTAGTCAAAAAGAAGAAATTCCCTTTGCGAACCTGGCTTTTTTGCGCGATGCTGGTGTTGGCCGTGGTGGGCATGGGGCTGACGATGTCGTTGGAGGATGGTGGTTGGGAATATTGGATCTTTCTATTGGCCTTCTACGGCGGCGTAAGCGTGTTCTGGGCCTGGCAGGGTGCGAAACAGAAAGGAGAACCCGTATGGCGTACGGTGCGTGATAACGTTTTTCATTGGAGTTGTGTCCTTGCGATCTATGCTATTCTTGTGATCTTCGAGTGGACTGAGGTTATCAATCGGGGAGCGGCCGCGAATGTTGGCTTGCTGGTGCTGGCACTGTCATGTTTATTGGCAGGCGTGCATTTCGATTGGATATTCCTGCTCGTCGGCGTCGTACTCGCCATCATGGTCGTTGCTATTGGCTATCTGGAGCAGTACGTCGTCTGGTTCCTCATGCTGCCGGTCATCCTCATGGCTGGCTGGAGTTATTTTCAAATCCGAAAACGTCGCTCCAAAAACTGAGAATGTGTTGAATACGGTCCAACCGCTTAAGCCGCCGCGCAACTTCGACGCGTCACTTCTCCTTGGTGGTTGGGGACACAGGTGGCGAGGGGAACTTTTCTATGAATGTACGTCAACACTCGGTGGACATGTAAGAACGCTGGGCCAGAATGTAAGAGTGGACAATCTGCCGAATGATGCCGTTAAGGGAGCCGGCGCTGCGGTGATCTCGGTCGATCGTCACATACGCCGAGTCGAACCGGTTCACCACGGCCAAAAGGCTCGCGCTGTTTTGCGCCGTGTGCGAGGCCGTCCACCACGGCACCAACGTGGGATCATCCACCGCGATCTGAAGCCCGGCAACCTCCTGGTCGACGCGTCCGGCCAGCCGAAGGTGATCGATTTTGGGGTGGTCTGTTGCACCGATTCCGATGTCGCCGCCTTATTGTCAAGTGTCAAGAGTTGACCCCACTCGCCCAGACCCCACTCGCCCAACGCAATACGGAAAAATGGTTTGACCGGTGGATGTAATTCGAGGATATTGATTTCTGGAAGTGCGGAAAAGGAGTTACCGCTATGCAAATCACTTTGGATCGACAGCATACTTCTTACTATTCCAGTGAGGGAGATGGAAGATGTTTACTAGACTACTGACTAGAATTGTGGTGCCGGCGGCCGTGCTACTTTGGCTACCCACACTCTTGCCGCTGGAGTCCAGAGAGGTTCGGGGCGAGATGATCCTGGACTACTCTGCCCTGACGGGTGTGACCGTCAATGCAAGAAATCAAGTCATCCAATGGGATGATAACGCCACGGGACACAATGCAACCGTGGTGGCCGGCGCGGAGGGACCGGATTACGTTATGGCCTCGATCAGCCCCACTGCAATTCGGCCTGTTCTTCGTTTTGACGGGACGAACGACCTGCTTGGAGCCACGGCACCCGTCCCCAGTTCCGGCAGCATGTTCCTTGCGTTTAATAAGAGAGGAATTATTGATGATCGGTTGGTAGGTTGGGAGGATTCAAACGTTGGAAAACATGGGATAGGCATACAACCGAATCACGGTAATCGCCCCAATATCATTGCCCGGCAAAATTTTCGCGTTGCCGATCTGTGGGGCAATGGACCAGCGGTGAGAACTACGTATGAGGTCTGGGGATTTAGCTGGGGCAGTACCGGCGTGCATCTGTACCGAAAGGCCTATGGCGGTAGTGGCACGTGGGATGACAATGCCACCGCAGTTTCTGTGACTTCCGGCAGAATCCCACTGCGAATCGGTGGTCCGGGCACAGGTAGTAGGCCTAGGTTTAACGGCGATCTGGCGGCGCTGCGGGTGTATGACACTCAAATGAATGCCGAGGCTATGGAAGACGAGGTCGGCAGGTTGTACACAGTGTATTTTGTACCTGAGCCAAACAGCCTATGTTTGCTGTGCCTAGGAGGGATAATTGGTCTGCTGATCGTTTCCAATGACCGGCAACGGAAGTGGGTGGCCATAATCGCAACTCGTGTGTGATACTCGCCAATGGCGCTAGCTTCGGCGGTGACGTTGGAAGGATCTCCGTCATGGGCGAGTCAGCCGGTGGTTACCTGGCACGGGTGATGGGCTATCAGGCATCTCAGACCCCGGAAGCTGTTATCTCGCTTGCTGGTTACAGCGACATTCTTGGGCAGTGGTACACCGAGCCCGCCTATCTCCCACCGCCTGATTACGACTACGGAGCGTTTGATCATATTGAGATGAGCTACAACGCAGATGTCGGTATTCTCGGCACTAACCAGATCACTGTCGCTTTGTACAAGAGCGGGTTGCCTGTCGATTCCTTTACCCGAACTTATCAGGGCGAGTTCGCGTTTGGAAACATCGACATCGTTCAGGGAATCGGTACAGCTAACACTTTATGGGTGCTGGCCGACATCGATAACTTGCGTGTTGTCCCGGAACCCTCCGGCGTGATTCTTGTCGCATTGGTTTTGGGTGTGCTTATGGCTTGCGCTACGCGAAGCGTCAGCCCCACGCTTGCGAGAACAGCAGATATCAGCACGTTCTACTAGTTCCTACTGCTAAGCTACACCGCGGCATCGAGGGTACGGGCTGAACGACTGGCGACACCACTCGCCGCTGACGCTTCGGCCCTCAGGATGGCTGTCTTGGTGGACTCTGGGAGACGAGGGCAGACATCAGCGGCGCCTACCGAGGCGAATAATCAGCGAACTACACTTTGCACGCGTCGGTGAAGCAGCCCACCGCTAGAAATGGACATTCCATAAGTTCAGGGGGCAGCGACCGATTCCGCCATCGGGCAAGGTGTGGACAGAGCTTGAGGACCACTATCGTGGTGTGATGCGGATGTTCCGATACGCCACGGCGCCGTAGTTGCCCTGGAACATGAGCGGGCCGATGGGGTGCTCTCGGCCGGTTACGCCGCCGGTCGCCAGCCCCAGCAGCAGCATGATCCACGCCGACGGCTCGGGCACCGTCGTCGAAGTTGCCATCAGCGGCCCGACCGTGCCAAAGTTCGTATGCCAGGCGAACAGGTCGGATTGGCTCAGTGAATTCGGCGATTCGCCCCGTTGCCACATCAAGAAATCGGCTCCGTCGACATCGCCATCTTGATCAAAGTCTCCAGGCCACGGTTCCGCAACGGCAGTGAACAAGGCAACGTCGTTACCTCCTGTCGACTGTGCTACGGCGTCTCACCACCATGCTCTCGCGAAACATTGCGGAGATACACGGCGTATAACCGTGGCTTCGACTTGTCGGTACGATTCATGAGAATCTTCAGCCGAATCGTTTTTCCACCCAGTGAGGCAAGATCGCCAGCCGGCCAGTTCACGGGGCATTCCAAACCGCTTTGCCCATTTGAAAAGCCGCTCTTTTCACCTGAGAATTCTGGCAATAGTTCGAAGTGTTCGTTTGCAATTTCGACGCGCATCGCATCCGCGCCATCGGCATTGAGTACCACCCGACTGCCCGTTTTGGGAAGCGTGATCGGCGTGGTCCAAACTTCGCCTTCCGCCTGCCTGGGGTAAAGTCCCAAGGCTCCCCAGCGATATCTCGGGAGCGTGGCCAGCGCGACTTCGCCCCAGTAATCTTCGCCGTACGCCGCATTGCGCCAACGGCCGTGGTAGATGCGTGTTTCATCTCCCACGTTCAAGATGCCGCTGGACTGAATCAAAATCGTTGGATAGGTCTTGCCATTGGAGGCAGTTACCGGCGAGTCGCCTCGAGAGATGTAAACATGGCCCTTGACCGGTTCACGAAAATGGATGCCATCGTTGCTGACAACCAGGCCTAAATCCCCGGATGTCTTTTCATGTCCGAACCAGCTTTCCGGGACGTTGCGGCTTTGGTCGCCGGGAAAATTGTGCCACAAGCCGTAAAGCCCCACCACAACATTGCCAAAGCTGGCGCCACTCACGCCAAGGTGGACTTGATCGTACGGCTTGGTCGTACCACGCTCCGCCGGATTGGCCGGTTCCGGTAAGGCGAACGCTTCGGCCGTGGCTTGCAGCCAGCGATCGAAGTCGGGCGAAACCCAAGCATAACCCTGCCGGCCACGGGCCCCACCTCCCTCGCCCACTTCGAGCGATTGACCGTGGATTAAATAAACGCCGTTGTATTGAAAAAATCCGGACTGTTCAAAAAACTGCTCCTTGGGATAGCCGTTTCGCGGTGTCCAATGAATACCATCGGGACTGGTGGCGGTTTGGATCGTAAACGTTCCGCCATGAAACGGGTTGTAAACCATCTTGTATCGGCGATTTGGATCAGGGTCGTTTTCATCCACGATGACGTTTACGCCTTCGATCTTGCTTTCGGGTAATCGAATCGCATTGTTATTTCGGCTGCCCTTGAATTCCAGTTGATTTAAAACCGGCTTGCGCCAGTGAAACCCATCCTTACTTGCGGCGTAACATACGGGCCCTTGCGTAAGGTTCTTTTGGTTTTTGCCATAGGACACGGGATAATACCACATACGGAACTCGCCCTGGTCGTGCAGCACGGTTCCATAAAAGTGCGCTGCCAGATAATCCGGGGCGTCGGGATTGTCTCGGCTCGGCGTCAAAACCGGCTCTTTACGCACCTTGGGCTTGCTGAGGTAGTAGCAGAGATTATTTTTCAGGGGCAACGAGACATCGTCGATGGCCAGTAGAACCGCCTGCCCCTCAACCTGAACGCCCGTCGCGGGAAAAGAAAATGCCCTTTTTTCGCTTTCCTCGTTGTCGCCCCGCGTTCGTACTTCCGGGTACAACAGGCAGAATGCCATGACAACAACTAGGCGGACCGAAGTGGGTCATGGGGGTCAACTCTTGACACTTGACAAGTCCATCACTTGGCCTCTGCGTCACTTGCACTTGTTGTCAAGTGTCAAGAGTTGACCCCTTCTCGCGGGTCGCAATTTACTCGTACAAAAATTCAGCAGTCGCCTCGCAGTCCAGGTCCGCGGTTAGTCGGATCCAGTACGCTGCAAAGCCGTTGGGGAACAGGAATTCAGTCTCCTGATTGGCTGGAACGTCCACGGACCGGAAGGCCACCCAGTTGCCGGTACCGCTGATATCGATCTCCAGTTGGAAACGGACTGTTTTCGCGGCGTTGTGCGAGAATGTTACTCTCTTGCGGTCGTAGCCCGCCAGCAGAAAGGGATCGGAGGGCTCCTCTGCCTTGACTTGCGTTGCAGTCCAGGGACCACCTCGGCCAACCGGCTTGCCCAGATCCCAGAGATCGTCGACCGCTCCAAGCCATACTGCGCACTTGCCATCGGCCGAACGGAGGATATGCGGATTCGTTACCCCGCGCTCGGCCGCCAACCCGCTCAATACCATCAGGCCTCGCCACGAGCAGTAGTCTTGGATAAAGAATGGATGGGTCGCGATGGGGCGGATCTTGGCGAAGCCACCCGCATTGCGGGCGGGCAGCTCAAAAAAAGTTCCCGCACATTGAAACAGGTCACGTTCGGTTACCATTTCGCGTGAAGCCCTTTGAATATCCAGCAGCTCGGGGCGATTGAAATAGACAGTATTTCCGCATGGGAGGCGGAATCGCCGGCCGTTATCGTCTACATACAGGATCGAACGGCCGACGACCTTCAGGATATCGGTCGGAATGGCGACTGTTTTGGCCATGGCCTCCGCTTCTCGTTGCGACTCGACTCGAATCAGCGAGAGGTCGGGTTTGAGTTCATAGTAGCCGCTCGGTTGACTATGCCCACCCTCCAATTGAGTTGCCAGGATCTTCAGTCCCATCTCCCGCTTGCCGGCGCGCACAAGCCCGCCAAGCTGCTCCCCAGCGCCAGCCGTGCCAAGCCCGATGAAGCGCTCATGGCTTCCCGTACCATTCCGATGGGAGGAGGTGCCCCATCGAGGATTGCTCATCTCGAACCATGCGGTCGCCTGGCAGTCGGTGTCGACGCTCAGCCGGATCCACTCGCCCGGCGAGTCTGCGGAAAACGCATGCCATGCATAACCGGTGGCTGGGACTGCTATCGCATCAAGGGGTTCCCATTTGCCATCCCCCTTGCGGTCGATTTGGCAACGAAAGGTCACGGGTCGTTTGGCCTGGTGCACCAAGTGCACGCTGCGGGTCGTGAACGGGCCAAACAGCCAGGCATCCGAAGGGGTATTTGCGGCGACCTGATCGTCGAGCCAAACAGCTCCTCGCCCCATGGCCGGCCCCAACTGGTCAATCCGTTCGGGTTGGACAAACCACAGATTCGACTGCGACTGGGCCGGCCCGGCGATTTTTCCCTTGGCTTTGCGTGTATTGAGAAATTCGTTCCGGGCCGCATCATCGCAGCCAAAGACAACCCGGTCATGCCAGCGGCAAAAGTCGCCGATCACTTTCAGGTATGTCGACCTGGGAGCGATTCCGACGGCCTGTCCCGGCCGGAAGGATTTGGGAAACCGCCAGAACATGCCATGCATCGTCATCAGCAGATCGTGAGTGCCAATTTCCCGAATGCGGGGCCATTCGGTATTCCATCCGTGCGCCCCATCGTAACAGTGGCTCGCTTTCGGTAGCCGGTATCGATGCCACTTGCCCCGGTCACGTACCAGGAGAATCAAGGAACGATGATCCCAGCCAATCGCCCAGAGAGGGTCGGTTGCGGTATGCTTATTCCCCGCGAGGCCTCCCGGTCCCGAAACTTCGGTGAACTGGTTTCGGAGTACAACCTTCCAGTCGCCCGCGCCGGTCCATTCGGCCAAGGAACCCGAGGGGATCTCAGGTCGGCTCATCGCCAGCTTGCCTTTCTCGCCGTTATTTGCATAAACCAAAACGCCTTGGCCCGAGTAGAGCCCTTTGCCGTGATACCCTGGCAGTAACTCTCCGCCCCCATCCTGGTTATTGTGGCCGCATGGCCAAAGGCCAGGCAATCTGCCCGGAAGAGTTCGAGCGGATGCTTTCGGCAACGCTGCCGGTCGTCACCGAAGTCGGCAGTCGCCGCAAGAAAGCGAAGCTGGCCGAGGATGGGAAGCAACCTACCGTCCGGGAACGGCTGATAGCCGAGTCTTGGAAGCAACTCCTACGGGGCTTGTAGCTATCCGGCTTGCGACTGGGCGAAGCGGTCAACCTGAGCTGGGAGCACGAAGCCCCTATCTCGGTTAGTATGGGCGGCAAGTGAGGTGCCCTGCGGATTCTATCCGAGGGTCAGAAGTCTGGGCGGGAAGAGATGCTTCCTTTGGTTCCCGAGTTCTGCGAACTCCTGGAGGCAGTCCCCGAGGGCCAGCGGCATGGTCGGGTATTCCGACCTATGGACCGCCGCGGTTCCAACGCTCTGATTGGGTCTGATTGGGTCGGCACCGTGATGTGGCGCATCGGCAAGGCCGCTGGTGTTCGAGTGGCCGAGGGCACCCGCAAGGGCAAGCCGTACACCAAATACGCAAGTGCCTATGACCTGAGGCGGAGCTTTGCTACCCTATGGGTATCCAAGGTGTGGCCCGCCACCCTGCAAAAGCTCATGCGTCACAAGAGCATCCGGACCACGCTGGACTAATACGCCGAGGTGCAAAGTGAGGCCGTGGGCGATGAGTTGAGGCGGCTGGAAGTAACGAAAACCGATTCTTGTAACACTTTACGTGACAAAGGCCATTTTGAGGCCATGGGGTCAAAGGAAGAAAGCTACCAAAACTCGTATCAATGGAACTTTCAATAACCCAGTCGGACAAACAAATCTTTTCGGTCGGTAGCCACTTTGCGGGCGTAACCTAATTGGACAGCGCCATTTTTAGCACTCTGACCATCTTGCGGGATGTAAATGGAACGGAATATTGCTTCAAAAAGCTGGACATGTACCCCAGATTTATCTACTGAAGGTGCAGACTACATACGCTCCCTAGGAGTACAATCTGTTAAGACGACAACTCGCACGTCTGAAACGGTCCAACGTAAGCGCCCACCAGCCCCATGGGGTCCAACGACACATGAAGCTTCCAATGAGATCCATATGGATAGTACGGCCAGTCACAATTCTGCTCTGCTGTCTTGCCATGCAGGTCTCGGCAAACGCGGTCGGCACGTTCCTGTCGGAACGTAATAGAGAAGTGCCATTCAGTTATCTGACCGGAGGCACTCGCAGCTGGCCTTTCCTGGAAGACAGAATTCCCGCTAACACTCGTGTTTCCTTCGTTGCGATTCAGGATGAAAAAGTCCTTGCTGAAGGTGAGCAGCTTAGATTTTCCGGCCTGAGAATCCGGCTCAATGCTGAGCAAAAACTTGAAGTCGTTTCAGAGAAGGACCAACCAACCCAGGACTTCACTCTGGATATTACTCTTCATTTACCCGACGGTGCCGTCGAAACTCAAAATATTTGGATCCGGCCCGCACCTCCCAGCCGACCGATCTCATACGTCGCCGATTTCGGCGATGACTTGATCAAGATTCTGGCCACTTCAAGGGATGCTCACTGGAAAATCGCTACGAAATGTAGTTTTGACCAGTACTTTCGACGATGTCAGGCTCACGGAGTGGATCGGCTGATCATCTGGCTAACTGGATTTCCGTTGATCTGTGATCCGGAGAATTATGCAACGGAAGACTGGAATCGTTTCGAAAAACAGACTCGAGCACTGTTGGACAGCAAATTGCTTGATACGTTGATTCACACTCGCAAACAAAGGAGCTTCAAAGAAAACGGTTTGGCTCAGGTTTTGCCCTGGGGATGGAATCGAAAACTCTGTGAACTTCGGTTGCAGCGAAATTTGGGAACAATCATTTCACAGAGTGCCATGGATCATGGCGTTCGACTGACAGCCAGTTTTCGCCCTTTCGAACCGGCCCTCACAAAATACTACGAAATCCCAACGTTTGATTCTGATGGAAATTATCTCTGGGGCTTCCTGCCATTCGCTTCGCCTGTGGTGAACTACCATCCCGATGATACATGCTTCGCCCATTTCCGCACAGTACTGAAACAGATGGGGCAGGAAGCTGCCGGGCAAATCAATACCATCGATGTTCCAGGTGTGAAAAATGCCGACGCCTTTCTAAAGCGTTTCCACAGCCAGCACGACAATCTGCAAATCTCGGCCAGCAATTTTCCTCCACAACACGGAGATTCACTAGTCCTGCAACGGCAACCGGATGGTGAATTCCAGCTGCGACCATTCAGAGAGTTCCAGAAACAGGCGGAACAATGTCAGGCAATCCTGACGGATTACCAGGTGGGAAAACACGGCGACGGCGTGCGAATTACGAATCTGCAGATCCCGGCTGAACTGCGGTTCCTGATTCTGTCGAATCCTTCAGCCGCCGAAGAGTCGCTTGACCTGCCAACGGATGCTCCAGTGCAGATGTTTGCTAAAGCGGGAAATCGTCTGGACCGTGGTCACGTGTATTGGGCCCTGGATAAAACACTGGATCCGGAAGGCCTGACCAGAGCTGCCAACATTCCCCAGTCAGTCGGTTATCACTCAGAATTCAAAGCCGCCGCTAATTTCCAGAAGATCACGAAGGACAGACCAGAACGATTGCCGCTGAAGGGACATCTGGTCGTCATTGACATGGGAGCTCCCTGGTCCGTCGAGATGCTCGATCTGAATCGATCAGCGATGCGTGCCAACGTCCTGAAGGAAATGGCCACGCTGCTGAAATTTCCCGCCTTTGACGAACTGTATATCAGCACTCGAACGCATACCAGCCTGCCTTATTCCGTCGTCGATGGCGAAGACGGTCTTCAACCGATCGTGCAATACCGTCGCACTGGAAGAAAGATTCACAGCTATCTGGGAATCGACCGAGCATTTGCACCAATCGCCGTAGTGAAAGACTCGGTACTGCAAACCTGGGTGGGCGACAAAAACTCAGTGGAGAAGTTGACCACGTGGCAGACCAACGAATGGCTGGGCCAGTGTCAGTCAGAAGACTCAAAATTCCGCTGGCGATACGCTCGTAATCGTGAGGTCGCCAAGGGAGTTCGCCTTTTACTCAAGGACCTTGAGAAGACATTTCCTGAAGTTCGCACGCGCATCGTTCTTCCGCTGCGAGAAAAAGCCGTTCTTGGTGCAAAAGCCGAACTTGAAGTCGCAGTGGATTCGGAAGGAAAACCATTCGGGCGAGACTACTCGCGAGTCTGGTCGAGCATCAATTACGCCGACCATATTGGTGAAGGCATGACAATGCTCGACCTTTCGGGACTGTCCACCGAACCGGTACTGTTCGGTGTGCGAGGACTGCCCGAATCCAAACCGCTGGAGATTTACCTTCGACACAACTTTGCCGATCTGGCCGACAATTTCGGTTCCTCATTCCGTGGACCACGCAGTTTTTTCTTTGAAGCCCAGGAATCACTGCGTCACAAAGACTACGAAGGCTCCATGCGTCGCCGTGGTGAAATCGCCTGCGAGTGCCTCGCACACGCCAGCGAAGTGAGCGAAATTATTTATTATGAGGCGGCCGATTGGCTCTATTACCTGCCACTCAGCAAACCGGACGTTTGCAGCCACGCCTATGTGGAAAACTGCAGCCTGCGTGCAACGGAGAAAACGGAATCTTACGCCGATAAGGGGACGCCGTGGCCAATGTTTCGCGGCAACGCTCAACACACTGGCCTAAGTCCGCGCAAAGGACCTCGGACTGCAACACAACAATGGGCACTGCGAACGGGAGAGAGGGCTCCCACATCGGCGGCTGTTGGCGCAGACGGAATGATCTATGCCGGAATCTATGACAACAGGCTCTATGCGATTTATCCCGATGGCCGAGTGAAATGGAAATTCGCCACAGCCAGCGTCATGCGGTCCTCACCCGCTGTTACGCCCGACGGAATTGTCTATACACCGGACCACGAAGGGACTCTCTATGCCATTAATCCGGACGGAACGCAACGCTGGACTTACTCGCTGGGCAGCACAGTTTACGCATCCCCAACACTCGGTCCTGACGGAACCATTTACCAGGGTTCCGACAATGGAAAGCTGCATGCGATCACTCCCGATGGCAAAGCGAAATGGACCTACGCCACCGGCAGCGTTGTTCAATCGACGGCAGCTGTTGGCGACGACGGCACCATTTTTGTTGGGGCAAACGATCATCAGCTCTACGCCATTAACCCGGACGGAACAAAGAAATGGACCTTCAAGACGGGCGGAGTTATCGAATCATCGCCCGCTGTTGCCAACGATGGCACCGTTTATGTCGG
>JAJRWS010000598.1 GCA_024276705.1 Planctomycetota bacterium | reverse complement strand
GCGAAATTCGCCAGGCTCAGTATGTCGCGCGCATGTATGTCACGCTGCTGGGTGAAGGGGGCATCGGATACAACTACCACATGCTCGGTGGACTCGTTCAGGATGCAAAGAATAATCCAAAATTGGCGTTGTCCGCCCTGCACACAATGATGAGGCAGTTAGGAAACAGCAAATCCTTGGGCCCGATCGACCTGCGGGAAGGGTACATCGGTTATCTGTTTGAGGATCAGGGGCAGATGATCGCAGCACTCTGGCCAACGGACGCGGAGTACAGCCTGCCCACGGCAGTGAGCCTGCCCCGAGCCAATGTGCAAGTGACCGACCTTTTTGGCCGTATTCTCCATGTGCAAAGCAGCCAAAATCAAAGCCGCTTTGACTGGGGCCGCGAACTGATTTACGTCAGGCTCGGCAAACTCTCAAGGCCGCAGGCCGCCGATTTGCTCAGGGAGGCGATTCAGAAAAAAAAAGAAAAGCTAGCCTTGGGGCGGCCGAGCCTATAATGAAACCTTATGTAACGGGCAAACTCTTCCTATCTTGAGGATTTACAATTTCCAGACCAATGTTGTGCCAGGCTTCGACCCAATCGAAGCATGCGACGTAACTTTCACCGACAACTCGATTAGCTTCTTCATGAACTCCCTATGGCAAGCGAGCAGCTTTGCAAGTTGAGACATCGACACGGTCCCTTCCTTGCTGATTTTACTAGTACTTACGCCGTGCCGGAACCAAGCTCTCTACTTCTAGTGCTTGCGGCACTCACGACTGTTGCTGCGCACCGCAGGAGTCAAGGTTGAGAAGATACGCTATTTGAAGATGCGGCGGGAAGACAGCACTCTTCTCCGCATCAACAATCCTACGCTGGCCATAGCTCCTAGCAGCATGGTCCCTGTCGTCGGTTCTGGCACAGCAACCGTTGACGCAAGGGACGACGCAAGGGACAAGGGCGCCCCGAACGTATCCTCCCAGACCGATAGGCTGCCAACATTGGGGTCGCGCTGCCACACTAAAAAATCGGCACCATCGACATCGTTGTCGTTATCGAAGTCGCCATCTTGCTCTGGCAGACTTGCCACGCGGATCCCAAGGGTACCACCCTGGGCCGTCGGTTGGGTAAAGGCCCGGACCGACGCCCCCAAGTCGCCGACGCTGGATTCGGAGGTGCCCGCACTGCCGCCCCGAGTGAAGCGGAATGGGTTGGCTGTATCAGTGAAGACCGCCTCATTCCACTCCGTGGCATTGCCCCCTTGGTCGAAGGTGCCGTAGGGGCTCGCCGACGCAGTGTACGCGCCGACATCGGTCAGCGGATACAAGAAGTCCTGACCGCTAGTACTGCCAAAATTGGCCGAATTGCCCGTGTCAGCCGACGGGAGGTTATTGTCCGGCTCTTCGTCGGTAGAAGTGGGATAGTCGTAGTAGCCTGCTCCACCCGGTTTATTTGGGTCGTAATAGGCTGCCTTGTACCACTCGTCTTCGCTGGGAATGAAATACGTCGCGCTCGGGTTGCGTACTTCGTTCGTCCCATTGCCGATGGTGTAGACGCCCGCTTCGGTCGTGCTGGTGCCTTGCGGACCGATGGGCTGGCCATTCTCCAGCCAGTTGATGAATCGCATCGCGCTAAAGAACGTAACGTTCCCTACCGGCTTGTTGCCATAGGTGTAGGCACCTCCGCCTGGGTCGTTGCCTGGCGAGTCGGGCTTCACGGTATAGGTGTAGCTGCCGGAGGAGCCGCTGCGGATGATCCCGCCCCTGCTACTTGAGCTCATCAAGGTGTGGTAGAGTGAGTTGGGATCAGTGTCGGCGACCGAATTCAGAAAATGGGTGTACTGGGTGTTGGTGACTTCGGTCTTGCTGATGCGGTAGGTATAGTCAACGGCACCGAACAGGACTGGCTCTCCGTTTACTTCTTGTGCGTCTCCCTCATTATCGACGTCGCCGATGGTGGCCCAGTCGAAGGTGACGTCGTTGGCCTGGGCTGTCGAGGTGAATATCGTGGCGAAGCAAATTGCCAGCGTCAGCGAGGCTGCTAGGAAGGCAAATGAGGCGGTCGTTTTCATAGGTTGGTCTCTCCGGAAATGGGCGGAGTAGCGGCGGGCAGGATAGGGGGTGTCTAACAGAAGAAGCACCCACGGTTGGCAATAATCAGGCTGTGACAAACCACCAGGCAGCGACTTGCGGGAATTATGATCTGGCTGTTCGAACTCATAAGGTATATTCGTCAGCCGCCTTCTGTTTCCTGGGACGGTGAAAAGACATCGATACCACCACCGGACATTCATGCCCGCACGAACCTCCAGCCTTTCTCTGTTGCCACTTATTTTTCCAGTATGACGCAGTAAGCAGACACTTGCGATATACAATGTGTTTTTTCTTGATGTAGTATTCAACACCTTTGTTGATGCTGTATTTATAGTCTGCAGTTTCTGAGAAAGCAGCCGGAGGCTGCAAATCTCAGAAATAAAAAAGCACGTTTACGCAGCCAAATTCATGAGGTTGCGGGTTAGTTGAATTATTTTTCGTGGGAGCGACCATGTGGCGGTAATC
>JAJRWS010000597.1 GCA_024276705.1 Planctomycetota bacterium | reverse complement strand
GTGCGATATCTCCGGCTGGGTTACCTGCGCTTGCTCTTCGTGGTCGAAATATAAGGCTGAGGGTCTTCCAGATATACACCAAAGTCAGAGTGGACATCGACCATGAATGTCTCACCCATATCGTCGAGGGCAATGCAGAACCCGGGGCCCTTGCCATAACCGGCATCCGCGCCCACCCAGCCAAAACGAAGACCGTTTTCCCGTGCATGCGCTACAATCTCACGAGCAAGTTCATTCTTTGTGCGGAAGACCCGCTCCGCTTCCGGTATGCCGGCACGTTCACAGCGCGCCCAATCATCCGTCCATTGTTTCGGCAAATACAGCCGTACGTCCACAGGCACGGCAAATCGATCCTTTGCCAGAACGCCGAATACCGCCACCTGGCCGTTATCAACCTTCCCCAAACGACCCAGCCATTGACGCGCGGCCCCAACAGACATCTTTCCCTGTTTGGCAAACCCACTTTCATCGAGCAGAAGGCAGGCCTTCCGGTCGTCTCCCAAAATCCCGTTCGCATCTCGAGCCACATGATCGATCACTTCGCGGGCCTCCCACTTCGAGTGCGTCAGAAATTGCTGAAGATTACGCGAATTGGATTCCGGAACCACTTCGGCCATGCGCTCCATGTTCTTACGAGCGCCTGCCTGCATCAGGCCGCACGCATATTGCCGTGCCTTCTCAGAAACGTCATGTCGGTAGGATCGAAAGTGTTGGCTGTAGCTGTTCACAAAAGACAGGAAGCGCCTCACGACGCCCAAAAGCGTCGTCTGCGCCGCTTCATGATGTCTCCCCCGTTTAGAATTTCTTCTCCGTCGTCGTTTCCATGTGAGATCGTATAGTTGATGGACAACAAAATGTCAACCAATATCCTTACAAAGTCAAATTAGGCTGCAAATAAGCTGGCCGTTCCAGCGTATTGTCCGGCCTATTCCGGCTTATTGGCCTAATAGTGCAATAATAGCGCAATGCCATTTCGTTATTCGTTTCGCTAACCCTTTGAGGTCCTTTTGTTTCTTTCTGAAATAAGGCGGAATTGGGCCGCCTTATTATCGCCCTATTTATCGCCTTATTCATCTGTGCTCCTCACCAACGACCAGGTAGCACCTCGCCCGTGACCGGAGGTTGAGACCAAACCGAGTTTTTTCAGATGCAAGAGTTCCTCACGCAGCCGCCGGTCGGACGGGGGGCTTTCCATTTGCGAACGTATCTCACGCAGGGGCATAGACGGCTTTTTCGACAGCACGTGTAGGATCTCCCGCTGCCGCTCGGTAAGATCGTGGGCTATCCGATGCGGAGCAATGTACCCGCTGGGCAGGAAGCGGACCCAGACGCTACCGGCCTGTTCGCCGAACTCGGGCTCCGGGTGGCCTGCTTTGACACACAACTCGACGATCTTCTGTGTGCCTCGCCCCCAACGCTCGATGATGCCACGGAGATAGAAGACCCTGGCGACCAGCGGGTTGCGTGGTTTCGATGGATGCTCCCGCTTGAGGTGTTCAGGAGTAAGCCCAAAGGGCAATGTGCCATCACTCCAGATTTCCAACCGGTCATCGTAAATGGCCAGGCTCACGGCTCCACCGAAAATGGTGTAATCCCTGTGGCAGAAAGCGTTGACCAGCGCCTCACGTAGTGCTTCCAGCGGGAAAAGTGGTTCGTCCTCTCGTTCGAACAGCCCCGGAACGATACGGCCTGCCACCGGCAGATGACGGCGCAGGAAAAGCATCGCCTCTTCGAGCAGCATAAACGCATGCCCTTCGATCTGGCGCTGGTCGAGAAATTCGGACTTGTTCACGCCGCGGAAGCGGGCCATGCGAAGCTGGCATTGCGGATAATCGGGCAGGAAGTGGGTGCCGAACAGGACGACCGCGGCGTTGTTCAGCTTCCCTTCTTTGAACAACCCCAGCCGAGACAGGATGTCGGAAACGTTGCTGCCGGTCGATTCAGGCAGGCGGCCGGCGGCAATGCCAAGGCGCACAGTACGCAAGATTTCCTCCTGGTCCAGGTTGGCCAGGTCATATCCTTCGGCCAAAAGGGTTTCCCAGCGGGTGCGACTGTCAGGACGTTCGGCAAGAAGTCGATGATAGTTCTCCTGCGGCATAACTGAAGTAGTGGGGCCGATCCGCTGATAAGGCCGCCCGTCGAAAATGTAGGGGCGTTGCGTTGGATCAGGACACGCTTCCAATACCAGCACATCCTTGCCATCGCCGATGGCGATGCGTGTCTGCGTAATGGTAGCCGGGGGCTCGAAACGCCGGAGCAGATCAGCCACCTCGCGCAAGGTCTTGTCGGAAACCGCTTGCCCAACGATGCGCCCCTGAGGCGTGACACCGACCAGTACATGCCCACCGTTACCGTTGAGCATACCGCAGAGCGTTTCCATCGCCCGGCGAAGCTGGGCCGTAGATTTCTTAACCTCTACGGTTTCCGATTCGCCCCGTTCGATAAGTTGTTCGAGCTCATTCCTGTCCACTATCTACTCCAATACAATCCGAACTTTCCCTGGCTCGTTGCCCTTGGTGAGTTCATCCAGGTATTCCTCGAAGCGTTTCTTCATCTCCGCCGGCGTCGCGGGTGAGCCACCCTTGAGAAGGGCTGCGCGCAGATCCTCG
>JAJRWS010000596.1 GCA_024276705.1 Planctomycetota bacterium | reverse complement strand
GCCCCCTTCGAGCATGCGTGCCAGCCAGTATATGGCTGCGTCGGGATCGCTGCCACGGAGGCTCTTGATCAGTGCGCTGACCGAGTCGTAGTGATTGTCGCCCTGGCGGTCGTAGACGATGGCTTTACGCTGGACCGACTCGGTGGCCAATTCGCGGGTGAATTCGATCGGCCGCGATTCGGTCGACAGCACACCGATTTCCAACGCACTGAGCGCCTGTCGTGCGTCACCGTCGCAAGTCGCGGCAAGGAATTCGAGGGCGTCGTCATGCAGGTTCACCGGATAGCTGCCAAGTCCACGTTGGCGATCGGCCAGCGCACGGCGAACCAGCGACTTGATATCCTCCACCGATAACGGCTTAAATTCGAAGACACGGCTGCGGCTGGCCAGCGCGCTATTGACGGCGAAAAAAGGATTGGAGGTGGTCGCTCCGACAAGTACGACCACGCCGTCTTCTACGTCTGGGAGCAAGGCGTCTTGCTGCGACTTGTTGAATCGATGAATTTCGTCGATGAAAAGGAGAGTACGCGTGCCTTCGGCGGAGAGCACATCGCGGGCCTCATCGAGAACCGCACGCAGCTCTTTCACGCCGCTGGTCACCGCGTTGAGTTGCCGGAAGCGGCAACTGGTTTCCTGAGCCAGCAGATGGGCGAGCGTTGTTTTACCGGTACCTGGAGGCCCAAAGAAAAGGACCGCCGTAAGCCGGTCCGCCTGAATGAGCCGCCGGAGCAGCTTGCCCTCGCCGAGAAAATGTTGCTGGCCGCAGAATTCGTCCAATGAGGCAGGACGCATGCGTCGGGCCAGAGGCTGAGCCTGGCGTCGGTGGTCCGCTTCAAGATCTGCAAAGAGAGACATGGTGGGAGGAGCTTTGATTTATTCTTTTGAGAAAACCTCCGGCTTTGCCGGGGGACTGGCAGAATTTGATAGTTCCGTAGTCAATTTTATCGGGATCGGGATCGGGATCGCTATCGAAACGGACTGGAATTTGGACGTATGGATTTTCGATCCCGATCCCGATAGCGATCCCGATGATTGTAATGGAATCCAGGGCTGATACCGGGCCTCCTTTTCGAAGTTGATCTAACACTACCGCTCCCGGCGGTTAACAATAGAAGCCTCCGGCTCTGCCGGAAAAGCCTCTTCACCTTTCAAGACGGGCCCGGGCCTGGTGGACCAGTGTTTGGACCTGTTCTCGAGCCAGGGCAATGGTCTTGATCGGATCTTGCGTGTCGGTGGTCAGCGGCTGGCCGACTTCTACCGCCACGCGGAGCCTGGGCAATTTGCCAACGCGCAAAATATGAGTCAGGAAGGATTCGTGGTGGTAGTAGGCGGCCTCGTCGCCATAAGCGATGCCCAAGGGGACAATTTGTGCTCCCGCGCGGCGGGCTGCGTTCATGGCCCCAGGGCGAAATTCTCGCACTTCGTCATCCGGGTAGGAGGTGCCTTCGGGAAACATCAGAACTCCCTCGCTCGCGGCCAGGGTACGGGCAACTTCTTTAAGCACCGACGCGCCGCTGCGTCTTGAATCACGGTCCACAAACAGCGTTCCCACTCGTCGGGCACAGCGGCCAAGCAGGGGCCAACTGGCCAGATCGTGGCGACTGATGGGGTGGGCCTCCACCACGCTCAGCAAGATGGGGATATCGATCCCCGAGCGATGATTGGCCACGAAAACACGCCCCACGCCGTCGGGACCCGCGGCAGGGTAGGGTCCTCCGTTCTCAAGGTGAGGGCCGTGGGCCTCCACTCGCACCTTGTAGATCCACAAGCTCAGGCGAGCCCAGCGGACCACCCAGCGATTCACCAGATCGATGCGACGAGATTTGCGACTTATGAGCGATTGCAGCTCCAGGCAGGTCCAAGTCACTAGGGTCACGGCAATAAAAGCCGCAGTCCGCGTGCCGAGGCGGAAAGTATCGAGCAGTTGTCGGAGCACGGAATTTCCTTGAGGTGATCCATGAATAAAGGCCGCCATTCCCAGGGGGAAGCGGCGGCCTTGATTCTACTCGATAGGCGGGCTTTAGCCTACACACTTAGAAATTGAGTCCGACTCCAAAAAAGGCACCGTGGAGAATGAGACTGCCATTGGTATCGACCGCGGCAATTTCAGGAATGTCGACGACGTATTGTGGTATCTGGTCATCCGCCAGGCCTACCCCATTGATAACGACAACACGGTAGCCACCGAAGAGACTCCAGTGCTGGCTTAACTGGAAGCGAAGCCCCAGGTCAACTTCGGACAGGAACGAGGCGATATCCTTCGAGGAATTGACCGGATAGCCGCCGGCGACACCGCTGAATGCGGTGGGAGTGGCGGCCGTGCCATCCCCTCGATACAAGTTGTAGCTGTTCTTGATGTGGTTGTTGTAGAGCCCAATTTTTGGAGCAATGAAGGCACTCCCACGGGCAGCAAAGCGGTATTCCAGCAGGTAGCCGATCTGGGCACCGATCATGGTATTTTCGACGGAGCTGTCCATCGTCGCCTGGTCCAGGCCGCCGTTGCCACCCCAGGTGCCTCCCTGGTCAAGCGTTTCGAGGATGAGATCTTCGTCGAACTGGAAGTAGCGAATGCCCAGCAAGGCGCGGCCGGTGAACCTTTGGCAGCTCGCGGCCGTCCCATACCCTTGCCCGTACCCTTGAATGATGTTCAATTCAAAGTTGTAGAGCTTATTGCGCCGGGTGAGACGGTGTTCGTCAGCCGCGTCGAACCAATCTTGAACCGGATTGCCCGCGCCGAATTCCAGGTCCTGGAACAGCAGTGGGGTACTTACCGTGTTGGGATTCGTCATGCTTTGGGTATTGTCGAAATTGCCAATACCCCAGTAGCCGAATTCAAGAGCCCACCGACTGCAGCCGAAGAATCGGCCGATTCGCAGATCGCCACCGCCTTGCCAGTCGGGATCGGTGTCCCGGGTATTCATGAGCTGGTTGGGATTGTTGTTGGTTTCATACGTGGTCCAGACACCATTGGGCTTATTGCGCCCCATCACCAGGCCCGAGACCGAAGCGTACCAGGGGCTGCAACGAGGTGTAACGCATACAGGCTCGCAAGTGGTGCAGTCCGGACCGTGATCACACCCGGCGGTCGTGCCGTACGGTGCCGGGGCAGGCTCCAATCCGTTTTCAGCCATGGCGTCATTTTCAGCGGTGGCGTCATCAGGCGCTTCGGCAGGCGCGGGAAGAGGGCCCGCCGGGTCTGTCTGCATACTCAACCGTGGATTTTGCGTGGGGGCAAAATAATTTTGTCCCGCGGCATGGTTGACCGGCGTGGTCGGCGCTAACTGAGTGTATTGCTGCGCTGCCGGGGAGGTATCGGCAGTTGCAGATTGAGATGGAAAATAGAACTGCCCTTGAGCGGCACATGGCACAAGCAGGACAGACAGTGTACAAAACGCCATTTGGCGTAGATTGGCGGATACCATCCGTGGTCCCTTTCAAAGAATATGGTGCTAGCGTTGGTTCGTAACGAATTCCTGTCTCAGCAGGTTGGTTGGATGGGTTGATCCACGATGCGCAAGCATAGAGATTACCTGCTCTCTTCCATCGACGGCTTGCGGCAAATTGACAAGAGTTAGACGCAAGACTGCCAGACTTTGCGAAATCGGCATAATCGGAATGGGTGGCTCACCGTGTGCCGTGGTATCCACGGCCTGATACGATAGGCTAGAATGGTGTGCGAGTGTCCGATCAGCTCTTCAGCCATGAACGGCTACCCGGACGTGGTGGCTAGACGATTCCGGTTTGGAGCGACGATTGCCCGAAGGAAAAAATTATGCGCATGCGAATGTCTTATTGGTATCCCGGTTTGATTGTGAAACTGGGCTTCAGCGCAACCGTTCACGGGGTGGTGAGTGTGTCCTGATGTTTTGAAACCGATTGGCATTTACTTGGTGTAAGGGTGTGATCTCCGTAAGGCAGTAAATTGCGGTGGTTTTGATGTGGAATTATTCTGACTTGGCAATGAGCACAAATTATTGGCGTTCATTGGCGTCTATTCGCGGTTCTTTTGTAACACGACTCGTTTCCATTCCAGCCGTGCTCTTTTGAAGTTCAGGATGACACCGACTTCTTGGCCAGCAACTTTTAGATAGTTCAGCATTTGCCCTAATTCATGGTCCGTGATGCATTCCATCCCATACCCGACGATCCGGTGAACCTCCTCTTTCAATATCAAATCTCGTTCGTGACTCATTTCTACTCCGAACCAATAAAGAACCGCGAATGGACGCGAATGAACGCCAATAAACGGCACATAAGAGTCCATTCGCGGTTTCATGCCTTTCATGCGGCTTGTTTTCAATCCCTTTGCACGGATGTTCTTACCTGCCCGGTGAAATGCTATCTTACGGGAAAAACAAGGATCATGCCATGAAAACTGCTATGGACATGGAGTATGGCTTTGGGTCCAAATGCAGCGATGTCAAAACAAGAAGCTACCAAACGCATCAACATTCCGCCCGAGATTGAGGCGGAGATGACACCTGCCGTCAAGGCATTTGTCCTGGCAGCTTTCGCCCAACTGGAAGCCAGGAACCAAGAGCTGGAAGCCCGGATCAAAGAACTGGAAGAAAAAGTCCAAAAGCTCACGCCCCAAAATTCTTCCGTCCCGCCAAGTACTCAGCATCCACACGCACGGCCAAAACCGAAGCCGAAAAAGGGCAAGAACAAGCGAAAACAGGGCGGCCAGAAAGGACACGCCAAGCATCGCCGTGAGCTCATTGCCACGGAAGAGTGCAAAGATGTCATTCCTTGCATTCCCGATCGTTGCAGACGATGTGGTGACATCCTGGAAGGGACGGATCCAGAACCGATCCGTCACCAGGTCTGGGACTTGCCGCCGATTACGCCAACCGTCACCGAGTATCAACAACATCGACTTCCTTGTTTCGGTTGTGGCATTACCACCTGTGGTGTACTTCCGCCTGGAGTTCCCACCGGCCAATGTGGTCCGCGATTGGCTGCTTTCATCGGATTGCTGATGGGCCACTTTCGCCAGAGCAAGCGACGGGCCGCGATGTTAAGGAACTTTACAACCATCGCGACTGGCTTTAGACTTTCACGAAGGTGGAAGGGATCGAACCGACGAACAATACTGCCGAACGATCGCTTCGCCCGGCGGTAATCTATCGCAAGCTCAGTTTCGGTACGCAGAGTGCCAAGGGCAGTCGGTTTATAG
>JAJRWS010000595.1 GCA_024276705.1 Planctomycetota bacterium | reverse complement strand
TTCCTCGGCTGCCGACGTCAGGTAAACGCGATCTTGCCAAACAACCGGCGTGGAGCCGGCCGGGCCAGGCAGCGGTTGCTTCCAGGCAACGTTCTTCCATTCGGCCCCTTCCTCGGCCGACCACTCGATAGGCAAATCTTTTTCCATGCAGATACCGTTGAGCGTGGGGCCACGCCATTGGGGCCAGTTTTCGGCCTGAGCCTGGAACGCTTGCCAACTGGTCCCGAAAGCCAGGAGCAGGAGGGTCCATTTCAGCGGCAAGCTTATCTGGGCGGGTCGGTGAACTTGGGTATTCGGGGTACGCATGCGTGGCACCTGTATTGGATCGCACCTGATTGGATCGCAATCTGATTGGATCGTGAAAGGAAATGCCGGAACGGCGTCGCTGAGGCTCCTTGTTCCGGCCTACGGCTCCTTGTTCCGGCCTACGACTCCTTGTTCCGGCTACTAGCACTTTCTCAACAGGCCCGTGCGACGTCAAGCGCTGGCAGGCCAATTGGGCCATGATTACAATAGAACTTATGAACATACGCGCGATTCCCCAGATTTATCGCAACGTGAATCGTTGGGGTGAAATTCTCTCGATCATGAGCAAATACGGCCTGGCCGGCTGGCTTAGCCGTTTCGAGTTCACTTTTGGCAAGTCGTGGCTCAAGAACCCCAGTGGCCGCATCCTGGCGGAGCTGAGCGCGGAAACTCGCATTCGTCTGGCGATGGAAGAACTGGGCCCCACCTTTACGAAATTGGGCCAGATCATGAGCACCCGACCCGACCTGGTGGGAGTCCAACTGGCGGACGAACTGCAAAATCTGCAGACCCACGTGCAGGCCGATTCCTCGGAGTTGGTGGCCCAAGTGATCCAGGAAGAACTGGGCCAGCCCATTGAAGATCTATTCGCTGAGTTCTCCAACGAGCCGGTCGCTTCCGCTTCGATTGGCCAGGTCCATCGAGCACGGTTGCCATCAGGCAGCGGGGCACCCGGTGACTGGGTAGCGGTGAAGGTACAGCATCATGACATCCAGCAACGGGTCCATGTCGACCTGGACATTCTCTCGGGACTAGCCCAGTTGGCGGACCGTTTACCCGAAATGTCTCCTTACCGGCCTTGTGCCATGGTGGATGAATTCCAGCGCGCCCTTCGACGGGAACTGGACTTCGGCCGGGAACTGCGCAACCTGGAAGAGTTCGGCCGATATTTCGCCGCCAACGAAGTGGTGACCATTCCTCGGCCCTATGTGGAGCTTTCCACCGATCGCGTGCTGGTGATGGAGTGGCTGGAAGGAGCCCCGCTGTCCGACACCCGGCAAATCGAGGCGCAGGGATTCGACCTGGCCACGGTGGCTCGCAACGGTGCCGAGATGTACCTGGAAATGATCTTCCAGCATGGTGTCTACCACGCCGATCCCCATCCGGGCAATCTGTTATTGTTGAAAAACAACACGATCGGCCTGCTCGATTTCGGCATGGTGGGGCGCATTGACGAGACCCTGCGTGAAGATATCGAAGATCTGCTGCTAGCGATGGTCCAGCAAGATTCGCTCCAGTTAGGAGCAACCGTCATGCGCGTAGGCGCCGTACCGATTGGCCTTGATGAAGCCAGCTTGCGGGCCGACCTGGCCGACTACGTGGCACATTACGCGAACCAACCGATTGACCAGTTTGAACTGGCCTCGGCCATGAGCGAAATGTTCGACTTGATGCGTCGCTACCAGATCGTTTTGCCCTCGGCAATGGCCATGCTGCTGAAGGTCCTGGTTATGCTGGAAGGAACCGCACAAATCCTTCAGCCCAATTTTAGCCTGATGGAAGTCCTCCAGCCTTACCAGCGCAAAATGCTCGCCCGACGCCTATCCCCTGGCCGGCAGTATCGCAAAGCACGCCGTATTGCCTCGGAAATTGAGCAACTCGCCGAAGTCGTGCCGCGCCGACTGCTCGGTCTGTTGCAGCAAATGCAAAGCGGTCGGTTTGACGTCCACCTGGACCATCGTGGCCTGGAACCTTCGGTCAACCGCCTGGTACTGGGGATGCTCACCAGTGCCCTGTTCCTGGGCTCCACACTGATGGTCACGCGCAATGTCTGGCCCCTGCATGGTGTGTCGATTCCTGGTGCCCTGGGTGGCGCCCTCAGCGTTGCCCTGGGTTTGAGGCTCCTGCGGGCGATCAGCAAGTCGGGTCACTTGGACCGGAAGAAGTAAGGAATGCTTCAACAATAACTCCCTGCTTTGGGATAACCATGGAGAAGCACGCCATACGGATGTTTGAAGTGTGATCGATGATCGATGAGCTGCAAAAAGAGCTATCCTTCAGATCATCGATTCCCACATCTCACATCACTCATTCTCTTCCCCACCAGGATGAAGGGTGCCGCGACTTTGCATGAAAATGCCGAAGTTATTGATGAGCCGTCCATAAGCAGGGCCGACCGGCCCTCGGCAAACGGCGTTCCTGGCTCCTCCTTGCCGCCCATGCCTCATGCGGCGGGACTATTGGGTCGGAGTTCGGCGCCGCTGACATCGTCACGATCGAGGGTAAGGCCACCTAGCACCTGCTCAATTCGCTGGTTGAGCGTATCGAGCTGTTCGATGAGATCTTCATGGCGTCGCTCCAGGCGATCGACAATTTCACTACGCTGTATGTGATCCATGGGACTCCCGTTGCGTGGGTGGCTGAAAGGTCTCATGAATAGTCCATCGACCGGCGAAAAAGGCCCATCTGAGCCTACCTGGAGGTCAACCGCTTGTGTCCAATTCCCCAAGGTCCGGTTGTACGGGTCAGGGAATTGCCGGGATTTATCCACACGGATTGTGCTATCCGCGCCATTCACCTAACCCGTAAAAACGCTTTCAACTCTGCCAGTGGGGCCCCCCCACTGGACGCAAACCATGAATCGTGCTAGGCTATGGGATCAGTGTATTCTGGGTGGGAGTATCCATAGGGCAATACCGTGGAGCCCTGCCAGGCAACGCCTCGGTTATTCCTGAAATCCTATCGAAAGCAAGCTAAGAGGTCTTTGGAGTGGTAAAGTTAACGCTGCGAGATAAAGAGACAGCACAAGAGGCCGTGCGGCGATTCCGCAAATTGGTCGAACGTAGTGGGATCAAGAAAGAAATTCGGATCCGCGAATTCTATGAAAAACCGAGCGAGACCAAGCGTCGCGCGCGACTCCGCGCCCAGCGCCGCGCGCGTCGCGAGCGTATGATCGCCGGGCTCTGATTCTATCTGGCCAAGCCGAACTTGCCGATGTGGCCGCGGGGATGCGGGAACCAGTGGCCTGGTCCGATACGCGGCCATTCGGAAAGATTCGGTTGGCCGACGGAATATCTGGCCAAGCCGAACTTGCCGATGTGGCCGCGAGGATGCGGGAACCAGTGGCTTAGTCTGATACGCGGCCATTCGGAAAGATTCGGTTAGCCTACGGAATATCTGGCCAAGCCCCCAGGGTTGCGCGGACGCTCGCGGAGCTCGCATGCGCTCCACCCTGGGCTGGTCCCTTCGGGACTGATATGAAGTCATGTACCACCCGCATAGCGGGTGGCTTGAGGAAGGCTCCTCAAAGGAGCCGAGAAGAGAATATCGTACTCGTACTCAGCAAAGCGGTACTCGTACTCGAACCCGACTGGGAGGCAAGGTCGGTCATCATCAATA
>JAJRWS010000594.1 GCA_024276705.1 Planctomycetota bacterium | reverse complement strand
CTATAACAAGTGGATCCATATCCTGGTGGCCGACATCAACCGGTACATGTTGCTGGGCAGCGACTAAAGCTTTCGGCCAAGCAAGATGCCAGGCGATAGCGCCACCCGGTATGGCTGAGGAACTTCCGGGCCGTATGGGGTGGGCTTGCGCTCATGGCTGCGTGGTGGGAAAAAGAAATCTGGCCTGCTACCTGAAATTTTGCCGGACTCTTAGCGTTTTCTTTCGTCGATTCTGGCGACATCCTCGCATCCTGGTTATTGTGGAGCCATGACCACTGCGTATTTTGATTGTTTTTCCGGGGTTGGCTTCCGGAAAAAAGCCAGACGCAGTGCATGGGCGTAGCGTAGAGCTGTCGAATCGTAACGATAGATCGGTAGGAGGGCGCTTTGGCAAATCGAGGGCAGGTGCTTACGGTTTCTGGAGATGATCGTCAGGGGATTCTGTGGGTGGACGACCCAGTAGGGGAATCACCCGATTACTTGACGAAACAGCTGATCACATACATTGGCAATAAGCGATCGCTCCTTGGTCCGATTGGTGTTGCCGTTGAGCGAGTCAAACGCAGGCTCGGCAAAGCTCGAATTAGGTGCTTCGATGTGTTCAGCGGTTCGGGGGTCGTTTCCCGATTTCTAAAGGCACACTCATCGTTCCTTGTCAGTAATGATATCGAGGACTACGCCGCCGTCGCGGCACGTTGCTACTTACGTAACGGAAGCACCGTGGACTTTTCAGTTGTTAATCGGATGGTTGCGGAGCTTAATTGCAAAGTCGTAGATGAAGACTTCTCCGTAGGTTTTCTTGAGGAACTCTATGCTCCTCGAGACGAAGCTTGTATCAGAGCGGCAGATCGTGTTTTCTACACACGAGACAACGCGCGGCGGCTCGACAATTACCGACGTCTTATCGAGTCGTTACCCGTTGATGCAAGGGACATGTTTCTGGGGCCTCTGCTCAGCAAGGCCTCGATACATGTGAACACGGCTGGCGTATTCAAGGGTTTTTACAAGGATCGACAAACCAAGGTGGGGCAGTACGGTGGAAGTGGCGGTGACGCGCTTAGTCGGATACGAGGACAAATCAGTTTAGAGCCACCAATCCTGAGCCAGTTCGAGTGCGACTACGAAGTACACCAAGGCGATGCAAATGCTATCGCTCCGACTGTGCGAGATATGGATCTTGCGTACATCGACCCCCCCTACAACCAGCATCCCTACGGATCAAACTACTTTATGCTAAACCTGTTGGTGCGATATGAGCGGCCAACTCAGATTAGTCGTGTTTCAGGAATACCCAATGATTGGCAACGATCTGATTACAATAAGCGGGCACGGTCCTTGCCTTTACTGAGGGAACTTTTGTGCTCGATAGACGCTCGGTATCTTTTGGTTTCTTTCAATAACGAAGGATTTATTTCACCCGACCAGATGGGCGACATGCTGCGCGAGATCGGTTCCGTCGAGATTCTCGAAACGCGATACAATGCGTTCCGAGGGAGTCGGAGCTTCAAAAACCGATCGATTCACGTCACCGAGCAGCTTTTCCTAGTTGAGCGGAGGTAGAGCAACGATGGCACGAAAGCACCAACTCCGAAATCAGCGTGAGGGCACCGTCATCAACGTGACTTCAAAAAGGCAGGAATCGGACGTCATCCAAGCATTGACACGGGTCGAAAGGCACCTTTGTGGCAAGTTTAAGAGAAAGATTCGTCTTGTCCATGAAAAGCAATGGTATCTCAAGGATATCGTAGCAGAGCTTCACCACACCTATCCTGAGGTTGAATTTCACTACCACTTCGACAAGAGTTCGATCCGCCCAGATGCTGGGATTCTCTGTATCAAGGGCGAGCCGTGTGATAAGCTGACTTATCCGATCTTGATCGCGGAAGTGAAGAATCAGGGGACGAATGACCTTCGTGCAAAAGAAGGCCTTCCGAAGCAGGCGAAGGGCAACGCGATCGAGAGGCTGGGCAAGAATGTTATTGGTCTCCGTGCCGCGTTCATGCGCGAAACCATATTCCCGTTCGTGTGCTTTGGCTATGGGTGCGATTTTGAAAAAGGTTCATCTATTCTGGACCGCGTATCGACAATGGCGATGTTCGGAAAACTGAACACCACACATCTCCATAACGAAGAGAGCGGAAAGTTCAATCGGGGTAGCTTCTACTTCCGCGAAAAAAGATGGTCTGTCCGCGAAATGGCCGAAATTATGACTGATATTGCGGAGCGTTCTGTGCTTTACTACTTCTCCAAGTATCGCGAGACCCATTTCCGGCGTCCCTCGTGACGCCATTCTGCTTCTGGCGACAACTCACCATCCTCGGTATCGTGGCACCATGACCACTGCGTATTTTGATTGTTTTTCCGGGGCGGCGGGCGATATGATCGTTGGCGCGCTTGTTGACGCTGGGGCCGACGCTACGGCGTTGCAGGAGCGGCTCGCGGCGCTACCCGTCAGTGGCTACCAGCTTTCGTTCGAGAAGATCACCAAGCAAGGGTTCGCGGCCACGCGCTTTGTTGTCGATCTCGACAAGACCGAAAAGCAGCCGCACCGTCATCTTAAGAACATCGTTTCCATTCTTGACGAATCCGGTCTGCCCGAGG
>JAJRWS010000593.1 GCA_024276705.1 Planctomycetota bacterium | reverse complement strand
GGGTTTACGAGGAAGGACAGACCGATATCAGCGGCGACGGTCTTACCTACACCTGGCAGCAGATTTCCGGACCGCCGGTAACCTTACAGGGTGCCGATACCGACAGTCCGACATTCCTGGCTCCAAATCTGGAATCGAGTGATGAGGCCGTGTTCCAGGTTACTGTTTCCAACGGCGAGACGACCGAGACCGATACGGTAACGGTTGCCATCCATGCCACGAACGACAGGCCCAGCGCCGTCGATGACACCGTCATCACCAGCGAGGACACGCCGGTCACCACGGTCAACGTACTGACCAATGACACCGACCTGGACAGCGATACGCTCACGGTCGACTCCTTTACTCAGCCGGCCCACGGCACGGTCACGTACAACGGCGACGGCACGTTTGACTACACTCCCGAATCCAACTACCACGGCACCGACCGCTTTACCTATACGGTTACCGACGGCGAGGGCGGCACCGATATGGCGACGGTCGAGGTACATACAACGGGGGTTGCCGATGCGCCCACATTGCAGGTGGCCGATTTTGCTTCCGGGCAGGAAGGATCCCCAATTCCCTTGCAGATTCAATCTTCACTGGTCGATACCGACGGTTCCGAAACACTGGCCATCACCATCCGTGGAGTGCCGGATGGCGCTATTTTCTCCGCGGGAACGAATCAGGGGGACGGTGTGTGGACATTCCAGCCTTCGGAGCTTGACGGCCTGACGCTCACACCACCGGTCGGCAGTGACGCGAATGTCCAGTTGATCATCGAGGCAACCGCCACGGATGCGGGAGGCGACATGGCTGTCACAAACCAATCCATCGATCTAGCCGTTACCAGCAGGACGCCTCTTGAATCGGAAGACCATGGAAAAATCGACTGGGGGGACCACACCGACCTGAGGCTGTTAGATCCGGAATCGGACGATCCGCAGATGGATGCCTTGCTTGAAACTACCGAGGAATTGCTGGATATGTCCCTCGGAGACGAGGGGAATGCGCGACTTATGCCGGATGATGGAGGCCGGATCACGGGCGATAGCCATGGGGAAATATTCCTTCCCGACTTGGACGAAGCCTCCCCGGTAACCTACCGTTTGACACCTGTGGAAGAAAATGAAGCCAATGAAACGGGGATTCCTCATGTCGATTTGCCCCAGGCTTCGTCGGATGCAACACGCGAGTGGGACGGGCAGCAACTCGAGGAAGCCCGGAATATCAGCCAAGGTGGGATTCCAACGTACTTGTGGGGGATACTACGAGGGATCGCGGGGATGCGAAGCGAAGAGAGCAAAGAAGACGGCTCGAATACGGTAAAAACTGGAAAACGATGATGTCAAAAAACCGGCATGTCTTCATTGAACAGACAAATTTACTGTCTATATCCAACATTCCATTTATTCCTTGTATCCATGACGTCAAGGTAATTCCATGCTAGACGATATTCACAGACAAGACCTGTCTTTGCAAGCCGGTGCCTGTCCGCAGGAAGAGGTGCTTGAGTCGCTTGCCGATTTGGAACGCAATACGTCCGAAGCGATTATCAAGTCTCGTGGCAACACCCGGCTTCGGATCAAGACGAAAGTGATCGCCCAGCCAGGAAACTCCGGGGATCGCCGGAAAATTAAAATGCAGGGGATTACGGGAGACATTTCGGCGAGTGGCTGCCAGATATTGTTTCCGGTACCAACACGCGTGGGTGATATTTACTGGCTGACTTTCGACAAGACCGAATTGAAACTTGACAGCATGTTCGCCCGTTGTCTTCGCTGCCGGCTGATTCGTGAAGACGCCTACGAGGCGGGCTTCAAGTTCTTTGAACCGGTTGACCTGTCCGGAGCCACTCGACGTGGTATCGCAACATGACGCCATCCGCCACCCTCCAACGCCCAGCGGCCGAACGCGAGCATTCTGCATCCATGGATGTCTGCACCGTGCTCGGAGAACTCGGCGGAAGTTGCCAAACGCAGACGGAATATTACCGTGAAGCGTTGAACGCCGTCGCCGGGCACTTCGCCTCCCCCTACGCAGCCATCCACATTACCCAGTTGGCCAGCACGATCGACGAGCGAGTCCAAAAGGATTCGGATACACCCATTCATTGGGAATCGGTGGTGGAGCCACTCTTGCTGGAGAGTCAAACCAACAATGCGCCCATCGTCAGGCTCTTTACGGTGGAGGGTACCTCGCTCCAAGTTGCCGTACTGGCGACAGCGGTGTGCGATCAGCCACATCATCCGATCGGTGCCCTTGCCCTGGTCGCGAGTTGCGATCGGGCCGACCTGGCCAAGGCTTACCTGGCCGAATTGGGAGCCATGGTATCCCTCATGGCAATGCATGCATTGCTTTTGGATTCCCACCAGGCTGTGGTTTACGAAGACGATCGGCTGAAGCAGGCGGTCGTGAAAGCAGCGGACTTTGAATCCCTGCATGAATTGGCTTTCGCGGTCACCAACAGCCTGAAAAATAAATTCGATTGCGACCGGGTGACTCTTGGGCAGGTCCATGGGGGAAGTGTCCGAATCCAGTCCATCTCGGGGCTGGACAATGTCTACCCCAAGAGCCCCGGAGTCCGGCACATTCGCCAGGCAATGGAAGAATGCCTCGACCTGGGAAAAATGATCTGTTATCAGGGCCAGGAAAAGTGGTCCCATGAAAATGTCGTGACCAACCATCGGTTGCACCGGCGTTGGCATGATGAAGATGGCAGCGTACCAGTCGCATCGCTACCACTCTACGTGGGAAAAAAGTGCGTGGCAATCGTCAGCATGAGCCGATCCCGGCAAAAGCCGTTTACGGCCGAGGAACTGGACAAGATTCAAGAAACGGTTGAGCCGTTTGCGGCCGGAATCCAGTTGGTGGCGCAAGCCAATCGTTCCTGGTTCAGCCACAGCCTCGATTCGGCCAACCGTGGAGTACAGTGGCTCCTTGCGCCAAGAACACCCCGACGTAAATTGGTCGTTGGTGTTCTGCTGGCTATGATTGTCTATTTTACCTTTGCCAAGGTCGGCTACCAGGTTACCGTTCCAGTGCGAATTGCGCCGGCGGAAATACGTAATTTTGCCGCCCCATTCGAAGCTACCATCAAGGCATGTTACGTGGAGATTGGTGATGAGGTCCAAGCAGGCCAACTTCTCTACGAATTGGAGACCACGAATCTTCAGTTGCAGCGTAATCAGTTGGAATCCGAATTGGCCGTTCTCGGTTTGCAGGCGAACCAGGCGCTGGTGGCGGACGATCCGCAAGGAGCCGCTCTGGCCGGCGCTCAAATGCGAGTGATCGAAGCCCAACACACGATCACGCTCCAAAACCTAGCTCAGGCTCAGGTTCGCGCTCCCGCGAAGGGAACGATCGTAGCGGGTGAGCTGAAACAGCGCATTGGTCAACTTGTGCCGATGGGCGAACCCTTGCTCGAACTTGTGCCCCAGGGAGATTGGTCGATTGAGTTGGATATCCCCGAGACCTCGGCGGTGGACGTAAAAGCGGGGCTCACCGGTTCTTTTGCCTGCAACCCAAGGCCCGGAGAAACGATCCACTGCCAAATCGTCCGGGTTCAGCCTTCCTCCGAGGCCCGCGATGGAAAAAACGTCTTCATTGCCGAAGCTTCCGTAGAGGATAATCCCGCCTGGATGCGGGCTGGTATGGAAGGAGTTGCCACGATCGAAGTTGGCCGGCGTGCCGTCTGGTGGGTCTGCCTGCACCGCGTGATCGACGCTTTGCGTCTCAATGGTTGGCTGTAAGTCATGAGTACCCCTGCCCCCAATCCGACTCTGGCCGAGCGTCTCCAAGACGTACAGGCCGGTTTGCGCCCCGATTTGGAGATTTGCCGGCACCTGTTTCGCCAGGTTCCTTCCTATGCGGTTCGCAATCCGATTACTTTTCAGACCCACAGCTTTTCAGCATCCGATTATCAAATTCTCATAGCCCTCGATAGGGCAAAGCCGCTGGGTGAGGTTTTCCGCGACCTGGTTCAGGCGCACCAACTCGAAGACGGGCAGAAAGAGAATTTCTACTCATTCATACTCAATCTGCATCAGTTGGGCTTTCTCAATTTGCCAATTACTGACGGGCAAGCCCTTTATGAGCGATTCCAGAAACGCCGGGTTCGAGAACGGCAAGCTAAAATGGCCGGTTTTCTTTTTTGGCGCATACCGCTGATCAATCCGGATGTATTGCTGGAGCGTACGATGCGTTTTGCCGCACCGCTTTTTTCCCGCACCGCCTTCCTGGCCTGGCTTGGCTTGATGGCAATCTGTGGGGGAATTCTGTGGAAACGGTGGGATGCGTTCCTGGAACCCCTCCAGACCATCCTGGTCACGAAGAACCTGGTGGGTCTTTGGATATTGCTGGTTGGTCTGAAAATCGTCCACGAGTTTGGCCACGCCTACGCCTGCAAATGGTTTGGCGGCAAAGTGCCTGAAATGGGCGCTTTTCTTGTCTGCTTCACGCCATGTGCGTACGTCGACGCTTCGGCGGCCTGGGGTTTCCCGAGCAAGAAGCAACGAATCATTGTGAGCCTTGCCGGCATGTACGTAGAACTCTTTGTCGCAGGCATCGCTTTGCTCCTATGGAATGCCACGGGGCCTTCCATGACCCACTCCCTGGCACACCAGACAGTCACCCTGGCCAGTCTCGTGACGGTGGGATTCAATTTGAATCCGTTAATGAAATATGACGGGTACTATATATTGAGCGACCTGGTCGAGATTCCTAATCTCCGGCAGAAGAGTGTTGCTGAGGTCCAATCGGTCTGCCGGCGCTGGCTGTTGGGATTGCACTCCGCGACAGGACCCTTTCCGCTCGGTGGCCGGATCCTGCTGTTTATTTATGGAGTCGCCGCTTCGATCTGGAAAATCACTCTGGTGTTGGCAATCTGCGCCGGGATTGCATTGAAAATTTACATTCTTGGCATCCTGATGGCGCTCTTTTATGGTGGCATGACGATATGGAGTGTGGTCAGCAAATTTGTGCGCTACCTCTTCACATCATCCGAAACGGCTCCCGTCCGCACTCGCGCGGTCGTATTGGGCCTGCTGGTGCTGGTCGCACTGCCGGCAGCAATTGCCTTGATTCCTCTGCCGAAACCCATCGATGCTTACGGCGTGGTAGCGACTGCGGATCAACAGTGTGTGTATGCACAAACTTCAGGGTTCCTGCAATGCAGCCAACGAACGGACGGCCAGCCGGTCGAAGCGAATTCGCAACTCTATACGCTTGCGAACAACCAAACTCTGGCCATGGCTGCTCGTGTACGTGCCCAGCTTGATTATCTCCAGCTACAAGCCGAGAGCCAACTCGAGGTGGAACCAGTCAGTAGCGTCACGACTCTCGAACGAGCCGAGCAAGCGCGAAAAGAGCTTGACCAGGCCGAGAAAAATGTTGGGCACTTGCTGGTCCGAACGCCCATTACCGGGACGATGGTCGACAGTACGGCAGCTCGAAGTACCGGCCAGTTTATCCGGCAGGGTGATCGAATCGCCACGATTCTGGCCGGAGCATGGATTGTACGATCGTTGGTCACGGCGGCAGACTTTGCCGACATCCAACCTCATCCTGGCCAGAAAGTACATATTCGATGGTTGGGGGACACCGCCGAGACGCACTCAGGCACCATCACCCAGGTGGCCGCGGCGGGATCGGATTTGATTACCACTCCCACCCTGACCCAGATCGGCGGTGGCACGATTGCCGTTTCACCCCAGACCATGGCGGCAGCGGAACCTTTTTTTGAAATTACGGTCGAACTGGACGACCCGCCCGAGGAATGGGTTCGCCACGGCATGACCGCCCAGATCGGATTTTCCGGCAAACCGCAAACGATTGGCCAGCGTCTTTACCGATCGGTCTTAAAATTCATGAATAAACTGCGAACCTAGTGCTGCGAACCTGGTACTGCGAATCGAACAAGACTTTAGACCTCCTGCCGACATCGCGAATGGGGCCTCATTTTGTCTCGGGCTCGTTTTCAGGTTTTTCAATCCTTACCATCAGCCATTGCTGGGTTTTACCATCCGCAAAATGCACGAGCGTGCTGGCCTCGTTTTGCGTCAAGTTGCTGATACCCGTCTCCAAAATCGGCGTATTTTTACCCACGACCGTCCAGGCGGCACGCTGACTTTCACGATCGACCATCCCCTCAAGCGACTGCGTCTTTCCAGTCGTTTTATTCTGGTAAGTACCGGCAAGAATGCCCTCCTTGCTAACCGCCAACTGAATGAACATGTTAGGAAGGGCCGTGGAATTTCCGTCTTGTGTGAGCGCAAAAACTCCCAGTGGTAGCCAATCCATTTCGTCCGGATTGTCGACTTCGGGAACGTTCGTGGCGATCTGCTCGGCCTGCTCAGCATATTCCTGAGCGGGAATTTCATTGCCATTGGCGTAGACCGTATCTCCCTCATAGTAGACGTTGCCACCTGCCCCATAATCGTACGGCACCGCGCTTCCCCAATTCCATGGCATAAAGGCAGAAACGGTGGCAAACGAAGCCCAGGTCCAAAACACCGGATTCTGGTGAAAACGGTAGTGTGCGTGGGGATGGTCCGCCCAGAAATCATCGAATAGATGGTCGTGATCATAGCGGTTATTTAACTCATCGCGAATGCGATCCGCGTGTTCACCGAGCTGCTGTTGTCGAGTGGTGCGACGGTCTCCACGGCCTTCCGCCAAACTTGATCGCAGGTCCCCGCGATTTCCTACCCGTACGGACTGCCGATCGCCACGCCCTTCCAGTCGTTGTTGACGGTTGTCCGAGGCAAAATCCCGGTTCTCGCCGCGGCTGCCTCGCAAATTGGAGCGGGCATCCGTCCGTTGGCCGATACGATCGGCTCGGTTGCCGGCGGCGGTGCTACCCACGGCCCGATTGCCGGCAATTCGGTTTGAAGGGGTATTGCTCAAGAAGTCGGCAATCGCCGGATTCGCTCCAGCAGCCAAGCCCACGGCTGCCCCTGCTCCGG
>JAJRWS010000592.1 GCA_024276705.1 Planctomycetota bacterium | reverse complement strand
TAGCGGCGAGGCGGTTTGGCACCTCGATGTCGGCTCATCACATCCTGGGGCTGAAGGCGGTCCCAAGGGTTCGGCTGTTCGCCGATTAAAGTGGTACGCGAGCTGGGTTCAGACCGGCGTGAGCCAGGTCGGTCCCTATCTGCCGTGGGCGTAGGAATCTTGCGTGGATTCTTCTTCAGTACGAGAGGACCTAGAAGGACCAACCTCTGGTGCACCAGTTGTCCCGCTAGGGGCACGGCTGGATAGCTACGTTGGGAAAGGATAACCGCTGAAAGCATCTAAGCGGGAAGCCCACCACAAGATCAGGATTCCATGTCCCTTCGGGGACGAGAGCCCCCATCTAGACTAGGTGGTTGATAGGCCGGAGGTGTAAGGGCAGAAATGTCTTTAGCTAACCGGTACTAACGGGTGATTGCTTGATCACATTTGTCGTTTGCCTTTGCAGACGACGCCGCTTGGAAGTCCCCGGTAATTTCGGGGGATTCCGACGGGATTGGAAAAATTTCGATCAGACCTCGCTGCTGTCCCTATGACGAATACCCCGCGACGAAGAAGGCAAGCGCCTTTTCGTCGCCGTGGCGGTGTGCATACACTACGGGCCACACCTGTTCCCATTCCGAACACAGTAGTTAAGCCGTAGTGGCCGATGGTACTGCGACTGCGGGAGAGTAGGTTAATGCCGCCTTTTACGAAAAGCCTCCAGGGAGACCTGGGGGCTTTTCTCTTGCGCAAAACCCAAAACCATACTTGCCTTGACGGGGCGACTGTCCTGTCCTATAATTCGATACATGGCGAAGTGACGTATTATTCGGCGATCGGAGCGAAGACCATGAAACGGTTCCTGGCGATTACCAAGGCGTTGTCTGACGAGAGTCGCGTGCGGGCGCTGATGGCGCTGGCCGGTGGCGAAATGTGCGTCTGCCAGATCATCGAGCTGCTCTCCCTGGCGCCTTCAACGGTATCCAAGCACATGGCCGTGCTGCACCGGGCGGAACTGGTCGAGGTGCGAAAGGAAGGAAGGTGGATTTACTACCGCCTCGCGGACGAACCTTCCCTGCCATGTGCTCGCACGGCGCTGGCGATGACACTCGAATGTCTGGCGGGGGACGATCGCATCCGCGACGACGCGAAGCGGTTGAAGCGTATCAGAAAAGTGAGTCGGGATGATCTTTGTATCCATTACCACAATTGACGAGGTAAGAATGAGCGAAAAACTGAAGGTCCTGTTCCTTTGCACGGGCAACTCCTGCCGGTCCCAGATGGCTGAGGGTTGGGCAAGGGCGCTGCGGGGCGATCTGATCGAGGCGTACTCAGCCGGGATAGAAACCCACGGCCTGAACCCCCACGCCGTCAAGGTAATGGACGAGGCGGGCGTGGATATCTCAGCTCATCGTTCCCGGAACGTCTCGGAGTTGATGGACGTCCCGTTCGACTACGTCGTGACGGTCTGCGGCCACGCCAACGAAAACTGCCCGATCTTCCCGGGCAGGGCGAAGGTGGTGCACGCCGGTTTCGACGATCCGCCGAAGTTGGCGCAGCAGGCCAGGAGTGAGAAAGAAGCTCTCGATTGCTACCGTCGTGTTCGGGACGAGATACGCGCGTTCATCGAGACGTTACCGAAATCGCTGGAAAATAAGGGCTGAGACGGTATGGCCGGCGAAGCATACACCACCGACAATACCAAGGGTCTGAGCGTTTTCGAGCGATATCTGACGATTTGGGTCGTCCTCTGCATCGCCGGGGGAATCGTCCTGGGCAAGGTGGCGCCGGGGCTGGCCGGAGCACTCGACGCCATGGCGATCTACGTCGGCGAAGCGCCGGTGGTCTCGATCCCCATCGCGGTGTGCCTTTTCCTGATGATGTACCCGATCATGGTGAAGATCGACTTCGCCGAGGTCATCAAGGCCGGTAAAAGCGGAAAGCCCGTGGGGCTGACGCTGTTTGTCAATTGGGCGATCAAGCCATTCACCATGTACGCCATCGCCGTTTTCTTCCTGGGGACGTTGTTCTACGGGTTCATCGGTCCGGACGCGGTGGACCTGGTGAAGATGCCGTTCGGGATGGACCTGCCGGTCGGGGCGACCCGCGGCGCCGGTACGGTCGTCCTGCACGAGGGCGTCAAGATGCTGCAAATCCCCCTGTGGCGCAGTTACCTTGCCGGGTGCATCCTGCTCGGTATCGCCCCATGCACCGCGATGGTGCTGGTCTGGGGACACCTTTCCAAAGGCAACGCTGGTCTGACGCTCGTGATGGTGGCTATCAACTCGCTGACGATGCTCATTCTCTATGGCGTCCTGGGCGGCTTTCTTCTGGGTGTCGGGCGTCTGCCCGTTCCCTGGCAGGCGCTGCTCCTGAGTATCGCGGTCTACGTAGCCTTGCCGCTGGTAGCGGGCTACGTCAGCCGACGCTGGATCATCGCCGTCAAGGGTGAAACATGGTTCAAGGATAAGTTCCTCCACGTTCTGACGCCGGTGACGATAGTTGCACTGCTGGTGACGCTGGTGCTGCTGTTCAGCCTTAAAGGGAAGACGATTATCGGAAATCCGCTGACGATCCTTTGGATCGCGATTCCCCTGTTCATACAGACGAACCTGATATTCTGGCTGGGATATGGGTTGGCGAGGCTGTTGAAACTCAAATACCGGGACGCAGCCCCGGTGGCGATGATCGGCGCGTCCAACCACTTCGAGGTCGCAATCGCTACCTCCGCGATGCTTTTCGGGCTGTCTTCCGGCGCCGCCCTGGCGACGGTGGTAGGCGTCCTGATCGAGGTGCCCGTCATGCTGATGCTGGTGAAGATATGCCTCAAGACACAAGGCTGGTTTGGAGCCTGTCCGGATAAGCCCGCATCCAATTTCGGGTGATAGGCCAGGGTTGGAACCAAACCGGATCATGAAACGTTCGGACCGGGCAGGAATAAGTGTCAAGTGGCGGGTAAAAGCGACCTTTGACGGCAAGGGATCGGTCTTGCGATTAATGCCTGTCGGCTTCTGTAATTGCGGCCCATTGACGCTCTGCGAAGAGACGCACAGAGGAGCACTGGGCCGTATCGCGTGGTTGCGTCCTGCGGCTGCGTATGATTCCCTTATTAACAAGAGATTCACGAACCGAATAATGCTATAGATGCAATATGAAAGGGCAAGCATTATGAATCGACGGAGCGTTCTGTCGTTGCTCCTGGGTGTATGCGCAGCCGGGGCGACGTTGGCGGCTGGATGCGGGCGGCAATATCCATGGGAAGCTAATTCCGGGGAGGCTTATTCAGTAGAAAGGTCGCCTTCCAGCCTGTCCTGGAAAGATACCCCCGCCAAAGAGTCGCTGGAACTGGGGAAGAAGTCCGGATTGTCTGATTATCTTGCCTACGCCGCATTGAACAACCCCGGCCTGGAAGCGGCGTTCAACCGGTGGAAGGCTGCGCTGGAGCGCGTCCCCCAGGTAAAAGCGCTTCCCGATCCCCGTTTTACCTACCGTTACTTCATAGAAGAAGTGGAAACGCGCGTCGGCGCTCAGCGACAATCCTTTGAACTTGCCCAGACTTTTCCGTGGTTCGGAAAACTGAAGCTTCGGGGAGATGCCGCCTTCGAGGCCTCCGAGGCTGAAAGGCAACGCTATAAAGCGAAGAAGCTCAAGCTCTTCCGTGAAGTCAAAGACGCTTACTACGAGTACTACTACCTGTGGCGGTCCGTCAACATCGTCGGGGAGAATGTCCGCCTGATTCGGAACATCGAGAGAGTGCTGCGCACGAGGTACAAGGTTACCGCGGCGACGCACACGGAAGTTATCCGGGCGCAGGTTGAACTCGGGAAGCTTGACGATCATCTTCGGACGCTGAAAGACTTGCGTGAACCCATCGTTGCCCGGCTCAACGCGGCGTTGAACCGCAACCCGAACGCATCTCTGCCCTGGCCGAAGGCGATTGAAGATGTTGATGTTTCAGTTACTGATGAAGAACTGCTTGCCTGGTTGAAGCATGGCAACCCCGAAATACGCGCCCTGGATTCCGAGGCCGCCAGATGGGAACAGGAGGTCAAGCTCGCCAGGAAGGAGTATTTTCCCGATATCACGTTGGGCGTCGGTTACATCGACACAGCCAAGTCCACTGGCGGGCGACGCCCCGGCGATGACGGAAAGGATCCTGTCGCTGCGATGGTTTCGATAAATGTGCCGATTTGGTGGGACAAGCTCTCGGCGGGTGTCAGGGAGGCGCGGTATCGTCGTCGCGCAGCCATCCATCGCAAGCTCGACGCAACCAATACGCTGAGCGCGATACTGAAGTTGGCTGCGTATGGTTTCCGTGACGCCAACCGAAAGATAGCTCTCTACCGTGACGCGCTTCTGCCCAAGGGCAGGGAGTCCCTCAAAGCCACAGATGCCTCTTTTCGTGCCGGTAAGGCGTCATTCACGGACTTGATCGATGCCCAACGAATTCTTCTCGAGTTCGAATTGGCATACGAACGGGCCTTGGCGAACAAGGCCAAGCGATTGGCGGAACTGGAAAGCCTGACCGCACGGGAATTATCGGGCATGGGTGGGAAGCAGGGCAAATCGGACATTCGGAAAGAGAGCGAACAGGCAGGGGGGCGGGAAGCCTTGAGAGATGTCAAAGTTGCCCCGGGTGGGAACCATCGTGCCACTCCGACCGTTAATGGAGGCAACAGCGGATCGTTATAAGGACAGATTGAGATGAAAGGTAATCCTGGGGCGGAAGCACCAAAGAGACTTGGCCGGTCGAACCGGCGTCGGGGCGCACTTCAATTATTCATGCGACGATCGTACCGCTAACACACTGGGAGACGAGGTGGCAATCATGAAAAAAGGCATCGGGCGAATGATCGGGCATCTGAGGAAAGCGACCAGTGTCTGGATGCTGGTGGTCGTGCTGGTTGCCGGCCTGGTCGTGGGATATATCGTCGGCGGATTTGGTTCCGGCTCCGATGGAGCGGGTGTTTCCGGCCAATACGTAACCCGTGAGAAGGACAAAGCGCCGCAGTGGTGGACGTGTTCCATGCACCACCAGATCAAACGTCCCAAGCCAGGCCTCTGCCCCCTCTGCAACATGAAGCTGATTCCCCTGGAGACCCAGGACGAGGGCGCAGTCAGCCTCCGCGAACTGACGATCAGCGAGAACGCCAAAAAGCTCATGGAAATCCAGACCATCCCGGTCGAACGGAAGTTCGTCAAGGCGGAAGTGAGGATGGTGGGCAAGATCGACTATGACGAGACACGTCTGAAGTACATCACTGCGTGGATTCCCGGGCGGCTTGACAGGCTGTTCGTGGATTATACGGGGGTCCCGGTTAAAAAGGGCGACCACATGGTTTCCCTCTACAGCCCGGAGTTGCTCAGTGCCCAGGAGGAACTCCTTCAGGCGTTTGAGACCGTCAAGAGCCTTGAGAAAGCCGACGCCGGCGTCATTCGCGAGACGTCCGAGGCCACGGTTGTTGCCGCCAGGGAGAAACTTCGCCTCTGGGGGTTACAGCCGAAGCAAATCGCCGAGATCGAAAAACGGGGCAAGACGATCGATCACATGACGATCTATGCGCCCAGTGGAGGCATCGTCATACACAAGAATGCGCAGGAAGGCATGTACGTCAAGACCGGCACGCGGATATATACCATCGCCGACCTGTCGGAGGTGTGGATCCGGCTGGATGCTTACGAATCGGACCTGGTGTGGCTTCGCTACGGTCAGAAGGTGGAGTTCACCACCGAGGCCTACCCCGGGCAGCGTTTCGTTGGAACCATCGCGTTTATCGATCCGATTCTTACCCAGGCGACCAGAACGGTCAAGGTGCGGGTTAACGCCGCCAATCCCAGGATGAGGCTCAAACCGGGAATGTTCGTTCGGGCCATCGCGAGTGCGAAGGTCGCCACTGGCGCCAGGGTTATGGATGCCGACCTGGCGGGTAAGTGGATGTGCCCCATGCACCCGGACATTGTGAAGGAAAAGGCAGATAAATGTGATATTTGCGGGATGCCGCTGGTGCGGACCGAGTCCCTGGGCTATCTCGGTCTGGACCCGACGAAGGCGGATAAGCCCCTGGTGATTCCAGCCTCGGCGGCCTTGGTGACCGGTACGCGGGCCATTGTGTACGTGGAGGTCCCCGACAGGAAAAAACCGACCTTCGAGGGGAGGGAGATCGTTTTGGGACCGCGCGCGGGCGACTACTATATTGTGCGTCACGGTCTGGCGGAAGGCGAGCGCGTTGTGACCAGGGGCAATTTCAAGATCGATGCCGAACTCCAGATCCAGGCCAAGCCAAGCATGATGACGCCCGAAGGCGGTGGTGGCGGCGGTCATCATGGTGGACCCGCTGCCGGAAAGAAGGGCGCCGACAGCGGCAAGATGGCGGCGATGCTCCCTGCGATGGTTCAGACCCAGCTGCACGCCGTGTTGGGCGTTGGAAAAAAAATAGACAGTTCAATTGAAACCGGCGACCTTGGCGCCGTCCGTTCGGCATTTGCCGACCTGCAGCGGAAGCTCGGCGGCGTTGACGGGCAAAAACTGCAAGGGCGCATGAAAATGATCTGGCGGGAGCACTCGATGCTCCTGACCAATGACGCGATTGAAGGGAAGGAAGCGAAGGATCTCAAAACTGCCAGGCGTGTGGCGGGCGTGATGAATAAACACCTGGTCGCGATGAAGTCGAAGCTCGGCCTGAAGCCCGGTCACAGCCCCCCGATGAAGTCTGTGATCAACCCGAAATTCCGACAGCAGCTTGCGAAAGCCGTCGAGGCATATCTAGCTATACAGCAG
>JAJRWS010000591.1 GCA_024276705.1 Planctomycetota bacterium | reverse complement strand
GTGCTCGTGCTCGTACTCGTACTCGACTGGAACCATTGCATTCAACAGAAACATAAGGCCATGGATATTGATGATGACCGACCTTGCCTCCCAGTCGGGTTCGAGTACGAGTACCGCTTTCTGAGTACGAGTACGATATTCTCTTCTCGGCTCCTTTGAGGAGCCTTCCTCAAGCCACCCGCTATGCGGGTGGTACATGACTTCTCGAACGATTCCAACCTCTTTGTCGGTGTTTCGGATCCGAAAAAACTCCGCTCTTTGAGCAACGGTCTCTTCTTGTTATAATAGCTTTGAGAGCTTGCTATTTCCAGCCACCGCAGTTTGTTGGTGCGCATTCTTGATCTACCGTTTGCACACACATCCATGACTCTCGAGCGTAAACGTGATTGATGAAAGACTCAACTTGCTCAAACTGCACCCCTGCTCTCGGGGATTGAGTGGCGAAGCTTTGCGGGACATTGCGGAGGCCACGGAGCTAATACGCTGCCAACCGGGCGATTATGTCCATCGTAGCGACGAGTCGGTGACTTCTATCTTTTTGATCATCCACGGACGATTAAGGATAACTTTGGTCGATGTGAACGGTCATGTGATCATACAGCGATACCAAAGTGCGGGGGACCAATTTGGTGGGATTTCTGCCGCACTAGGGGAACCCGTCCCCATGGAATGTGTCGCCGAAGACCCCTCCGCGCTTCTCAAGTTCGATTACAAACGGGGGCTGGAGCTGACGAAGAAGTATGATGTTTTTCGCATTAATTTCATGAAAGTGATGGCTGAATCCGTCAAGCGGGCCATCTTTAATGACCGGCTTCCCGCCAAGCCACAATTGATCGCGTTCTTTCATCAATCAGACCAGACTCGCGGGGTTACTCATAAGCTGTTGCTGCGCCTTGTCGAAATGGGTGAAACCCCCGGCGTTTTCACAGACCAGTCGAACTCCATGTCAATCGAGGGGATCCGGTGCTGCCAAACTCTGGGAGGCGATCGGGATTGGAGTCCGGAAGAAGTTCATCGGCAGGCTGCCCAGTGGCTGGAGTCAAGCCAGGTTTTCTGTGACTTCGCAACGGGCGTGGATCCAGTACGTGCTGCCAGTACATTAGAGAAGTGCCAGCTCACTTTTTGGTGCGTGACACCCCAAAACTGGCAAGCATCGGTGCAACGCTGCAGGGCGATGGAATCCCGTGCCCCAGGTTGGCGCGACAAAATCTGTATCCTCTGGCTGCTTGATCCAGGGGAAGAGGCCCCTGTAGCAAGCGATTTACGCGAACTGGCCGGGCGTGATGTAAAGGTCTCTTCTGGCTCATCCGCTGCCAATCAGGGCAATGTCGTGTTGAATGGGTTCGAACGACTCGTTCATCTGGTTCGTGGCATTAAAATAGGCGTAGCGCTTGGTGGTGGTGCCGCCCGAGGAATGGCTCATTTGGGCGTGCTCAAGGCGCTGGAACAAAACGGGATCATGGTCGATATGATCGCCGGTACAAGCGCCGGGGCCATGACCGGCACTCTGTATGCCGCGGGCCTCGATTCGGATTATTTGGTCCGTTGCTTCGTCAATGATCTTCGTCCTCCCTGGTCCTTTCGCTGGCTGCCTCGAGGGGACCAATGGTACTTGCTTTATAAATATCGATTGGGTCGGTTCGAGCCGATGCTGCGCAAGTATCTAAAGGACCTGCGTATCGAACAATTGTCGGTGCCGATGCACACCGTCACGGTCGATTTGATCAGCGGCGAAGCAGTGGTGCGAAGCACCGGTGACGCAGTGCATGGCGTTCTCGAAAGCATCAATCTACCGGTGCTGTCCAAGCCCATCAATCGACCAGGACAAGCTTTGGTGGATGGTGGCCTCATTAACAATATTCCCGCCGATGTACTCGTTTCCAAAGGTTGCAACTTTGTCATCGCCGTAAGTGTCACTGCGAAAATGGAAAATGAATTTGCTCGAAATCGGCCAGATACGCCCATTTCTCGTATGCGATCGGCATCGACGATTCAGACCATACTACGCAGTTTTTTGGTCCAAAGTACCAATGTCAATGCCATTGGAATTCAACCTGCGGACGTTGTCATTGAGCCAGACGTGACCGGATTCGACCTGACTGCATTCACTCGTACCGACGAGTTGGCTGCGATTGGCGAACAAACAACGAAGGAGGCTATCCCGAAAATCAGGACTCTTCTGAATCGTTTGGATGGCGAACTATTCCCCGATTAGCCCTTTCCGCTTTTACCGCGGCGAGCCGGTTTACGTGCCTGCTGGGTTCTCTTGGAGCGTGACTTGACTCCAGGCTGGCGCTGCCGGTTCTCCACCAGCTTACCAGCCAGGGGACCGGTTTTTGGCGGATCGTACTTGCTGAAAACCTGGCGGTCGTAGAGCAGCAGGGCATGGATACCATGGCCCAAAATGCCGTTGTCCCAGGTATGATTCCGGTTTTCGTTCAGCAGGTTGGCCAGATAGTTGGCCGCCCGAGTCGTTCGCCAATGGTGCAGCTCTTTTTCCGTTGCAGCGTACAAAAGCCATTCCAGGGTGTGGCCCGTGGTTTTCAAGCGGCGATCGATATCTTCCTCGGCGCCCCGGCCACGAAACCATTCGGTGCTGAAACTGCCATCGGAATTTTGTAGCCGGTAGGCCTGACGCTGATAGTTCTGGACGAATTTTTGTGCTTCCAGGTACGCACCGTCGACCGGCTCATGGCGTTTGTGGCGTACCTGATATGCTCGAGTGAGACCATCCAGGCGGTGGGTCCCGCCGCAGGCGGCGCCGCGAATCGGTTGACGCAATTCCTCGCGAATCAGCCGGGGGATGTTCCATGCCATTCCCTGGCTGTTGACCCACTGGGCATCGGAATCCAGGTAATGCGACAGGCTGATGAGCTTGAAGGTCAGTTCCGTACGCGGATAGCAAGTCTGCTTTTCCATTTCGATCAGGTCGGCAACCGTGAAGGATTGGTCGCCAATGCGAATGGGGTATTCCGAATGGACGCTGGACTGGGCGAGTATGGAGAGAAGCTGGCCGTGGTGGCCTTGCAATGCCGGCGCGACCCGTACGCGTATCTGGCCGTCGTCGTTGAGGTACATCATCCTGCGACGCCTGGCAGGTTGATTGAAGCAGAGCCAGCCGACCGTGGTGATGGGTTTGCCTCGAGGGCTTCCTTGTAAGACTTGGCTATGGACCTCATAGGCCAACGCCCAGTGCATCAATTCCCAAGGGCCATGGTCGCGGGTGTTGAGTGAGCGATGCGTATAATAGTCTGCCAGTACGCGCCGGATTTTCTTACGCAGCCGAAGCTGCTGCTGGGTCAAGGGTGGTAATTTGTGGGCCGTTGGGAACTCTGCCTTCGCATTCTCCCGTTGCGGCGCAGGCTGCTTGTCCGCAGGCTTCGAAGCGGCCTGATATTCGCCGTTTGCCGCCCCAGTTTCACGGGTGAGAGTGCCACTTACGGTGATTGGTCTTGGATGAGTTTCGGGTTCCCGTTGGCGCAGATTTACGAAAGTGATGTCGATTGCCTGCTCCGATGGGGTAATCTGGGCATCGAGGGTGGATACCGGCTCGAAGGAAGCCAGCCCGGCCAACGCAATCCGCTCGCTCATGCCGGGACTGATAGCATAAAAACCAGATAATAACAGCAGGAACCTGATTTGGTTTCGCAGCCCGCTGACGAGCAACCCAAGTTGCATCGAATCTCTCCCCACTCCTTGAAACAAGGTCTATTGTTCATGCAGGATCATGCCGCGAAGCGTCCCAACGGACAGCAGGCGGTCCACTACAATGGTTATCGGTTAGGTGGGGGACGGAAGTTCATGCGGGAAAGTGGTATTCCGCGCTGCGGGCGAGCTGGGCACCAATCTACTCCCAACCGGTCATTTTTGCAGGTAATGAGGAGGGCCCAGGATTCAACTTGTTTGAG
>JAJRWS010000590.1 GCA_024276705.1 Planctomycetota bacterium | reverse complement strand
GGCCATCCACGCCGGTCCGGGTGCCACTGGAGACCAGGTTCCCGGAGGAATCGTAGACGACGAAGGTGTCTCTCTCCGGGCCCATGTCGGCCACCGTCCCAGCCGTCATGTTCCAGCGGCCCGAGATCAAGACCCACTCGCCATCGGCAGGAGCATACGGAGTGGAACCCGCGTTAACGTCTTGAGCAATGCCCGCATTGCGAAGTATATGGCCCGCATTGCCGCTGGTGAGACCGGTAGACAATTTGGTGGGACTTGCCGAGGTGTTCACGCCGTATGCGTTCTGGTCCGGGTTGGTGGAGCCGGTGTCGAAGCGAACGACCATGTACCACGATTGCGTACCCAGATTGTCCAAATCCGCGTCCGGACCGAGTCGCAATGTTTCGCTGCCGCCGAACTCGACCACATCGTGTATCGTTCCATTGGGCAGCGTGGCTCCGGAGACCAGCGTCGGGCGAGCGGCCCCGGTCTGGGTGAAGTTTTCCGCCCCGCCACGGGCGGCCTGATCGTTCCAGCTGTCGACCAGCGTGCCGGTCGCCGAAACATCGGTCCCATCCAGTTGGATCAGCAAGCTAGCGGTCACGGGGACAGGCGGGGAGGGGAGGGTCGCGACATTTCCGTACTGACTCCGAAAGATGCTTAAATCGGCTGCGTTCACGAAGCCATCGCCATTCGCGTCGCCATCGAGTAGCGATGCGTTGCCGCTGAACCTGTTCGCGCCTCGCTGCCAGGTCAGAAAGTCTCTGCCGTCAACATCTCCGTCAAAATCAAAATCGCTGTTGTCCGACACGGGGGGCGCTACTTGGAAATGATCCCAACCAGACTCGCCATTGCCCACTTTGGGTACATCAACGGTGAAAATACCGGTCGACGGATTTTGCGAAATCTCGAAGTTGGAGTACTGAATGGTGTCCAAGTCGCCCGGCTCCTTGTCGGCGATCACCTGTACGGTACTCCGAATCAGCCCGAGACTCTGTTCGTCCACCTCAGCGGTCACCAAAGGGTAGCGGGGGGAATTTCCAACCGCATTGCTGGGAATTATATTACCAAACCAATAGAGTCGTTGGTTCTTCTCGTTGCGCAAAAATGTCGACATCGCGCTGGGCGAGAAGAAGGGAGTGCCATCGGTATAGGTCAGCTTTTCGGTTTGGGACCAGGTCTGGCCAAAATCGTCGGAGACCGATTTCCAGGCGTGCGAAGGCATCGTGGTATCACCATTATTCGAGCCACGCATCGACATTAAAATTCGCCCTGGTTGCTGTAATTCGACGACCGAAGGCTCAATCTCACCCCGCCTCGACTGCGTCTCGAAGTCCAGGGGCGGGGCTGAACCCATATCCCAAATGAGATCACTGCGGTCGCCAGTCCAGGTGCCAATCAACACGCCCGAATTGTGATAGGTGAATGTCTCATTCACATGCGCCAGTACGTGATCATCATTCTCGTCGTAGGGCCAAAAGTTGAAGGGGACCAGAATCTGCCCATTGCTTATCGTACTCGGAAGCGAGGCCGACATGACGAAGGGGTTCTGGCGGGGATTCGGGAAATCGGGTTCGATAAAGACTGGCTCGATCGGGTGCCGTTCATCAAACCCTATCCCATCTTGAATGAGAGGCCGAATCGTGTCGTAGGTGGCTCCATTGTCGTTGGAGATTTGGTACCAAACCTTCTCAATTTTGGCAAACTCCAAGGTATCGGGAGTACCGTTTCCCACGATGGCAAGTCGCATGACATCGCTCGTCCCGGGAACGTTATGGACCCAGCGTGGCCATAGCGATTCGTCTGGCCCCCAAGGAACGGGAACTTTTGAAGGGAGATTCAACTGCCCGAAAGCAGAAGCGGCAAAGCAGAACGACAGGGCCAAAGCGGCAGCCCGATTCGTGACTTGGATGCTTAATAATTTCACGTCACTTTTCCTTGTAGATGATTCGAAAACCTGGCAACCTCAACTGCTAGCCCGCCCGCCGGATCGGCTTCATCGGCCATTCTTGAAACGACTGTCACTTGTGTTCTCACGCCCTTCGTACCTCAGAGCGTGCCACACAGAACCACTGCACTAACTCCCACGCGAATCGGTTGCCAAAGAGGGTTGACGATCCCAATGAGGTTTGTTGGGCGGGATTGTTTCCAGCGGTCGCTCCTCGATTTGAGCCACCGCCTGTTCGATCGCATCGAGCCGCCGAGGCAGTTCCGCCCTGAGCAATTTACGTGAAGCTTCTGTCAGGGTTGGCCGCGGGCGGCGCAGGGCAAATTGGCACAGCCCTTGATCTTGCATCATCATTTCCCACATTGGGCCAATGCCGGCTTTCGAGCCGAAGTGGATCAACTCGCTAAACAGATCCTGCAACTGCATAGCACGCAGTACGTCACCGGATTGCACGGCATCGTAAATTCCAAGAAACAGTTTTGGGAAATTGTTGTAGAAAGTGCCGATGCCCCCGTCAGCGCCGTAAAGCAAACCGGGCGTGAGTATCTGATCGAAGCCGTTGTAGAGGATGATATCAGGGCGGGCTATTTTAAGGCATTTGAGCGTATGGATATTCCAATCCGTGTACTTCACGCCGATCACACCCTCGATATCGAGCCACTGGAGCATCTCGTCGACGGTTGTCTCAACGCCGGTAAGAATCGGCACATGATAGACCAACGTCGGGAGACCCGCCGCCCGGGCAATGTCCGTGTAGTACTCGACATTTTGCTGCTGGGAAACTTTGGCGAGCGGAAAACTGGCTACGGCGCCTGCGCCCGCCTCCCCGGCGAATTCCGCCAGGCGGATCGCGTCGCGACTGTTATTGGCGCCGACATAACAGATTGCCACGCCGTCCGACTTTTTCGAAACACCAACTGCCAACCGAATGGCCCGGCGGCGTTCCTCCGCTGGCATGCGGAACCCTTCACCTGTCGCTCCGCCCACGTACAATCCGTGCACACCTTGCCGATACAAATGCTCCGCCAATGCAACAAAAGCATCCTCCTGAAAAGCATCGTTCTCGTCACACGGACTGGCTATGGCCGGCAGGATGCCTCGAAATCGCTGAATCGACAACGGAATCTCCTACCTTGTATCAAGGTTTTGAAGCAGCCTGCCGAGAACTCCAACACCACATGATCACCTGCAACAGTGATGACAATCTGCCGGTGCAAGGCAATCTCATTTTGCAGTTATTGGAAAAAGGTATTGCCGGGATTGTGATCTATCCACTCACCTCGGAGCCCACCCCCCACTATCAAGTGGCGCCTCTCCGCGAACGCGGCATACCCATCGTATTCTGCTACCGGGGCGTGGCGGGATTCAAAGCGCCTCTGGTCACCATCCCCCACGAATCGATAGGACGCCAGATCGGCAAGGCGCTCGTGGCGAAGGGGCACCGCCGGGTGGCAATATTCTGCGGATGTCCTATCTCCTCTTCCGACGAGGCCTATCAACGTGGCCTCCGCGACGTACTACGGCCCGCCGGGGCGGACGTACCCGACGAGTTCATTTATATCAGCGAAACCCCATTTCCCGATCCCGTAGAACAAGAAAAGGAAGTCCTCGAAAAGCTCAAATCGATGCTCGCTTCAAAGGATCCGCCGACGGCGATTTGGTGTACTTCGGGAGGAATGGATATTCTTCTTCACTACCTTCTGCATGGACTGGGGCTAAACGTACCCGAGGATATTTCCATCCTCGGTATCGCCGGAGGGGATGTGGAGGGCCCGATTGCCCGGCGTGTCACTCGCGTGACATACGACGACAGCGAAGTGGGACGACGCGCAGTCGAACTTTTGGAGGAGATGGGCTCCGGTAGGCGCGACTTAGCTGACACCGAACGCGTGATGGTACCCGTCCGACTTATCGAAGGCGAGACCTTGGCGCCGCCAAAGGAATCAAGCATGGCAACTCGACACAATCCCACTAACCATCGTTCCAGGAATGGCGGAAGTAACCGACCCGAATAACGTCCTGGCAGTATCAGCGTCGGCTCCCGCACCGGCTTTTTGCTCTGGATCCTTGTAAGGCTGAGTGGCCATTTGAAAATACTGGCTATCCTACTAACCATCAATAAAGGCCTACAACCACAAATAAAGGAGGTTCCACTGAAGTAATGATTGATTCGCCGGGAGTTGGGAGGCGCCGGCCAGTGTACGCAGGAAGTATGTGACACCGTAGATGTTTTACTTTTTTCTTTTCCTTGAGGGGAGTACTAATGATGAACCGATCCATAACCCAATCCACAAGAACTTCGCTTGCCATACTGTGCATGGCAAGCCTGACGCTGCTCTGCTTCGCCGTGACGGCGCAAGCGGGATCCATGCCTACCGCCAACCTGCTGATCCAGTTGGACGGGACAGACGTGACGACTTCGGGAGCCAATGTCACTAGCTGGAACGATCAGGCCGCCCTGGGTGGCGCGGAAAATTTCGGCCAAGACTTCAACACGGGCGGGACTTCCGACCCGACATTGCTCTCCGGGTAATCGTTCACAGGCCGTAGATTCGGTGCTACGTTAATGGCATATCCAAAGGCAAGCGAAATGAGGCCGGGAGACTTATG
>JAJRWS010000589.1 GCA_024276705.1 Planctomycetota bacterium | reverse complement strand
GCTATCCGAATCTACCATGGAAACGGCATGCAAATGCACCCCGGTGCCACTGTCTACACTGGTCCAGGCATTGCCGTCGTAGTGCATCATCAACCCATTCCAGCCCACGGCCCAGCCGTCGGTGGCGGAGATCATGTCCAGGCCACGGAGCATCTCACCAGCCCCCAGGCGCTCGACTTCGCGCCAGGCCACACCGTCCCAATGGAGGATCGTGCCCTGCCCAACCGCCCAGCCATCGTCAGAGGCAACCATGTCTATGGCCTTTAACCAGCCGGTGGTTGGACTGCCAACGCTCTGCCAGTTTCCGCCGCTATAGTGCAAAATGACGCCACTCTGACCGACGGCCCAGCCCTCGCTTGGGCTCAACATGTCGATCGCAGACAGCCAGGAAGTGACCGGCTGTCCCACCACTTGCCACGACGAACCACTGCTGCGCAAAATGTGGCCCAGGTGCGATACCGCCCAGCCGGTGGAATTATCGGCCATAGAGATGCCCATGATCGCAAAATCTTTTTCCAAGGAGGCCGGGTTCCAGCTCGAGCCATCGAATTGGAGCATCGAGCCGTATGCGCCGCCGGCCCAGCCCTGTCCACCGGGAGTCATACCCACGGCATAGAGATCGCCAGAAGGCGGCGCAGGGTATTGCTCCCAGGCCGGATCGCCTTGAGCTCGAGCGGGGTCGCTCACTCCGGGTATCCCCAGGCCGGACATCAAAAATATTCCACAGAAAATCGCAAGGGTGATCAAGGAATAATGACTATGTTTCACAAATCTAATCCTCATTCAGTCTGCCGGGTTTTGCGCACCAGCCCGACAAGTTATGCTCGCTTTGCTCAGGGTCTCCAGGATAGGGACGGGGCTTGAAGTGGATATATTTGCTATACAACAATAACTCTGATCCGGGTGCAAAGCACATTAGATGGCAGGCAGATGGGCCAAGCCAAAAGTCAGAACGGCGTCACAGAAACGGGACCAGAGGTGAGCCGCCCATTGGCAACGAGCGTGCAAAAATGCCTCTGCCGTTTCCAACAGCCAAAACTTGCCACTGCTTTTGAGGCGTAAATTGACCACCTGCCGAATCAGGCTTTCCACCACGCCACTCCCGATAGGCAACTGGTGGGCCTTGAAGCGGGCATAATCCAATCGGCCTTTCTCTTGATGACGATGGAAGTAATCATGCTTTTTTTGTGTTTCTTTTATATCCTTGCAATCTTTTCTAGTCAAATAGTGACTGACCTCAACCAACAGGGATCGAGCACTTCCGCGCTTGAGTCGCCTGGACCATTTTCGAGCCCACCCCTTGGCCTGGGACGTTGTGCCAAACAGGGCTTCCGCCAGTTTGTGAAGGTGTTCAGAAGCGTGATAGAAATCAAGAATCTGAGTGATTTGCTCAGGGCGACAGCCCAGTTCCTCCAGCAAGGGCGGGACGTTGTTCCAAATCCAAGGCGCCCCATCCCCTATCAAGATCACGGCTTCCGCTTGAGCAATGCCCAATTCCTGCAGATAGGAACGCAGCAGCGCCAGAAACTCCTCCAGGCCCATCAACGTTCCGTCCTGCACCAGGGGAACCTCGGTACTTACCACTTTGCGTCCTTCCTCGTCCAGGACGTAGATGGTCAAGAGCTTGGGCTCCCTCCAATTCGTATCGTACCCCCGGCGACCACTTTTCCGCTTTCGTCCGCGCGTCTTGGGCTCACGGATATTGATTCGCCCCCCATCCACAGAGACCGCTACCCGTTTTCCCAGGAGGCTGTCTCCTGGCGACAGTTCGCCGGCCGCCAGCCGGGCCATTCTCCGGGCACGAACTTGCAGCCCCACTCGACAGAAGGCCACACTGATGCGGCGGATACGGCGAGTACTGAAATCAAGCCCCAACCAGGCCACCCATGGCCGGGCCTGCTCGAAAGAGACAGCCTGGGTCGCCGCTTGGGCCACCACGCAGCGAACCAGGGGACTCACGCCTTCACTGATGCCCAGCAAAACCAGCACTGGATAGAAGCCCTGTCCACGGCTTTTCCCGCGTTTGCCCCGTTTCCGCCTCCGACCACGGCCTTTCTTGCGGTTGCGCGAGAGTTTGTACAGGGTCATGACCTGAACTTGCACCCCACCGACCAGGGTGATCGTCACCTCTTTGAATGCCTGGTTGACATAGTTCAAGCCGGACGCCCCTTGAGCTCTCAAACTCGCGGCCAGTTTCACACTTTCGGCCAACACCAGTTGGGAAATCAGGATAGCGATGCAATGTCCGACCAACTGCAGCCCGGCATGAAGAATGGTCCATTCCTTCGCTTTCAGTTTAGTCGCATCCCAATCCTCTTCTTGAGTTGGATCAAGCAGGGGTTTGACCGTTTGACGAAACTTGTCTATGGCTTGCTCCAGATCAAGGATAGCTGGGATTGGCTGTGGTGTAGTTTCCATTATCTGTCCTCCGGCTGGTATTGGAGCGGAGAACAGTACCATAAAAGTCACCATCTGGCAAATCCCTCTGCCTCGTCTCGTAATTGGGCTGGGTTGACGTTTCCCCTGGTGCGCCAGGAGGATATCTTTTCCATTTTCCCGAAACTTCTTGGAGTAGCTGGACTAGAACTTGCTTTTTCATTCGTTTTCATATCCTATGCCATCTGGCAGCCCTATGAGATTGCCATCTTTTCCGTTTTGCACCCCCGGCAAGTTGTTCTTTTCGTTGGCGTTTGACAGCCCGGCCAAGAGCATCTATACTGTATCACACTCTGGTAGTGGTGAAACGACAAGTGACAATATGGGGGATTCCCCCATATTATCACTTGTCAGCCACTACCCGCACTCTGATGATGGAGGAAAGTGAAATGACAGCCCTGCCCCAAAACGCGCCGCCCGGTTACCACCTGCTGGCCAAGCCCACGGGCGCGACCTGCAACCTGGACTGCAAATACTGCTTTTTCCTCTCCAAAGAGGCGCTCTACCCTGGCAGCCGTTTCCGCATGAGCGACGCGGTCTTGGAGAGCTATATCCGGCAGTTGATCGAGTCGCATCGCAGGCCGGAGGTCATGGTCGCCTGGCAGGGCGGCGAGCCGACCCTCATGGGGCTGGACTTTTTCGAGCGCTCGGTGGAACTCGCCGCAAAGTACAAAAAACCGGGCCAAACCGTCGCCTATTCCATGCAGACCAACGGAACCCGGCTGGACGACGAGTGGTGCGCTTTTTTCAAAAAGCACAACTTTCTCATCGGCCTCAGCGTGGATGGTCCCCGCGAGATGCACGACGCCTACCGGGTCGACAAGGGCGGGCAGGGGACCTTTGAGCAGGTGATGCGCGGCTGGGAATGCCTCAAAAAGCATCGAGTCGAGTTCAACATCCTGTGCACGGTCCACGCGGCCAATGCCAACCATCCAGTGGAGGTCTATCGCTTCTTCCGGGACGAACTGG
>JAJRWS010000588.1 GCA_024276705.1 Planctomycetota bacterium | reverse complement strand
GGGCGGTGCAGTCGCCGGAGCGACCGTCCAACCAGCCATGACCGTTGTCAGCAGCAGGCATGTTCCGCAACGCGTGAAGGATGGCATCGATGAGTCCTGATTGATGATTGATGATTGATGATTTTCCCGATACCTGACACCTGACACCCGATACCCGATACCCGATACCCGATACCCGATACCCGATACCCGATACCCGATACCCGATACCCTTTTCCTAACTTCCCGTTCCCAATTTCTCGAAAATTCGGAATAGTCCCTTGGCTCCGGGTGGAGAGGCCGCTTCGACTTCCGCCATGGCTGGTGGTTGTGGAGGGCGAGGTGCGTCGGTGAAATTTAAACGTACGACTCGAGCGGTCATCTCGATGGCGACTTCGTGGGTCGCATGGTTCCTTGGAGGCTCGGTGTCAGGTGGGGCGGGGGGCTCTCCAGGTCCCAGGTTGGGCGCCGCCGTTTTCTGGTCGGCCAATTTCTCCTCTGCCGATTTCTTGTCGGCCGATATTTTGGTCTCGGGAGCTTCTGGCATTTTCACCACCAGGTGGCTACCGCCCGTATTGGGTAGATTGTCCGCCCGGTACAAAGTTCTGCCGCTGGCCATTTCCAGGATCAGCATCGAAAGGCCAGGTCGACTGCCACGCTTGTCACGCCGTTGAGAGAAATTAACGAACAGCAAAATCGGCAAATCGCGTGGTTGGGTGAGCAGGAGCGCTTGTTGCTTGATGTCGGCGGGACGGTTCCAGCAAGCGGCTCCCGTGGCCCGTTGGTACGAGGCCACTTGCCCGCTGATCATGGGGCAATCGGATGGGATCAGCCCGCGCAATCGATTGGTGTTTTGTTGGGGAGTGTGATGGTTGGTGAGCAAGGTGAAACGGTCCGTGGATACCAATAGATGAATTTCTCTCAGCAACGGGTCTGGCCGCAGTGAATCATGGACCAGCTTGTTTCCCGTGCGTGCGTCGAGAATCGTGCACTCCCCGGAGGGTTCGACTACGGCCACGAATCGTCCTCGAGCAATATCAATTCGAGACGATTCCGCAAATGCATGCTCCCAGACGACTTCGCCCGTCAATGCGTCCAAACAAGAGAGTACCCGCGACTTTGTTTGTTTCCCTTGCATGCTGTCGCTTTTGCTGGGATCTTCCTGGTCGGCGATTGTGCTTGTCGTGAGTACTTCGCGCCAGCGAATGATCTGGCGGCCCATGGTCGCAAGTCGCTGGTTCCAACGCGGGATGGTCACCTGGTCCACTCGACGTCCATCGGCCATGCGGAACACGTAGCAGACGCTGCCCGTTCGGGGTGAGACAAACAGGTATTGGTGGTCGCCAAACAAGTCGCAGCCGGTCGGTACGTCAGTTCGCGACCAAAGAACCTGGCCACTAAGCGGATCGCAACAAACCAGACGCCGCTGATCCTGGTAGACACAGCCCTTCGAGGTGACCGGTCCGATCACGCCCACCCACTTGCCATTCATGCTGGAACGGGGAGCACGGAAAGATCCGAGACGGGCTGATTCGCTAGTCGAGCGGGCGTTTTGATAGCTGATGTGCGCGTAGCCAGCGTCAAAATCACGCATCAGATTGGTGCGCCATAAAACTTCGGGTGCCGGGTCGCCCGAGGATGCCAGCGTATTGAAAGCGACGATCTGGGCTCCGAGGGAGATTACCAGGAGATTGCCACGGCTGACACCATACGTATAGCCGGGAGCACGGTAGTGGATGGTCCGCTGGCCATCCAGTGGCAGTTTGGCCTGGAAAAATTCCTGGCCCAGGTTGTTGCGAACGATGATTTCACCTTTTCGCGAAGACATCAACACGGTACTGGAGCCAAGCACGGAGTCGGTCCGCTCCAGCCGGACACCCCACAGAGGAGAACGGATGAGACGGCGCGTGCTCTCCGCCGTGGTGGTCACTTCCACCTTGCCATAAGGCCAGCTTGCCTCGGCCAACTCAGTCGGTTTTGTGTCGGGCTGCCACGGGTGAGTTTGCCATAGGGATACGCATTGCCCGCCGGTCAGCATTTCATGTTGCTTGTTCTGGAGACAGACTTCATCGACCAGTGGGCCTGAAAGAGCCTGGTCCCACGCTGCTGCCAACCGATGGCGACCGGCCTGGTGCAGCAATTGAGCCAGCAAGGCAATGGATTCAAACTCTATCCGCGGAGTCCGAGCGCCCGGTTTCAACCCTGGGTCATCCGGCAAGCTGACGCTTGCGCCAAGATCATTCAGCGGTGGGGATAGCCGTAAGAGAATCTGCTGGGCCGCCAGCAGTTGTCCTTCTTCCAGCAAGAGACGCGCACGCTGGAGCCACCATGGGCGGCTTTGCGGTAAGCCGCCAAAGAAGCGCAAATAGCGTTGCAACTTTTCTTTCCCAATCAGTTCGGGCCCAATCAGTTCGGGCCCAGTGAGGTTAGGCCCAGTGAGCTTGGAGGTGGATGAATCCAGCGAGTCTGTTCCCGTGCTGACTTTGGGCTCCGGCGCGGCCCACCCTGAGTTGGCCAGGACGGCCGTCACTCGCTTTCTGATGGCCCCACGTTGGGTCTCGTCCGCGGCGTCCCAGAGAGCGTCGACTTGAGCTTGAACCCATCGGGCCACTTGTACCTGGCGTTGGCCACCGAGGTCTAGCATTTCTTCCGGATCGATGGCTTCCTGGTAAATTCGCAAGCAGACTTCGAGCGATGCAAGGAGTTCTCCCGCCGAGAGTAGTCCTTCGGCTTGTATTCTCAGCAACTGAAGTCGATCGGAACTGCGGCCGGCTACCAATCTCCAGAGTAAGTCGAAATGTTCGCGATAGGTGGTGAAGTCTTCTTCCAGTGCGGTAAGCAGGCATCCACTGAGTACCTCTCCCGTTAGCAAATCATCCGGGGCCAGGCGATGAGCGTGTAGGAGCAGTTCGATGGCTTCGTTCAAATGCTGCCGGTCGTAGGCAATTTCTCCCAGCACCCGGAGAGATTCGACATGGTTTGGATTGGCGGCCAGCTGTTCCGTGGCACGCTGCTTGAGTACTTCGACCTGATCGAAGCGATCCAAAAACTGGCCTGTTTGAGACAGGACGGTCCCCTGGTGACAAATGAGATTTCCTAATATCTGGCCATCGCGGGATTGCGTGCGGCTGGCAATCGTCCCCTGAGCCAGGTCGATGGCAATGACCTCCGCGGAGGTGAGTGGCAGGTAATAACGACCGTGGCTCTGAAAGCCGGTCCCAGCCGGTTGGACTCCCCGTGGGAAACGGAGCAGCGCCTGGTCCCAGGCCGGTTTGCCATCTTGCAGACGCAGCGCCGTGGCTTGGGTGTTGCTTAGTAGCAGAACGATGTTTTCCCGGTCTCCGGGTTTCAGTTGTGGGTGGCCCGGTACCGAGGCGATGGGTACCGAGGCGATGCAAGCGAGCGTGTGATAATGCTGTCTTTTTTGCTTCCAGAGAAATTGTCCGGTTGCCAGATCGAGGCAGTGCAGAAACTTGGATTCCGGAGGCGAGACTAGCACACGACCCTCCGTGAGGACGGGGGAGCTATCGATCCAATGTTCGTTAGCGTTGGGGTTTCCCGCCTCAGTTTCACCGAGTAACCGATGAAAGCCACGTCGTGGCCGCTGCTGGTTGTCATAACGGTAGGCCCAAGCAAGCGAACGTTTTGCCAAATCAACACCCACCACGATGCCTGCTCCGGTGGGGCAAACAAGGATACCCGCATCGTAGGAAGGGGAGACTGCCTGAAGCCTGCGTTGGGGATCCATAAGGATGCCCGTTTCCAGGTTTGCCAACCTCTGACGCCAATGGATCTGGCCTGACGAACCGTCCAGGGCCACCAGATAGATGGCGCTTTTGATTTCAACCAGGCAATAGATCGCCTCGCCAATAGCAAGCGGTGCGCCGAGGAAAAAGACGCCATGCAACTCCTCCTTGGCCGTCTGTCCATCCACTTCCCATACCAGGCGTCCCTCGGTTTCCAGATCATAAGCGGAAAGACGGTTGGTCATCCCGGGGGTGATCCGTTTGGTTGCTCCTTGCCCACCGCCCATGGGGCCTCGGATTTGCCATCGTTGGGCTCGACTCGACTGTGGAGAGGAAAGATGGTCGATGGCAAAAACTCGTTGACCATCGCTGCTGACGATTCCCAGGAGACGATCTTCCCAGATTCGCTGAGCGAAGGATCGTATGGGGTCGGTGATTTCTTCTTGTCCTTCCGAACTCATGGACGCACTACGCAGAAGTTGTTCCCAAGGCTGTAAACGCGATCTGTCCGCGGCCCAGATCAGCTTGCCGGTTTGAAAGTCCACGGCAATCAATTGGTTCGCGGAACGCGTGATGATGGTGTTGCCAATGGCCAGGGGCGCCGCGGCAACGACCGAGGGTTTGCCGTTTCGGGTGGTTTCCGCCGTCAGATCTTCATAGAGGGAAGCCAGTCTGGGGTGGCCCAACAAGCGCACTTTCCAGCGCACACGCAGGTGAGGAAGCCCGCCTTCGGCCTGGCCGTTACGAGCTTCATTTCCATGCAAAGTCAACCATTGTTGCTCCAATGGGATTTGGATAATGGCAGGTTCACCCGCGACCTGACGCAGCCAATCGACAGGGGTGGTCGATCCGTTGTCGGTGGGAGCGCCGAACAGGGCTCCTGGCCCGAAGAGTGGGTATTGCCGGCCCGCGATCTGAACCGCCCATCCTTCTCCGGATGGTTCACCGGCCTGCCGTTTTAATTGGCCCAGAACTGCCTCCGCGCGCGGTTGTTTGCCTGCCGCCAACCAGCTCAGTGCGCTGAGAATGGATAATTGCGGCTGAAAGCGACTTACCGCCTCGGGCGTGTCGAGCAATTGCTCGTAAGCCAACGCCGCGGCCAGATGACGCTGGTGATCGGTCGCGTTTTGGGCAACCAGTAGGGTTGCTTCATAACCGGCTGGTGTATAAAAATACTGCCGCACGATTCGTACCAGTTGGTCGATGCTGCCCGATTGGATTGCCTTTTGGAGGAGCCGTCTGGCTTGTGCCCGATAGGCCAGTTCGTAGGCAGCCCGGCCCTCGGGGGGCAAGTCGCGGATCATGCGTCGAGCCGTTTCCTTGACTCCCATGTAGTGTGGGCTTCCGGTCTGAGGTCCCCGCGATGGTTCCGCCATTGACCCAGAGGCTTCGAACGAATCTTCCTCCTGTTGCAGTACATCGTTGAGAAATCGGATCGCTTGCGTGTATTCACCTTGGGCAATCCGTGTGCGAGCGGTGGTGATGCCGCGCAACAGCGTACGATCGGAGGGTAGAAAAACGCCTCCTTCATCTATTGTATTGACTCCTGGAATAGCCGCATCCGATTGCTTCGGCTTCTGCCCGAGGCCACCCCAGCCCGGTTCGCCGTCCTCGTCCTGCTGAGCCCGGAGTTCGTGAATCGAACCGCGTTGGAGTAGAGTACCCCCCAGTGCCAAGGAGAGCATGGCCAGAACCATGGTCCATTTGAATGGAACCAGGTTCGGCTTGCGGAGTCGCAGTTGAACTGTCAATGCCATACAACCTTTCCTATTCCCTACTTTCAGACGGGCCACTGCAGAGATCTTCTTCATGGCCGAATCCAACCTGTTTTGGTGGGGCGGCACTTTGAAATCAGCTCGAGCTTTGGTTGGCCTCTCAGGTAAACCGCCCAAAGTCACGTAAGGTATTTGCTTATAGAAGTTTACATCGAATCGGAAATAAGGGCAATCGTCCGGATTCCAGGGTTTTTTAATGGTTCTAGAGAGGGGGTAGATTGATTATTTTCCGAGTTTTTTAGTGTGGAGTGGCCCATTGGCGCTTTGCGTGCTACTCTTCTGTGCTAAGGTGCTGCAGGCCACCGACCTGTCAGCAAAGGGAAAACGGCTGTTTTTCCTGCTTTTTTCGGTGCCTTACCGCTTGCATTTTTGTCGTGGCAGTTTTTAATCAGCACAAAGCCGCAAAAGAGTGCGAGCCAACGAACACCCATTTCATGTTTCCCCATTTCTAAGGAGGGTTACCTACAATGGCGAAAGCCGCAGCACAAAAACCGCCTACCAAGACAGAAGTTTATACGAACATAGCCGAAGTAACCGGTTTGACGAAGAAGGACGTGGGAGCCGTATTGGAGGCACTTGGCGATGAAATCGCCAAATCCTTGGGCAAGAAGGGGCCAGGAACCTTCACGATTCATGGCCTCTGCAAGATTGTCGTCCAGCGCAAACCGGCTACGCCAGAGCGCGAAGGGGTTAATCCCTTTACCGGTCAAATGACGACTTTCCAGGCCAAACCGGCTCGGAACGTCGTAAAGGTACGCCCGCTGAAGAAGCTGAAGGATATGGTCTAAGACTGGAAGTTCCTTGGGAATAGAGAGAATCCCTGCCCGGTTGGGGATTGTAAGCCAGGGAAACGAACGGACTATCTATTATCGCCCAACGTGTGGAGTGATGGCATGCAACTGGTGCCATGCTTCACGCGTTGGGCGATTTTTTTTGGGCGATAGGGATCCGTTCGAGAAATAACTGTCCGATGTCCCCTCTGCCCCTTTGGGGGAGAGGGCAGGGTGAGGGGCCTGGAAATATGCCAGTTATTTCTCGAACGATCCTAAGGAATAACCGGAAAAATCGGATGTGTCGATAGAATCAGAATTTCAGGAAACGATCAACAAACGGAAAAGCGGTAATAGCGGCAAGCCAGGTTTTGACCGATACAACCGGGTAGAAGCGGTTCTACGGATCGACTGATTTGCATCGCTTGTGCAGGTCGCCAATGTTGCAGCGGTCATGCACACCATGCAGTCGTCATGATTTTTGTTTCAAGGGCTCACTGATGAGTATTCGAGTTGATTCCCTGCGTCCCGCGCTCTTGCCAGATGGCCCAGCAAGCCCGGCGCCAGCGCGGTACAACGCCGCCACTTGGGTGTTAGTCGTCGCCATGCTTGGTGTTGTTTCAGGATGCACGGGTGTTCGTCGATGGTGCCAAAATGGTTTTCAAGTCGGGCCTGATTATTGCCGCCCGCCCGCACCGATCGCCGACGAATGGATCGATTACGAAAACCCTGACGTTGCCAGCGTATCGACCAGCTATGGCAGTTGGTGGAGTACCCTTGGCGATCCCATCCTGGATGAGTTAGTCGGTACGGCATCGCGGCAAAACATCACGCTCCAGACGGCCGGAATGCGGATCCTCGAGGCGCGAGCTCGCTTGAACATTGCCCGGGGGAACCTGTTCCCGCAAAACCAGCAGGCGTTTGGAGATTTTTCGCGGTTCAATCTCTCGAACACCAATGCCAACAACCTTTTGGTGAACGACTTTGACTTTTGGAATACTGGTTTCAATGCCTCTTGGGAACTCGACTTTTGGGGCCGATTCCGCCGCGCGGTCGAAGTCGAGGCGGCATTCCTGAATGCGGAGATTGAGGACTACGACAACGTTCTGGTCATCCTGCAGGCGGAAGTCGCCACGGCCTACATCCAGTTTCGCACGCTCCAACAGCGGCTCGAATTGGCAAAAAAGAATGTGCTCCTGCAAAGACGGACACTCGAGATTGCGGATGTTCTGTTCCGAAATGGTAAAGTAACCGAGCTGGACGTTGCCCAAGCCAAGGAGAATCTGGCTGCCACCGAGTCGTCGATCCCCGATTTTGAAAGCGGCATTCGACAGACCGGCAACGCCCTCTGCGTCCTCATGGGCTTGCCGCCTCGTGACCTGGTCGGCGAACTGGGGGAGGCGCCGATCCCCGTGGCCCCGCCTCAGTTATTGGCGGGGATTCCCGCCGAACTACTCAGGCGGAGGCCTGATGTTCGTCGCGCCGAGCGTCTTGCCGCGGCCCAATCCGCTGTCATCGGCATTGCCGAATCGGACTTCTACCCGCATATCGCGATCACCGGTTCTATTGGCTACAGCTCGGAAAACCTGTCCACCCTGTTTGATACGCGATCGGTGGCCGGCTCCATCGGTCCTGGTTTCCAATGGAATATTCTCAACTACGGCCGCATTCGCAACAATGTCCGGGCCAACGAGGCCCTGTTCTACCAACGAGTTTTGGATTACCAGAACACGGTGCTGACGGCCAACCAGGAAGTGGAAGACGGCATCGTTTCCTTCCTGAAGGAAAGGAGCCGGGTGGAAAAACTTAATGAGTCGGCCACCCAGGCGCAGCGGGCGGTTGATATCAGTACCACGCAATACCAACGCGGCAAAATCAGTTTTCAGCCGGTGGTCTACATGCAGCAGATTCTGGCCGATCGGCAGGACCAACTGGCAACTTCTCAAGGTACGGTCGTAACGAATCTGATCTCGGTTTACAAAGCACTTGGCGGTGGCTGGCAGACTCGCGTGGGTGGCCCTGTCATGCCCCTGGAGATTGCCCCGACCTCGGGCGAAGAGATGACGCTGCCTCCGCCCGTTGACCTTGCTCCGCCCGTCGATCCGGCACAGCCGGAGTTGCCAGCCATTTCTTAGGGAGCGAACCTCCATGCCGCCATTCCGACAAGTTATTCTGCTGGTCAGCCTGAGCGCGGTTGTGGCCCTGCTGTGCGGGAACCTGCATGCGGGTGACAAGACTGCGAAAAGCCGATCGCCCTGGCCCCGTGAGCAGGTCTCTCCATGCACGCCGTGTGCAGAGTGCGAGCGGTCTTGCGTCATGAAGCCGGTCTGGTGTCCGGACGATTACTGTCCTAAATGCCCGCCCTGCATTTGCCCACCCAGGATTTGTGGCACGTGCGATGATTATCGCAGCAAATGCCCGCCCCGCATTTGTCCACCCAGGACTTACGGCACATGCGATGATTATTGCTCCAAACGTCCGTCTTGCATGAGGATCCCATGCCGTTTTCCAAGCTTCTACAAGTGCCCGCTACCGCACGGTAGTCGTGTGGCTGCGAAACCGTAGGTCATGCCGTCTCGAGCTGCGACACATCGTACTTTACCCGGAACAGCACCGAGTAGAGGACTGGCAGCACGACCATCGTGAGGACGGTGGCCGCCACCAGGCCCGCTATAATCGTTACGGCCATCGCGACGAAGAAGGCATCGACCAACAGGGGGATCATTCCCAGTGCCGTGGTCAGCGCGGCCATGGCGACGGGCCGGAGGCGGCTCACACCGGAATCGACGATTGCCTTGAAAGTTGGCGTGCCTCCGCGTTTCTGGTGCTCAATTTCGTCAACCAGCACGATCGCATTTTTAATCAACATGCCGGACAAGCTCATGAAACCCAGCAGCGCCATGAATCCGAAAGGTTGCCCCGTTGACAACAAACCGGCCGTGACTCCAATGATCGCCAGCGGCACCATGAGCCAGATGATCAGTGGCAATCGCAGCGAGTTGAATAGTCCGATGACAATCAGCACCATCGCCAGCAGGAAGAATGGCATGTTCGCGCCGATTCCTTCCTGGGCTCTTGTCGAGTCCCGGTACTCGCCCCACCACTGCAGTTCATAGTCCGGACCCAGTTCGAGCGATTCCACTTTGGCTCGGATACGCTTCAGCAGCGTCGGGGCCGTGCCTACCGAAGGATCGGCGTGGACGGTGATTGTCGTCTTTCGATTCAGCCGCTGGAGAATTTGGTCTTCGACCGATGTTTCGAAACTCCTGACCACTTGCCTCAGTGGGATCGACTGCTGGGCGGCGGGGCTCCAAATTTGCAGATTATTGATCGACGCGATGTTGCTTCGTTCTTCTTCGGGGGCGCGGAAAAGAATCGGCAGCAGTTCATCGCCTTCACGGAAGACACCAACACGAGCGCCTTCAAAACTCGACTTGACGGCCAGTGCCACATCCTGCGCGGTTACGCCCGCATTGTTGGCCTCTTCCTCGGCCAGGACCGGACGCATGACCTTCACCCGCTGCCGCCAGTCGGTGCGGATTGCCTTCGCATGGCCATCGTCGTGGAGGATGTTGATCGTTTGCTCGGCCAACTTGCGCAACACGTCCGGATCGGGGCCGCTGAAACGAATTTGGATCTTGCCGCCGGCTCCCGGACCGAGCAGGAACTTCTTGCCGTAGACCTCCACGTTCGGATACGTGGCCTGCAGGTGCTGCTCGACTTGCGGGACCAGGTCGTCGATCAACTCGTAGCTTTCCACATCGACGAGGAATTGCAGGTATGCCGAATTGGCCTTTTCTGGAGCGTAGGTGACCAGAAACCGCATGCCACCGGCACCGGCCAGCGTCGTCACGTGCGTGGCCCCCTCCAGATTGGCAAGGTACTCTTCAATTTTTTCCGAAGTGCGCACCGTCTCGTCGATATGGGTTCCTTCGGGGAGCCAGGCATCGACCATGAACTGGGGACGTGTGGAATCTGGAAAGAAGCTTCGGTCGACAAACTGAAAGGCCCACAGAGAAATAGCGAAAGCAATCAGCACGACAAGCAAAGTGGCCCAACGAAAACGGATTGCCAGCAGCAGCAACCTACGGTAGGCGCGGAACAGGAAACCGTCGTAGGGATCCTTGGCTTGCTGGCCGGCTTTCTTCTTCTCTGGTTTCAGAAACATCACGCAGAGCAGAGGGGTTACGGTCATGCCCGTCAACCAACTCAAGCCCAACGAAAGCAAGACGACCTGAAACAGCGAACGACAGAACTCGCCGGTCGAATCTTGCGACAGACCGATTGCGCCAAAAGCCAAGATTGCCACGGCCGTGGCACCGAGAAGGGGGATGGCTTGCTGCGCGACGACGCTCTTGGCCGCCTCCTTGGCATCCTCCCCACCGTTGATGCGGACCAGCATGCCGTCCACAACCACGATTGCGTTGTCGACCAGCATGCCCAACGCGATCACAAGTGCGCCGAGCGAAATACGTTCCAGGGCCACGCCCCATGGACTCATGAAGATAAAGGTTGCCAGGATCGTCAGCGCCAGAACAACGCCGATGATCAGGGCGCTGCGCAGTCCCATGAAGAGCATGAGGACCACCACCACAATCACAACCGCCTCGATCAGGTTGACCAGGAAACCGTTAATCGAGGTGGTGACCGCAGCGGCCTGAAGTGAAATAATACCAAATTCAACACCGAGTGGAATGCGCTCGGCCAGTTCGCGCAGGCGCGTGTCGATCGCTTCGCCCATCACAACGACATTGCCACCTTGAGTGGTTGAGATGCCCAGACCGACAGCCGAGTGGCCGTCGTACTGGAGCACAGTGCCTGGTGGTTCGAGATAGCCGCGCCGAACGTCCGCCACGTCGCGCAAATAGATTTGTTGGCCGGAGTCACTCCCTTTAATCAACAGGTTTTTGAATTCCTGGACCGACGTAAATGTCCCGGTCGGCGCTATTGCAATGAACTCCGGGCCGACTTGGGCTCGTCCCGCATCGGTAACAAGATTCTTCTGACGCAGCTTCTCGATAATCTGGACTGGGTGGATCCCCAATTGCGACATGCGATCACGGTTGGGTACCACGTAAACCGCCTCGTTGCGTTCGCCCCAGAACTCGATTTTCGCCACATCTTTCACCAGCAATAGCTCGCGGCGTAGCAGCTTGGCAACCTCTTTCAGCTCGGCAGCCGAATATTCGTCGCCATAAATGGCAAGATAGATCCCCCACACGTCGCCGTAGTCGTCGTTAACAAACGAGGGGCCGGCACCGGGTGGTAGCTGATTTTGAATGTCACCCACTTTTCGCCGCAATTCATCCCACACCTGGGGCAGCGAATGTTTGTCGTACTTATCCTTGATCCGCACCGTCACCGTGGACATGCCCCGGTCCGACTTGGACTCGACCTCCTTGAGCTGGCCAAGCTGCTGGACCGCTTTTTCGATTTTATCGGATACTTCCGCTTCGATTTCCGCCGCCGTAGCGCCCGGATAGGGGGTGATGACCAACGCTTCCTTGATGGTAAATTCAGGATCTTCCAAGCGCGCAAGATTATTGAACGAAACGATGCCACCGACGAAAAACACGGCTGTCAGAACGAGCGTCGTCGTCTTGTTATGGATGGCAAGTTCAGCAAGGTTCATGGAGAAGCGACTCCCAGCGTTTGCCCGAATCGTTCGGGGAAAAAACTAACTTTCAATACTTCCAATTTGCCACTCCGCCCTACGTGGGCCAGGGCGATAAGCCGCACGGGAACCGACGTTTTCTACTGTGAGCACGTTGTCCGGGTCGGCTTCATCGGCCATTCTTGGAAATGACGAACTTTATTGCTCGTATTTGCGGACCTGCATGCCTTCGCGGAGCAATGCTGCTCCGGAAGTCGCCACCAGGTCGCCCTCATGCACGCCACTTTTCAATAGCACGCGGTCGCCGGTCAGCGGCCCCAGTTCCACCAGGCACTTGGAGACTTTCATCTTTTCGGGATCGACCTTCCAAACGTAAGGTTGCCGGTTCTCGTCCGCCTGGGCGGCCGTGACGGGGACCGACCAGGCGCTTTCCGGATTGATCACCACCCGCACTCGCGCCGTCATGCCTGGCAGGATGTTTAGGTCATCCGGCTCCATAAAATTGAGTTTGACGGGAAAGGTGCGGGTGATCGGGTCGGCGACCGTTGCGTACTCTTTGATTCGGGCTGGGAACTGGCGATCAGGCAGGGAACTTACAATGACGGTGGGCTTGAGCCGCTCGGTCATTTTCTCCTTGGTTTCATTTTTATGCTTCCGCCGGACATAATCCCGTTCCGGGATGGCGACTTCGATTTCGAGTATGCTGTTGTCTTGCAAGATGAGCACTGGTTGCTTGGCCAGAACGTTGGCAAAATCCTCGACCAACTTGCGCGCCATGACTCCGGCGAAAGGCGCCCGCAATTCAGTGTCCGCAACGGCTTTCTGAGCGATTTCCAAGTGGGCTTCGGTCACTTTCAAGGCCCGTTTGGTGGACTCGATCTCATCCGCGGAGATAGCCCCCGGATCCTCATTGAAAATGTTCTCATTGCGAGTGAGATCCGACTGGGCTTTCTGCAGGTTGGCCTGGGCGACTTTCAATTCCGCTTGGTAATCGGTCGCCTCCAATCTTGCCAGGACGGCCCCTTTTTCAACCTTGTTTCCCTCCTGTACCAGGAATTCCGTGACTTTCCCGGACACTTCGAAACCCATCTCCGCGGTCTGGAACGCCCGGATTGTGCCGGGATACTCGATGATTGCCTCCGCTTCGAGCGAACCGATGGTGTGGATCTTGACCGGCCTGATGAGGGGCTTCTTTTTCGTGGGTGGTTCACCACAACCTGCGAGCAACAGCCAGAAACTGGAACTAAGAATCAGGGCAATGGATTGGCATGTCCGCATACGCTTGGCCTTCCGGCTGAGAGCCTTGGACTTCAGTGTGGCACCAGCCCCCAAAAGGCAGCGGTTCGTTTCCCTGGGTCCATTGGAAATCGAACGCCATAGTAACAGCATTTACGCTCTATTTCCAGGACGCTGTGTGCAAACATAGCTTTAGTCACCACGAAGTCGGCGTCTGAACTCGCTCGGACCGGTCCCGGTTCGACTATTGTTCATTTGGAGCAGAAGAGGGGGCAGAAGCCGAATTAAAAACCTGGGTAAAGGAGAGCCTACAACTGGTGACACAATAATTAAGACAGAGCAAAACCCTTCGGTTGAGCGACCGCCCACGGACTCTTGCCTACTTTGCCAATTAGGATCCTGCCCCCTTTTTGCTCTCGGGGATGATGGAATAGCTGATTGGGGCACAAGATAAATTTTGCTTGACAGCCATGAGGAATTGTGTACTATGGGCCGTAGTACTCCGCACGCAAGTAATCTGATCCGTCCGTTTCAAAGCAATCAAGCCATGGAGCCAAACGGCATGAAACGTAAATCGATTCAGGAACTGGGAAGTTTGCAAAAATCTATCATGGAGACGGTCTGGGAGCTGGGCGAAGCGACTGTGGGCCAGGTGCTCGAGCGGCAAACTCGGGCGAAAAGCCTGGCTTACACGACCATTCTTTCGGCGATGCAAAAACTGGAAAAGGCGGGTTGGCTTACACATCGCGAAGCAGGACGCATCTATGTCTACCAGCCGGCACGCAGCCGGGCTGAGGAAGGCCAGCGGTCGGTACGCAAACTGATCGATGGGGTCTTCAACAGTGATCCGCTGCTCATGTTCCAGCACTTGCTGGATGACCAGAAATTGACGGCGAACGAACTTACCGCCCTTAAGAAAATGATCGACAACCACCGTCAGGAGATGCGTCATGGATAATCTGCTGACTCGTCGTCTTCGCAGTGATGCATGGTGCTATTCGGTTAGCAGTTGCCAGACGGACCGTTCTGGCGGAACTTCTTCAGATAGAGACGCAAAGGTTTTTTTGTACGGCGCGCTTCGGAACGGGTTCGCAGATGGGGATTGCTGCCGGTCCACACGACCTTGCCGCGTCGGGCAGGCTTTGAGTGGTCCCAAATACTCCACCAATCGCGGACGTCGACCCCGTAGACGATCGGGATCGCCACCGTTTCGGCGCCGGCATAATGGACCTCGTAATATCCGATCGGTGTCCCATCGGCAACCCAATGGCCGAGCGAGTCGCCCTCCTTGCCGTAAGCGCCCCACCGCGCACCTTGCAGGATGTAAAGGTTCTTGACGTATCGGCCGACCTCGATTCCATCTACGCGTTCGGGCCGGTTGGGCAAAAACTTGCCAGCGACTTCGATCAGCTCGGTACCGATTTGGAACGGGATGCCCCCCAACTTCTGGCTGCCTTGGTTCAGCTCGGAAAGTTTATCTCCCGGATAATGGCCAGGGGCAAAGTCTTTGTCGAGTCGATGATTCGCCTGAGGTTGCAGATCAATAGAATGAAACTGGGCTTGAAACTGGGCTTGAGTCGTCCCGATCATGAAAGCGAAGGCGATATGGCATACCAGGTAGGCTGTGGTTCGAATGGGCATTCTAAAGAACCTTCGCTTTCATTCAGGATTGGTGTAATTCCTCGCGTCGTATGATTAGGGCAAGGAGGCAATTATCCGGACTGTCCCACCCAAGGGACTATGGCCCTTATTAAGCAAGAAATGCAGGAAGCAAGAACCATAAGCCAGAAAAATGGCCTAAAAGCTTCGGTGATAGACAAGCAGCCAATGGAACTCCTACCGTCTTGAAATTATTTTCTTGCCTCTCCAGAATGACCGTTGTTCCATTAAACGGCCAAAATTAAAGAAATATCAGCTTTTTATCGCTCAGGTTTTCGGTTCGCATAGCGATTCTATGAATGGGCGAAGTTTGCTGATTTTATGAATGTGGAGCGTGTTATTGTGGCCCACTCAGCGGATTTTTCAATTGACGGGTTGCCGTTAAGGGGTGCCAGAGGAGACGGTGTGAAAACCTTGTTGAGCCAATCCGTGCTGGCCAGGGACCGGGGGATCCATGTTCGCTGTCCACATTGCAACAAACTGCTTGAACCGGTCACCGAGGCCGGGCTGGAATGTGTCGATTGCCTATCTTGTGGCAGCAGTATTAGTTTGGTCAACCAGGCCCACCAGCCCGGTGCGGTCTTCCGATTGGGCCATTTCGAATTGCTTGAGCGGCTTGGCGTCGGCGCCGTTGGGACGGTTTGGAAGGCCCGCGACCAGGAACTTGACCGCATCGTAGCGCTCAAAATACCTCGTGGCGGTCAATTGGCTGCCTGTGACGAAACCAAGTTTGTTGCCGAAGCACGTGCCGCCGCACGACTTCACCATCCGTACATCGTCCCGGTTCATGAAGTTGGCCACGCCGAAGGAACGATCTATATCGTCAGTGAGTATGTTCCAGGAGTCTCGCTATCTGACTTGCTCGAAGATCGCCCGCTTACCTTGAGCGAGGCAGCGACTTTCGCTTGCCAGATCGCCGAGGCGCTGGCCCATGCCCACGGTCAAGGGGTAATTCACAGAGACATCAAACCTCAGAATGTGCTCATCGACGCAGAGGGAATGCCTCACCTGACCGATTTCGGCTTGGCGAAGCGGATTTCCGGGGAAGTGACCATGACCGTCCACGGTGCCATACTTGGTACGCCTGCGTACATGTCCCCCGAGCAGGCTTGTGGGGAGGGCGACCAGGCGACTCCGGCTATGGATATCTATTCCTTGGGCGTTGTGCTATTCCAACTGTTGACCAGAGAGCTTCCCTTTCGTGGCGCGCCTGAGATGCTGCTGCATCAGGCGATCCATCGGGAACCTCCCGGCCTGCGGCGACTGGATGCGGCGATCCCACGCGATTTGGAAACGATCTGTCTGAAATGTCTCGAGAAAGACTCCGCGCACCGTTACCTGTCCGCGGCGGAAGTGGTTGCCGAGCTGCAACGCTGGCTCGATGGCAAATCGATCGAAACTCGGCCCATCGCGCCCATGGTCAAGATGTGGCGATGGCTGCGGCGGAATCCGGCCATTGGGTCGTTAATCCTCAGTGGTCTGGCCTTGTTGGTGGGGTTGGCCATCAGTATGGCATGGATTACCTCTGAGCGGAATATTGCCCAGCGGGCCGCCCACAACGAAAGGATTGCGGCGGCCGATGCGCGCCAGCAGAGTCAACTTGCCAGTCTGAGTGCGAAAGAGGCCAGAGCACAGCATCTGCGTGCCGAGGAGAATCTGGAAAAATCCCGTGAAGCGATTGACCGCTTGTTTTCACGTGTCGCCACCGATCTGGCTGGTCGCCCACATATGGCTGAGATTCGGCAATCCTTACTGGAGAATGCGCTCGAGTTTTACCAGGGCTTCATGGAGCAGGAGAGCGAGGCTCCGGGTATCCGCCGTGGAGCGGCGATAGCCTACCTGCGTGTTTCCGGCATTGAGGGGATGTTGGGTAACCAAGAGCAAGGTATCAAGTCGGCTCGTCAGGCGTTGGCGATCGCCGAACAGCTAGTGGAAGATTTTCCTGACCATGTCCAGAATCAGGGGTTGTTGGCGGAAGTGAAATGCAAATTGGCCAAAGTGCTGATGAGACGTGGAAAAAACAAGGAAGCGGAGCAACAAGTCCGATCGATGATCGAGATCCTCGAACCGTTGATAGAAGAATTTCCCGGAATTGTGGAATACTACAGGATCTTGCACCACGGCTATGTCCAACTCGCACTCGCGCTTTTCTCCCAGCAGCGACCGCTTGAGGCGGTCGAGGCGCAGCGCAAAGCCATCGAGCTGAACGGCAAATACTCCTACAGCAAGCTTGGCCCATTAATGAATATGGGATGGGCATCCTACAATCTAGGCATGCTCGTTTACCATGAGGGCCACTTGGAGGAGGCTGCCGAGTGCTTTCGGGAATCTATCGATCGACTCGAAACGATCATGGCGGAGTCGAGTGAGAATTCCGTCTTCCAATTACGTGCCCGGGACATGCTCTCCTGGGTCCTGGGGACCTGCCCGCTTCCTCAATTTCGGAATCCACCACGAGCCTTGGCTCTGTGTGAGTGGCTCATCAGGCGTGATCCACTCCATGCGGAGTATTGGCAGAATTATGGTATCGCACTCTACCGCAGTGGCCGCTACGGCAAAGCGATCACAGCCCTCCGGAGATCGATGCAACATCGAAATGGAGGAAGTACCATCGACCGTTATTATCTGGCCATGTCGCATTGGCAACGCGGCGAGCACGATCAGGCACGTGGATGGTACGAGCAAGTGATGGAAATCAAGAAACAGTTCATGGCAAATCATAACGTTCCGTACGACGCGGATGTTCTGGCCGCCCGTCAGGAGGCAGAAACGCTGATGGGGATCCAGGGTACGAAATTGCAAGGAGGAGAGTAGGCAAACGCCGACCGGCGACAGCATTCGTGGACAGCATTTGTGAAGATCAAACCCGTTTTCAGCAACGCTTTGCAGAAGGAGTGAAAAATGGCTACGAACGTATTTTCTCGATCGGTACTACACTTCTCCCGGCAACAGTGTTTACGAATTGCAACGTACCGACCAGGACTGGATGGAATATATTCTGGATCAGGAGATGTCGGCTGCGCCGGGTGAATCGTATACCTACAATTCGGGTGAGACCATGCTGCTTTCCAGAGTGATCTCCGAAAGTGTCGGGGCGACAACTCGAGCCTTTGCCGAGGAGACTTTGTTTGCCGATCTGGGCATCGACAATTTTAATTGGACCGAAACTCCCCAGGGTGAAACAAACACCGGCTGGGGATTACAGCTCCGCCCGCTGGATATGCTGAAATTCGGGCAGCTTTACTTGAATGACGGCTTATGGCAGCCAGAAGATGGCTCACCGGGGAAGCAGGTGGTTTCCGCGGAGTGGGTCGAGGCATCGGTCCAGCCCTATGTCGAAGCATGGATGCCGGGATATGAGGAGATCACGCCGGGCAATTATGGTTACCAATGGTGGCTTTTTCGGGACGATGCCCCACAGGTGAGCAAGCTGGCGGTCAACGATGTATTTTTCAGTTGGGGCTATGCGGGGCAGTTCATCGTCGTGGTGCCTCACCTTGACCTGGTCGTGGTCACAACCGCCGACAACGTAAACCGTACAACGATCATCAATTACGGGTTGCCTCGCTACGTTTTTCCCGCTATCCAGCAATTGGCCGTGCCGGAGCCCGCCTCGATCGGCCTGGCATGGTTCGCTGCCGGGGTGCTTTGCTTGGTCAGGTGCCGCCGGGTGTAAAGGTTCCGGAATATCGCGTGCTATTCGCTTGAAATCAATAGGGAGTGATCCATGACGCCTGCGGTACGGCTGCTGCTCATCATCGACAGACACTCCTTCGCAGTCCGCAACCGGGCGAGACGATTACCGAGCTTGCAGCAATTACTCAGGCTGCCCTTGGGCTGGTGAATGTTACGCTGGCCGGTCGCTTGGGAAAATTCAAGAAAAATCTTCTTTATTGTCTCTAATATTCCTCGCGTTGGCGATTACCTGAATGAGAAGGATCAACATCAGCCATTCTTGGAACTACTGAATTTTAACACAAGATCTGAGTCACGACATAGTTTTCACCGTAACTTCAATGGGAGGATGGTCTAATGATCAAGAGTCAATATCTACAGCCAATCAAGGGCCGCCTGATGGGCCCAGGGAGTTTGATTACATTTTCCAACTGGAAACCCCATTTCATTACAATCCGAGCGCTGGCAATCTGATCATGGAGATGCGTTGGACAGGGCTTTCGCAAGATGGCAACAATGGGCATAAGGGCGATTTTGTGCTAGACACATCGACGGCAGCGCAATTCCTGTACAAAGAAGGCGATTCGTTGGCTACGACCGCCGAGTACAATTTGGGTGGGGATGTGTGGCAATTCACCTTCGTTCCTGAACCAAGTACGCTGCTATTAGGTGCAATGGCTGTGATGGGAATGGTAATACGGAGAAGATCGTTGCGTTAACAAGGTTGCTTGTCAGCCTACTCGAGTCCCAGCCTACCGACAGGCCACCAAGGGTATTCCCAAGGTGGCCTGTTTGCGTTTGGGCAGGAGAAAGAGTACATGGAAAAAATCGAGAGTCTTTCGCACGCCCGTTGAGACTGCAGGTACCACATCAATGCTCATGCCTGAGTATCGCAGAATGGTAATATATGGCAAGTTCCAGTCCGGCACTGGCCAGATTCTTTGTGAGAAATCGATTGGTGGAAGAATTGGAAGAAGCTTTGGTCCTGTTTCCGAATCTTACAAATAGGAATTCACTCCACCTTGAGATTTTGTTACGCTATGCTGAATGAGCTTCTTCTTGGGAGTTAAATGCCATGTTGTTTTGTCGTCGATGGATCGTAGCAATCACGATATGTTATTTCTTTGAGCCCAGCCTCTGTTTGTCCGTGTTGGTTAGTGACGTACAGCAGTTTGATAAGCTGCAAATGGATTATCACGATCAGGTGAAAAACGGAAATTTAGACGAAGGAGAGAAAACTGCTCGGGAAATGATTGCACTGGCTAAGCGATCCTACCGGTTAGATCCTATTGCTCTCGCGGTGGGGCTTGGTGCCCTGGCTGAGGTGTACTTAAGCCAAAATAAAAATACCGAGGCCTTGCCCCTCTATCATCGGAGTCTCGCTATCTTCGAGAAAAGGCTTGGTGTCGATGACCCGCGCCTGCTCAAGACGCTTTCCTCGTTGGTTATACTCCATACGCAGAGCGAACAGTTGGGGGTAGCCAAATCAATCTGCCAACGCGCACTCACGATAGCCAACAAATCATTCAAGTCGGATCATTCCGACAAGGCAGTGCTGCTCAAGTTGTTGGGCGTGATTGAAATGAAGCAACTTCATTACAAGGAAGCGGGCTCATGTTTTGAACAGTCCTTACAAATACGTGAGAAGTTGCATGGCCCCAAAGACTGCAGGGTGGCTTCAGCGCTCAATGCCCTGGGAGCTCTCTACAAAGCTGCGGATCGTTACGACGAGGCTGAACCCTTGTTGCAGCGAAGTCTCGTGATTTATCAAGAAAAATATGGTGCAGAGAGCTCTGAGGTAGCGCACGTATTGAATACCCTTGGTTGCCTGTACAGCGTCAATGGTGCACGGGAGGAAGCAGAAATTTTGCTTAAGAAATGCATTGCAATCCATGAAAAAACAGATGGAAAGGATCAGCCAGAATTACTTACGCCGATCTATAATCTGGCGTTACTTTACGTAGCCCAGCATCGCTATTCGGAAGCGGAAAAACTTTGCCAACGAAATCGACGTATTTTGCAGATGCGACCGAACCTTGTGCGCAAGGATGTTGCTCTAACGCTTGAAGAACTTCTTCGCACACAAGCTGAAAGGGAAGATGGCGCAACTAGGAAGCGGCAGGCATTTCAAAACGACGAGAAGCCGATTGTCTCGGGCCGAGAACGAATACCCGAAGAGTAACGCCATGGGCCAGACTGAAGACTTTAATCCATCAGCAACCTCCGTAACATGCCCTGGGGACGCGACGGGAACGAGTTCTGCCAGGGGCACCAATGCTGGCGCGGGCGGGCCACCTGGGCAATCACCAGCACGAGCTGCCGTCAGCCGCGGGCGGCACGGCTGATTGAAGGCCGAGCCGTACCTTACGCCGGACATGTCGGTATCAAAACTCCCAATGGCATCCGTAACGACCCCAGCCGTGAATTCCACGACCCTCACTTCTACCATTTCGCAACCGACATCGCCGGCAAGCAACTGATATCGGACGCCGGTCCTCTGGATAAGAATGCAAGCATCTACCTCGCCGATTTGGGAGAACCCGGCAAGACGCCGGCGGGCGAGTTCGTCTTTAAAACAAGATCTCATTATGTTCCACGGCCCCCTCCAATCGAACCGGTTCGCCGGTGATTGAATAGGCGCCGTGGATAAAAATCGGCGCACCAGGACGGAGGTAGAGGGTCTGTTGGCCGTTGGTTGTTTCGGTGAGGATGGTTTCGCCCATGAGGTTCTGGAGGGTGGTGTTCTCCTCCAGCGCGACTGGGAGTCGCATGGGAGTCGCGGAACTCCAAAGTGCGGTGACGTTACCCTGGCGAACTCCGTGGAGTTTGCCAGGCATCTCCAGTGGTTGGGGGATGCCCCGATTAAAACTGCGGCAGACCGTTGCTAATGCTCGGTAGGCCGGTTTGGGGGTGAAGTCGCGGCGGATGACACCGAAATTGGCTTCGTTGTAGACTTCCCAATGCTTGATCCGATCCTTGTACCGCCGCACCACCTCGCGGGTCCAGAGACAAAAATCGTCGATCCCTTGTTGCGTGTAGGGTTCCGTGTATCGTCCCCAATAGGAGAGCAGCCCGTATACGCT
>JAJRWS010000587.1 GCA_024276705.1 Planctomycetota bacterium | reverse complement strand
CTAAAAACTCTTCGTCGTGGAGCTTGAGTGCTTGGCTGATGTCTCGTTCAAGGGTGCGTTCACCACGGCGGTATTTTTCTGCCGCTGCCTTGCGGCCGATGTAAGATGCTTCTGATTCAGTCATAGAAGGATAGGAAGGATGGCCAGAGGGTACGCCAGGGGTTCGCCAGCCGTCAACCAATTGCCGAGTCGGCTCACATGCCAGGCGGTTCGGCACCCCAACCATGACGAATCGCCCATTGATGCTTATGACGAGTCGTCTCGCCAGATGTCATAGTTGAATGACTGGACGTTTTAGCTAGGTCGATGCTACTTTATAGTCGATTTCCTGTAGTCGCTGATGCGACGATTCGCCTTAGGAGACGCCAAAACGGAAGTAGGGAATCGTCGAGGAGTCGTCACTAACAAATTGCCGAGTCGACTGACAAGCCGCCAGCGATTCGCCAAATCGACAAGACGTCTCGACAGACGTATCGTCTGGCCAGTCGTCTGACGATTCCCATACGAGTCGTCAAAGAAAAGCTGGACAAACAGTGGAAATATGTTTAGAAGAGGGGATTCGTACCTGGGAAAAACTCTCACCAGAATTACTTGCGATCGATCTCAATCGGTGCCACTCTGTTATCCTTTTACCTGACTGATATGGATTCAATGGATGACCCGGTAGCACGAGCGGCCTTGGAGGAGATTGTCGAGATCTATCGCTCGACAGATACCGACGAAGTTGATAGTCCGCTCAGTGGCGCTGATGCTGTGGAAGAACTTGGCCAGTGGATCGAGAAAAACCACAAGCTCTTGCACGAACTGGGGCTCGTTGACGATCCGCAAGGACAATAGGTGACCGCCGTTGCCAAGAGGGGACTGTGGGTGGGGTAAGCCTTGGTGTAAGCGGAGAATTCATAATCGCAGAACTTGTTTGGCTAGCTCGACTTGCAAGATCGGCGTCCCTGACTACCTATCAGGTACCCAGCAAGGATTCAATGAATGATGGCTGAGTGTGACCAAATCAGAATGGCGTCAGTTGTTGCCATTTGACGACTAGAGTCTGGGTAAACCACGGTGTAAGCCGGCTTTTGAGGATGGTGAAGTCCCACAGAATAACTTGATTCCATAGAATATTTCTCTGATTTGGAATTCAGGTATTCCGCAAGGATACGCTTCTACGAGATTTCAGGTACAATAAAGGGTTTGCGTTCCTTGCGACGGAGCAAACGGTTGGCCGCTTCGTTGTTGGTGAATTGCTCTGAGGGTGCATCCATTTCGAGCAATTCTCCGAGTACCACTGCAGGTTGATCCACATCGACTTCGTTCATGCGTAGGTGGTACATCATGCGATCTACAGAGCTGGCCAGCAAGTCGTTTCCAGCAACACTTTTGGCAATTTCGTCTGCTGGCAGCTTTTTACCAAGCAGGTGCGAAATGTTCCCCGTGTGGCAAAGCCCACTCGAGACATGGCCTTCAACAATTGGTGCGCTGAGCATCGAAGAGTCGCCGGCACGAACTGCGGCAACGAAGTTATCGAAATGCCTCTGCTCGCAATCACCCGTGTTCCACTTTTTGAGTTCGTTCCCAAATTCGTTGAATGCGAAAATTTTCCCCCAGCTAGGGATGACTACATGACCTCGTTCGCATTGCACGACCACGCCAATTTGTGAACCGCGGTAGCGATCCATCGAGCTCCCCCAGGCCCTCTGCCCCGCCTTCGACTTTGGCAAGCCTCGGGTTTCGAAAATGATTGGTCTTTCAGGGTAATCATGCAGTACAACCTGCGTGTTCGGCGTATCTCCGGCATCGTCGTATCCGAGCCGTCCGCCAACACTGATGACACGTGGCGATAGTCCCTTGTGTCCGAGAAACCATCGGGCCACGTCCATTTGATGGATCCCTTGGTTCCCCATGTCACCGTTACCGGTGTTGAAATCCCAGTGCCAATCGTAGTGGAGTTTTGGACGATGGAGATCCACTTCTGCGGCAGGACCACACCAGAGGTCGTAGTCAACGGAAGAGGGGATGCGGAGGCTTTCCTTGAGCTTTCCGATACTTTTGCGAGGTTTGTAGCAGGTGCCGATCGCATAGCGAATGTCACCGATATTTCCCTCTTGGACCCAGGCAAGAGCATCTTGAATGCCTTGGGCACTTCGCGACTGGGTACCACACTGCATGATGCGTTTGTATTTTTCAGCGGTGTTTGTCAGTTGTCGGCCTTCCCAAATATTGTGCGAGACGGGTTTTTCGCAGTAAACATGTTTGCCTGCTTGGGCGGCAGCGATGCCGATTAACGAATGGGTGTGGTTGGGCGTTGCAATCGCGACTGCATCAATATCAGAGCGTTCGAGCAGCTTACGGTAGTCGACAACTATATCGACCTTGCGGCCATGCTTTTCCTCGAACTGTTTTGCACGCTTCGCGAGGATCGCGCTATCGCAGTCGCACAGGGCGACGACGTGTGCTGCGAGGCCATCCATATGGCGCACCCCACGACCGTGGACGCCAATGACCGCCACGCGCACCTGGGAGTTGACATCTCCCGACTGTTTCGCAGCTCTTAGTGTAGTGGGTAATAAGCCGGCCGCTGCTGTAACGGCAGTCGCTTGAAGGAATTTGCGTCGTGTAGCTGAATTATTGAGAGACATGTCTGACCTTTCATTTTTGAGAATCACACAAAATACATCATTGGTTCGTTGCAAGTGCCACTGGCTAAAGGGCACTGTCGATATCGCCCTGCAAGGAGAGCTCGGAGCAATATGTTCATTTCAATTTCTCCGAGTGATTGGCGGCACCGGTTTTTTCAGCCCATTGCAGCCATGCTTGTTTCATTTGCTTGGCTCTTTTCGGAAATTGCTTCACTAGGTTGTTCGTTTCCGTGCGGTCTGACTTGAGGTCGTAAAGTTCCCAGTCATGCTGCGTGGCCCCTTGGACAAGCTTCCAATCATCTTGCCGTACGGCGCGTGCTCCACCCAGCACCCAAAAAAGTTGCACCGGGGTTTTATGGGCCAAGCCTGCAAGCAGCGGGACAAAGCTGCGGCCATCGGGGGCAAGAACCTCGTGGTCATTGAATGCTGTGGCTGACTCAATGCCAGCTAGTTCTAAGCATGTTGGCAAGAAGTCGATGACATGGGCTACTTCGTTGGTCATGCTGTTGGGCTCTATATGCCCAGACCAGCGAGCGATCATCGGTGTTGCGATCCCCCCCTCGTGCATACAAGTCTTGTATCGCCGGAAGGGGGTGTTTTGTGCAAATGCCCAGCCTGGGCCACACGTATTATAGTACTCCTTTGCACCCGGGACTTGCTGCGGGCTCGTGTCCGCGAATTCGGTCCGTTCAGGGCCGTTGTCCGAGAGAAACATCACTAACGTATTCTCGGCAATGCCGATCTCGTCCAACGTTGCCAGAATGCGCCCAATGCCTTGGTCCATGCAGTCGATCATGGCCGCATAGGCTTCCATACGCTGCTGTTGCCATTCTTTGGGGTAGGTGTCTTCTGCCCAAGTCTTTGCTTCCGGATCCAGGGCCGGAAGTTTCCACTTCGGATCGAGGAGCCCCAGTTCGAGTTGACGTTTGTAGCGAGTTCGTTGCAACGACTCCCAACCCATTGCGTATTTACCTTTATATTTGGCAATGTCGGACGGCTTGGCATGAATGGGATAGTGGGGAGCCGTGTAACAAACGTGCATGAAAAATGGTTGCGGTGGTACGGTCCTCTCAGCGGATGTCGATTTCGGTTTGGCCATTTGCCGAATCATCTTCACTGCCCGGTCACTAAACGCATCGGTCGTGTAGAAGTCGTCCGGAAATTCCGTAATCCGCTCTGTGTTGTCTGCGAAATATCGGTGGCCATCGCCTGTGACAAACCACTTGTACTCTGGATCGCGATAATAGGGATCAAAAAAATTGCAGCATCCATCAAGCAAGCCATAAAACCGATCGAACCCGCGGCGGAGTGGGTGTGTGGTATCGGTTCGTCCGAGGTGCCATTTCCCGGCGAGAGCGGTTTGGTAGCCGGCCGTTTGGAGCCATTCGGCAAGTGTGGCAAATTTTTCTGTTAGGTAGGGATGAGGATAGTGGGGGTAACAGCCAGTCAATAGCGACGCGCGCGTCGCATTGCAGACCGAGTTGTTGTAGAATTGTGTGAACCTCATCCCCTCGGACGCGAGTCGGTCGATATTCGGGGTGTCGATTTCTCCGCCGTAGCATCCGATATCTGACCAGCCCATGTCATCGCACATGATCAACACGATATTGGGGCAAGCTGCTTTTTTAGAAGATGTGGAGATCGGCCGCACCCGCACGTTGCGATACGCAATCGCTCCGTGGTCTCCTTGGAGGAACAACGGGCCGCGCGCGACCTCCTTTTTTTTGCTCCAAGCGTGGCCCGTGGGCCATTGGAGTTCGACATTCTCATGAATCACTTGGTCGTTGAGCACCACCTTGACGAAACAAGCGTTGG
>JAJRWS010000586.1 GCA_024276705.1 Planctomycetota bacterium | reverse complement strand
TCCATGCAATGTCGCACCGCGAAATCCGTACTTTTTTGCGTGGGCCGTCAGTGGCGCGGTAGCCGAATCGGTCGAAAGGCAGAGAATGATGTCATATTTCGTATAAACCGCGTCGGCAAACGAGACCGTTTCCCCTTTCACCGTCACACACGAATCCGGCAATTCCAAATTGCTTCCGCCCGTTCGCTGGTAGGCAAACAAGTCGCCCCCTTGCAGACCCATCTTCCGTAAAAGTGACTGCTTCAGAGGACGATAAAAATACTCGATTGCGTTGGCCTGAATCGAATGGCCCGGGATTTGAAGGAAGGCCATTCCTGTCATCGTGGAGAGATCCTCAAGATCGATCAGCAGTGCCACCCGTACCCCAGGCTCAGGATCGAATACCGTACGCAGAAGTTTTTCCAGATCAAATGGCGGGAACTCACTGGTGGGTGCGAGATTAGTTCCAGTCGACATGCTCAAGACCTCCTCATAAAAGTTGGGTCGAATCATGGCTCCGACCCTGAACGTGAAATACAGTTCATTGGCCGTGCTAAAGGGCCTCCGTCTCGGCCACGTAATGCCGCACGATCGGTTTCAAGTTCTGAACATCACCATGCCAGCCGGCCAGTTGCCTCTGGGCGGCAGAACCCTCAAGGACCATCCTACGAGCTTGGACGAGATGGTCAATCGATCCGAGCCGGCCCGCTTGAGGCGTGAGCCGATCGCATAGCCGATCGACCAACGAATCCAAGGGCAGTATCTGGCCGGTTGGAACGTCGAACAGTTCCGCCTTGGTCCCAAAACGAGCCGCCCGCCAACGATTTTCGCAGATCAGCAAACGGCTGGTCGGTAACGCTTCACACCCTCGTTGATAAGATTCCAGCAAATCGGCGACAAACGCCTGGACCAATGCCGCCAGGCTTGCTACGTCCTGGATTCTTGGCACCGCATCACAGAGGCGAAACTCCACGGTTGGGTACCGGTGGTGGATGCGTAAATCCCACCAAAGCTGCCCTGCATCGGCGATGACCCCGGCCTGCCGCATGGTCTCGATCAGCCGATCCAATTCGTCCAGATCGTGGAAAGTATCGGGAATGCCCGTACGAGGAAATCCAAAAGCACGCAACAAACGACTCGACATGAGTCCTGTTTCGCGCCCTTCCAGAAAGGGCGAGGAACAGGAAAGCGCGTACAAAATCGGCAGTAAGACACGGGCGTCGTTCATCACGCGGAGTGCCACTCCGCGATCCGGTACTCCCACATGGATATGCAGCGCAAAGGCCAGGCACTGGCGGTGGGCTTCCTGAAACCAATGTTCGGACCGCAACCTGCGCGGCTCGCGCGTGATGGGCAGATCGCTCCATCTGGAGAAAGGATGCGTACCGCTGAGGCCTACCCTCAGTCCTACCCGCCGAGCCAGCGAGAATAGCCGTTGTCGATTCGACCGCACCTCATCGAGGAGTTGAGCCACCGTGCGGTGGGGGCGTGTGACCACCTCGCAGCAACTCTGATGAAGCTCGCTCTTGATCTCCCAGCCGACCGTATCCCTTCTGGCCCGTATCGGACAGCAGGAATCCTTGCCGTCAACCGAATTTTCAGCGTGTAATGCAGCAAATTCAGGCAGCAGCTTCCATGATTTCGGGCAGAGTATCTGAAATTCCTCCTCGACCCCCAACGTCAGCGCAACGGGCAGCGGCAACCTGTCGCTCATGGTTTCCCCTACTCCGGCACGGAACCAAGCGGCCATAATTCCCAACGACGCACAAATATCTCAGCGCCTTCGGATTGCAACAGCAGCTTGCCGGCTACCGGAGAAACGTGGTAACAATGGTTCACCTTAACACCGTTGACCAGGATCGTAATCTCGTCCCCCTTGCAAATCACCTCCATGCGGGTCCATTCGCCGGCAGGACTTTCCACATCCTGCTTACCTCGAAAGCCTGTCGTGTCGGTCCAATCAGGGTCGCGCCCCCACCAATTGATGCGCCCCTTAGAAATCGTGACCTCCTGGCTCGGCGTCCTGGCCGTCGCGTTATCTTCTCGGGCCCAAATCGATTCGCCATCCCGATCTTTGTTGATCCTGGCGGTCAATGAGACTGGAAAAGTTTTGCCCGATTCCGAATCCTGAGTCGTCAGCGCCAGCAGATCACCGACGCCCCCTTCGATGATTTGCGCTTCGATCGAAGCCATCCAGATGCCGCTGTAGGTGCCATCGGGGCCAATCGCATGAACCAGGACACCACTATCGCGTGCCTTGCCTTGCCGGTTACCCCAGGTCAATTCGCCCCACTTGAATTCGCAAATCATATGGTAATTCGCATAGTTTTTCACCGTGGTCAGACCGCCCCACTGCTGACCGCTCACACGCAAAATGCCATCTTCCAGGGCATAAACTTTTTGCGGGTCCTCGTACCTGGTTTCCTTCAGCCAGGAATACATTCGCCGCAGGCCGTCAGCCAGCAAATCGATGGGCTCACCGGTTGGGATAACCGGTGCCTGATTTACGGTTGCTTCCCGCGCTGACCCGATTTCCGCAGCCGCCAACTCTTCGGGGACGCCCGGCTCCGCTTGCGCGGGCATCGCTGGCCAACATGCCAGGGTCAGGAAACCCAACCCCGAGAAGGCAAGCGTGATAATCGACCCATGGGACCATCGATGACTGTTTCGCATTTTTTCTCCGATTCGCATGACCAAAGTCTCCACACCCTCCATCCACCTTTCCCGAACCACCCACCATCAGGCAGCCGTCCCGCACCTTACTGGCTCAGGCTCTCTTCGTCAAATCGTGGACCCGTGAATACGTGCCTGTCCAACCACTGAGCCGCAGGCGCTAGCCTCGGGTTTTATAGTATTTGCGTTGTCCCGAAGGCACCCGAGGCTAGCGCCTGCGGCTCAAAGATAAGTGCCATTGGGCGCTAGCCGCCGGTCTATGAAGTTTGACGATCCTCCTCCGATACCGGCGGCGAACACCATCCGCTCACAACCTTTGCCGGCATCGTGACTTGCAGCGAATCGATCCATGAGGCAAGCTATGGAGTGCAGCCTCGGCTGCCACCCACAATGGTTCGCAGGGATTGTATCGAAGATGACGGATTTACCTTCCGTGCTCGCGTAACAAAACGTTTGTTAAGCTATACTCCCGACAAGAGCAACAATCCATGCGGCTATTTTCATGCTGTCCGCCATCCCCCCACCGCCCACACTTGCCACTCGCCGCGAATCGTTGGCACCCCATCACTTAAATTCGATCATTTATAAATTCGAAGCCAAAGGCCCTCTGTTGCTTCAGCGAAGGATTCCCCAATCATGACCATCAAAGCAAAAAGCAGCCGCCAGTACATGATCCGCATCGGAATCATTGCCTTGGCAGGAATCTTTTTTGCCCTTTATTGCCTGTACGACGGTGCCATCGGCTATCCGAACCAAAGGGTGCGAGCTCTCAAATACCAAGAAATTCAAAAAGAGAAGGACGTGGACGGGAATCCCAAGCCCTTGAGCGAAAGGAGAGCCAAATGGCAGAAGATCGCCACGGAAAATGGTTGGTCGCTGAAAAAACCGGGCGAACCTAAAACCGATGCCGATTTCACGGGCCAATTTTGGATGGCCGGATTGACAGGTTCCTTGGGTATCCTCTTTGGACTACGGGTGTTGCTTGCCAGCCGGCGTTGGATCGCAGCGGACGAAACGGGCCTGAGTACGCATGGTGGTATTCAGGTTCCTTACGACCAGATCATCACGTTCAGCAAAAAACTCTGGCGGAGCAAAGGGATCGCGCGGGTCCGCTATTGGCAAGACGGGCGGCAGAAACGACTGACCCTGGATGACTACAAGTACGACCGGACCGCGACCGAAGCGATCGTACGCCGGATCGAGTCGAAGATCACTCCCGAACAAATCGTCGATGGCAAACCGGAACCACCGTTGCAGGAAGCGATGGCGGAAGTTACTGAGGCCCCGTCCGAGATTGCTCAGCAATAAAGCTTTACCGCGGTGGGAACGTCTCAAAAGCGAGGCTCCTCCGGCAAAGCCGGAGGTTTTCTCAGGGGAAATAAGCCCGCAGGGCTGACATAGCCCTGGCCGGTGCCGTGAGGCACCGGTATTAAATGTATCCATAGAATTAGGCCCATAGGGCCGACACAAAAAACGGCGGCTTCGATGTGTCGGCACTTTTTTTCCTGAACCCTGACACCCGATACCCAACACCTTTTCCTATTTCATCGGCCCGATCAGTTCCACGAAAGTGCCGTCTGGATCCTGGATCAGGACAAAGCTCCCTCTTTCACCCAGAGGAATGGGAGTCTCTCCCAGCAGCTTCACCTTGTGCTCTTCGATTCGGGCAAGAATCGGCTCCAATGCCGTCACGAAGATGGTGAGGTATTGAATTCCCGTATGCGAGTGAATGAACCGGTTCTGTTGTTTTTTCGCCCGTTCGCCAAAGGTCATCAGTTTCAAACTGGTGGCATTTTCTCCAGCGCCTAGCTTCAACACCTCCACATGAATGGCCAGGGAATCGGCCAAACCAGATCGCTTGCTGAAATCGGCGTCGACATCGAACTCTGTTCGGCCGACCTGCACCATGCCGACAACGTCCTTGTAAAACTTCAACGATTCTCGCAGGTCGGAAACGACCATGCCGATTTGGATCGTTTTGCTTGAGAAATCCTTCTCAGCGGCCTTCGCCGTGCCTAATCCAGTCGAATGTGTCCCGGACAAGATCAAAATCGAAGCGAAACCAGTCAGAATCAGAGGGAAGTATTTTTTCATGGGAATCTTTCAGTGTCATGGGATGGAATGGTACAGTGAGACTCCGGCAGAGCCAAAGGCTTGAGGAAGGCCCCTGAATGGGGCCGAAAATCACTGCTGTACTCATACTCAGGCGTCAGCCGGTACTCGTACTCGAAATGGCCCCAATGGATTCGACAAACTGGCGAAGTCCACAGAAGACGTGTCGAGTACGAGTACCGCTCTGCTGAGTACGAGTACGAAAAACGCAGGAATCGCCCGAAGCCTGATGGGTACTCACCAGCCGAGCTGGTGGTTTGCGGGCGGGAATCCGCCCTCATCATACTTTATCCGCGTCAGGTACCGGAAAACCCGCGGTGTGCGGATCTTTTAACAGCACGTTCGCTTCCGCCGCATGGTCGCCGGTGTGCTTTTCCGTGACCGGATCAAAGGTCAACCAGGGACCTACCGTGTAGTGCGCGCTATCCGCGGGCACGCCGACTCCCTGTTTCATGATTTCATGGAGCTTCATGAAATGTTCGTGGGCATCGGGATTGTCGCCAAAATTGCCTGCCTTGGCATTGAAAGGAACTTGCTTGCCCAGGCGGTACGAATTATTCATCAAATGCCCCAGCACGCAACTGTAATGGGCATCCAACGCGGTGCCGTTGGCCATCGATGGATCACCGGCGCGACAAGCGGCGATGAAGCTACCCCAATTGCCACCGGGCGTCACATCGCCGTCCGGAAGTTCGATCTTTTCTCCCTTCTGACTCCCTTTCGCATAATATTTTCCACGGATGATTTTACCACCATCCTCAAAGTAGTACTCATTTTCCACTTGGCGCTGGTAGCCTTCGTAGTTGACGTTGCGGACATTGAAGTAACAGAACTGACCGTTAGGATATTCGGCGATGCCAAACATGGTGTTCGGCGTTTCGCCCTGATCATGCCACATAAAGCGTCCGCCCATAGCCATGGCGCGAACCGGGAAGGTCTGGTCGGCATCGAGTGCCCAGCGAGCCACATCCAATTCATGCGTGCCCTGGTTATTCATGTCGCCATTACCCGTTTTCCAGAACCAATGCCAATTGTAAGGCACCAGATTCGCATGGTACTGTTCTACCAGCGCGGGACCGCGCCATATTCTCCAGGCCAGGTTGTCGGGCGGGTTGGTCGGTTGCTTGAAACCGATACCCCCTCGCGGTTTGCAGCAATAGCCATATGAAATTTTCAACTTGCCAAACTTGCCTGCCTGGATGGCCTTGTGCAAACCGGCGATACTTGCGTTACTCCGTTTCTGCGTGCCATGTTGAATGACAACACCATATTTTTTCTGCGCTGCCACCACGGCCCGGCCTTCGGCCACATCATGGCTCATCGGTTTTTCCACGTAGACGTGCTTGCCTGCCTGGGCGGCCCAGATGGTAATCAGGGAGTGCCAATGGTTCGGTGTGGCGACCGATATCGCGTCCAGATTTTTATCATCCAGCGCGGCTCGGACATCCACCACGCCTTGGGTCGTGAACTTGCCTTGAGTTTTTTTCTTCAGGGCGCTGAGGGCTGAAGTCAAGACGGTACGATCCGGGTCGATCAAGTAGGCAATCTCGACATTCTTCTGTTCCAGCCAACCCTGCATGTGACTCCTGCCGCGACCATTCAGTCCCGCCACAGCGATACGAAGCCGGTCATTCGCACCGACCGCTTTTCCTGAAATCCCTTTTCCAGAAACACCTCCCCCTTTTCCTGAAACAATAGAGTTTCCTGTCAGTAGCAGGGAGGCACCTGCGGCGGTGGTGGTTTGCAGAAACTGACGACGCGTGGCGCGAGACATGTCAACTCCTCGATGGGTTATATAGTCAGCCAAGATTGGATGCCGGTGGCGTACCAACCGCATCCAGGAAGAATCATTCAGTCGTTCCGACTTTTCCCTCGACGTCTTGGAACGCCGGGTGGATAAAAAAGGCTCGGGCAAGGATCGTTCGAGAAATAACTGGCATATTTCCAGGCCCCTCACCCTGCCCTCTCCCCAAAAGGGCGAGGGGACCTCGGACAGTTATTTCTCGAACGATCCCAAGGGGTTCCAAACTGGCAAAACGTTTGCCGAGTCGGCTTCACCCACCGAACCTGGAACTGCCAGCTTGATTATAAGCCATTGCAAGCGGTTTTGCCATCCACCATTTCATCCGTCCAGGGCCACAACGGCCTCTGTTCGAGTTCGGTCAAGAACCGTTCAAAAACAGCTTCGATAAAGGGTAGGGTTCAGGGTTCAGGGAAGAAGGACAAAAAAGCTGATCGGCATGATGCAACTTCAAGTCATGTACCACCCGCATAGCGGGTGGCTTGAGGAAGGCTCCTCAAAGGAGCCGAGAAGAGAATATCGTACTCGTACTCAGCAAAGCGGTACTCGTACTCGAACCCGACTGGGAGGCAAGGTCGGTCATCATCAATA
>JAJRWS010000585.1 GCA_024276705.1 Planctomycetota bacterium | reverse complement strand
TCACTGCCGTGGCCGGACGCTGCCTGAGTGTCCAGATGAACGGCGGTAGCGCACTGATCCACAGTCCCACCGTGGCCGTATCCGAATATTTCAGCTACGTCGTCGAGGCTCGACTGCGCATCATCGATTTAGAATATGGTCAGGTCCGATTAAGTGTCGAATTTTGCGACGAAAACCGCAACGTCCTGCAAACTGCCGGGAGTCCTTGGTACACCTCCAGCGAGGGCTGGGTCAAGGTGCGGATTGGACCGGTCAATCCACAGGTAAGCGACGTGCGCTTGGCACGAGTTCGCTTGCATGTAAAAGAAGGAGAACTACCCGATCTGCATGGCAAGGTTTCACTCGATGATGTCTGGCTTGCCAGAATGCCACGAATGACCGTTGAAACCAACAGCCCATTCAATGTGTACACCAATCCGCACGACATCATCGTCACTTGCAGCCTGTCGGGGATTATCGAGAAAGATCCTGATATCCATTTTGAGCTATTCGATGCCAGCAGCCGGAAACTTGAAGATGATACCATTCAATTGGATGGCCGCTTAATCACCGAACGCCTCTCCCGTGCCTCGGATATCGTCAGCCCCACGGACAATCGCCAGGCTGGCTATGCCGGCAAAACTCAGTGGGTACCACCCATTCGTGAACATGGATTCTACCGCATTCGGATAACCATGCGTACTGCCCAGGGAATGATGAACCGACATATGATCTCCATTGCGGTAGTACCACCACTGAAAAAAACTCCTCACGGCGAATTTGGCTGGACACTCACCAGCCGATCCTTGCCTCTTTCGTTCGATCAACTCACCAAACTGCTCCCGCTGACAGCCATCCATTGGGTTAAATTGCCCGTTTGGTACGACACGTCGCAGCCCAAATTAGGCGATGAGTTAGTCTTGCTGACCGAACGTCTGTCAGCCGAGGACATCGAAGTGGTCGGCGTCGTTGATCATCCACCCGAAAAGTTGGAATTGAGCCAACAAATCCCTCCGGATGCCACCGCCGCCGACTTGCTATCGCTCGCTCCCTCCACATGGATCCCTTCGCTCGATCCCGTGCTCACTCGGCTTTCCATGCGCGTCCGTTGGTGGCAACTCGGCAAGGACCATGACACGAGCCTCGCCGGGTTTGCACACCTGGAAAAAGAAATTGGCGAATTACGCGACCGTCTGTTTCGTTTTGGTCAAGACATCCGCTTAGGGTTGGGCTGGCAGTGGCCTAATGGAGACGGTCTTGGCCGACCGGCAACCTGGAATTTCCAGCAATATTCGGCCACCCCCGCATTAACTCCCAAGGAGCTGGCCGCTTACTTGCAGATTCCACGACGTCCCCAAGTGGATCGATGGGTACTGGTTGAACCACTCTCTCGATCGCAGTATGATCAACCAACGCGAGTCCATGATCTGGTAGGGCAAATGCTGACCGCAAAAATCCATGGTGCGGACGCCATATTTATCACCGATCCTTTCAATGACGATCATGGCCTCCTCTCCATGGCAGGCTCGCCGGGCGAGTTACTACTTCCCTGGCGCACCACGGCATCCCTGCTCAGCGGAACCAGGCACCTGGGTAGTATCCAGTTGCCACATGGTAGTCAAAACCATTTATTCCAAGCTGCCAACGGGTCCGTATTGATGGTCGTATGGAATGAGACACCCACACAGGAAGTCCTCTACCTGGGCGATGAAATACGTATCATCGACGTATGGGGCCGAGAGAAGCAACCAGGCCATGAAGAGCACCGTCAGGTGATTCCCGTCGACACGCTCCCCCAATTTATTCTGGGAATCGACCCTGCGGTCGCTCGTTGGCGGATGGACGTGAAATTTGAGCATACTCATATCCCCAGCATCTTCGGCCAGATCCACCCCAACATGCTTCATTTGCGGAACCACTTTCCCCAAGGAACTGGAGGCACGGCGCGCCTGGTAGCACCTGATGGTTGGCAAATTTTACCTGAACGAATCAAGTTCAAACTGGCCGCGGACGAAGTTTCAAGCCGTCCCTTTGAAATCGCCTTACCTTTTGATGCGAATAGCGGCAATGCTCAGGTGCGAATTGATTTCGATGTGACCGCGAATCGAGAATACCATTTTCGCGTCTACCGAGAGCTGAGCGTCGGCGTAGGCGATGTGGAAATCGAGGTTCATACACGTCTGGACGACGATGGAACTCTGATCGTGGAACAACAAATGATCAACCACTCGAATAAGAACGTTGATTTCAAGTGTTTGCTTTATGCAACCGGTCGGCGAAGACAACGCAAACAGGTTTTTCGTCTGGGGGACAGTCAGAACATTCAAATCTATCGTTACCCACATGGCGCCCAATTGCTAGGCACCGAACTATGGCTTCGGGCTGAAGAGATGGACGGATCACGCGTACTCAATCACCGCTTTGTGGCCGAGCAGTAAAGAAAATGCGGATTGCGGATTGCGGAATGTAAAATAGAAAACAGACTGCGGAAGGCGGGTTTGCATTCCATCTCGCACCTATCGCTCCACATCTCAATCGGCTAGGTTGGGCTAAGGCGTCCGGTACAAAAACAACCCTCACTAAAATCCCGGGCCGCATTGAGTCCATTCCGAATTCCGCAATCCGAATTCCGCATTGAGTCCTATGCCCACCATTGCCCAGGTCGTTGATACGCTCAATCTCTTCGCTCCAGCCGAATTGGCTGAACCATGGGACAATGTGGGGCTATTGGTGGGAAGTTCGGATTGGCCCGCCAGCAAGATCATGACCTGCCTGACCGTGACCCCTACCACGGTAACCGAAGCGGTTTCCCGAGGCGCTCATTTGATTGTCTCGCATCACCCACTCCCCTTCCATCCACTCCGGACCGTCACAGATGATACGACCGTCGGCCGGTTGCTGCTTCAGCTCATCACCGCAGGCATTGGAGTTTATAGCGCCCACACAGCATTCGACTCAGCCGATGCCGGGATCAATCAACATCTGGCCATAGGACTGGGCCTGCAGGAAATCAAACCGCTTATTCCTACATCAACACCCACCATACCAAAACCGACCTCTTCTTCCCAATCGACAAGAACTTTCAAGCCTCATGCGGACGGCAAAACCGATACGATCTATTCTGGAACTGCCGACTCAGGAGCCGGCCGTCTGGGCTGGCTGGGCGAATCACTCACTCTGGCCGAGATGGCCAATCGAGTCAAAACTTTTCTCGATATCGGCTCGGTTCAAGTTGTGGGAGTCGAAGACCAGCAAATCAGCCGAGTCGCCATTGCATGCGGCAGTGGTGGATCCTTCCTGAAACAAGCCATCCGTCAAAATTGCGACTGTCTCGTCACTGGCGAAGCCACTTTTCATGTCTGCCTGGAAGCAGAAGCCAATGGGGTCGGCCTCGTACTGCCAGGCCACTTTGCCAGCGAACGGTTTGCGTTGGTTGCCCTGGCCGACTATTTGAGCGAACAACTTGCTGATATCGATGTGTGGGCCAGCCAGACCGAACGCGATCCCCTACGAATGGGTTGAACGCCGGTTGACCTTGCAATGCGGGCATCTAAAATAGTGGCAGTCGTTCCAAGCAGTGGCCGATGAAGCCGACCCGGGCAAAGTGCTAACTGCTGAAAATGCCGGTTTCCGGGCGGCTTATCGCCCTGGGGCTGGCAAGACGGGGGGGCAATTTGAGACTACTGAATTGTTCATCCGGCCCGCACCATCATACACTTCGAGCCCACGCCGAGAATCTTTATGACCAGCGAACCTTCAACCTCACCGGTGCTGGCCGATCCCGTATCCACTGATCCCGCAGCTTCTTTGATTCCCAGCAGTATTGAATTGCCACGTTTTTTGACCGCGTTACCGGTTTACAATGAGCAAGCCCATGTGGCAACCGTCCTGAATGAGGTGCGGAAATACGCCCAGGATATCCTGGTGGTGGATGATGGCTCGACCGATGGCACTTCGCACGCTTTGGCCCAATGCCCCTGGGTACAGGTTGTGCGTCACCCGCAAAATCTGGGCTATGGCGCAGCGATGCAAACAGCATTTCAATATGCTCGAGAACATCGCTACGAAGTACTGCTGACCATCGATTGCGATGGTCAGCACGAGCCCCAGCGAATCGGCCAACTCGTCGAAGCCTGCCGGGGCTCAGTTGATGGAGGAGGTGTTGATGGAGGAAGTGTGTCGACGCAACTTTCTGATCCGAAATATTCTGCTCGAGGAGATTCTGGGCGCGGAGAAAGAGGAGTGGATATCGTTTCGGGCAGCCGTTACCTGGTTGTCGATGACTCGACGCCCCCTCCCCCCGAAGCGCGCCGACAGATCAACAAGCAGATTACCCAGGAAATCAACCAGTTATTAGGCCTGAAACTTACCGATGCATTCTGTGGCTTCAAAGCGTACCGAGTCGAAGCCCTGGCGCAATTGCATCTAACTGAAACGGGCTATGCCATGCCGCTCGAACTTTGGGTGCAAGCAGCCTATCATGGCTTACGAATCATCGAACGATCGGTGCCACTGGTCTACCTGGATGAAAAACGGAGCTTTGGCGGATCCCTCGACGACGCCACTGCCCGACTCGCACATTACCATGATGTGATCAAACGTTCTATTCGCAACTGTTCGGAGACTCTTGCCGGGCGGTCAATGGGCGTTTTAAGCATGGGGTATGAGCCATGCTCATGAGCCCCACCGACTGGACGACTCGTCAGCGCAATCTCGCCGCGATAGAGGCTCCTCCCGAAGACGGACAACGTCTCTCCATGCCTCCCTTGAGGTGCATGGACTCGTTGATCACTCATAATCGCCAGCAACGGGAGGACCATGACTGTGATATTCAAGGGACTTCGCTCTCGCAGCTTGCCCGCGAAGCGCGGCACCAGCTTCTCGTTGCCGCCTGGAACTACACTCGCACCTACTGCGATGTAGCGAACCCATCTCCTTCCTCGACGACCTGTGGTCCTTTGATATTAACAGGACATCAACCGGAGATCGTCCATCCGGGAGTTTGGTTGAAAAATTTCACGGCAGCCCATTTGGCCAATCGCTGCCATGGCACGGCCATTCATCTAATTATCGATAGCGACTTGAGCCGTGTACCCGCCATTCGCGTACCGACCGGATCGATCGAAACACCTCGCACCGTGGCCATCCCTTACGACCGACCCACCGATCCAATTCCGCTGGAGCAGCGCGGGTGGGTCGACCGAACGATGTGGGATTCGTTTGGCACAAGGGTCCAGGAAGCAATCGCCCCTCTCGTTCCCAATGCGATGGTACGAACATGGTGGGCCCAAGTCGCCACACTCGCAGCCAAGGCTCCGACCTTGGGACTTGGGCTAGCGCAAGCACGCCACTTGACTGAAATCTCCTGGCTCACTTCAGCTCCCGAAGTACTCAGCCAGAAACCTTTCCCGGCAGATACTTCTCAACCTCGCTCCTCTCACAACGGCCATACCCTGGAGTTGCCACAAAGCGTTGTCTGCCAATTGCCCGCCTTTCGCTGCTTCGCAATCCATCTACTGACTCAATTGCCAAGATTTCGTGACGCCTACAACGGAGCCCTGGCCCACTATCGCAAAATTCATAAAATCCGCAACCACGCCCAGCCGGTTCCCGATCTGATTGAAGAGGATGGTTGGCTGGAATCGCCTTTCTGGGTATGGTCGACACGCGATCCTACCCGCCGAGCCTTGATGGTCCGTTACGACACGAACAGTTTGCGGCTAACCGATCGCCACCAGTTCGACGAACGTTTGCCAGTCACGGAAGATGGTTTACCCGACGAAGCCGTGTCATGCCTGGCCGCCTGGGAGGCTGACGGTCTGAAGCTGCGGACTCGTGCACTGCTAACGACGCTATTTGCTCGTTTGCTACTGGCCGACCTTTTTATTCATGGCATTGGTGGAGCCAAATACGATCTGGTCACCGATGAAATATCAGCCCAGTTTTACGGTTTTGCACCACCTGAGTTCCTTACCCTTTCGGGAACTTTACGACTCCCAATCGATCCATCCCCTCTCGCTCCAGACGCTTCGGCACTTGCCGATTACCCCGAATTTGCAGGACTCCATCACCCCGCCAACCGAACACGAAAAATCGCCCAAACAATTCGTGAGCTCACCCACCATCCCGAGTGGCATCTCGACCTCGCAGCGCTTGCCTCCTCGCAACGTCAAACATTGCAAAAATTCCTCCAACAAAAGCAACATTGGATCCAAACGAAAAAAACTCCCCAAAATGCTGCTCAACGTCATCGGGCCATCGTCCAGGTGAATACCGCTTTACAACCTTGGCTTACAGCGAAACGCATGCGGCTTGAGCAAGAATTAGCCAATGTTCAGCGACGAACTCAAAAAAACCGAATTCTGCAATCGCGAGAATACGCGTTTTGCCTATTCCCCGTGGACCACCTAAAAGACTTTTTGCTGGATTTCTCAGCCTCGATGGCTTAACCTCGGGATACTGTAGCCTTTCACGGCTCAGGACTATCATCTTCCATTCTCAATCATAAATCCAGCAGTTTCAAAAATGCGGGCCACCCCTCATTGTTTACGTGAATTATCTGGTGGCGCCAGAATTGTCTCAGGCAACACAGGGGACCATCCACTCATCGTCACTTTGTTGACGCAAGTGGCCTTGGCCTCGCGCATGGAAGATTTCCAGAGTCGCAACGACGCACCATCCTACTTGCCGGCCGATCGTCTCTTGGTCAAACGCAATGAACAATTGATCGGCCATGTGCACCTATCACGAGCAATTGGCTGGTTCCAAGGCATTCGCCTGCCACTGATCCGGTTGAACGATTTTGCCATGCTGCCCGAATATCATCGGCAGACTACCGATGGCACTCAGTATGCGGCCACGCTGCTCCAAGAGGCCGAATCGACGGCAGCCCGCGAAGGGGCCTTATTGGCGTTACAGCATACCGACCAACCCGAGTGGTTCCAGAAGCAAGGCTGGAGCCTCTACCTGGCCCAAGGGCACACACGTGCCAACACGCGTGCCATTCTCTCTCACCTGGATGCCCAACAATCTTTACGTCGACGGCGGGCAGATTCCCATAGCTCTACGATCGAAGTCCGTTCCTGGCGTCATGTGGAACTAGACTGCCTGTGTCCTATTTATCAGCAATCGGTTACCGGCCAGTGGGGTGCTTTACACCGCTCAGCAGAAACATGGCAGTGGCTTGCAGGCCGTAAGGCGCACGACCAGATCCTACTCGCCATCGACCGTTCTGAAGAAGCCGTCGATCTCCGGTCCCACGACCACCCACAACGACCCGTTGCAGACGCCACGAGTATGGAAGGGCCCAACGGGAACGATGCCAACGAAAACAGGGAGGATGGTCTTGTCCCAGAACCAGACTCGCAGATGACCAGTATCTGCACTCCTCAGGAAGCCATTGGCTACGCAGTTCTTCGAGATTCCTGCATCGTCGAAATGTTTACGCTGCCTGGATATTCCTTTGCCAGCACCGCGATGATCACCCGGGCATGCCATGATGCCATCGATCGAGACCACCATTTCGTTGAACTTCACACTCCGGCAATCGACCCGATGCATGATTTGCTGGTAACAGCCGGTGGCCGTTGGCAACGAGATCGGACGGCAGACGGCGCATGGATATTCAAGCTGTTATCACCCGCCAGATGGCTGGAACGTCTCTATCCCGTGCTCCAACAGCGGGCTCACGAAGGCGGGCTAGCGCGTCCTTTGAAAATCACCTTCGATGTGGATGCGCAACTCTATCAGTTTACCCTCACTCGCCGCAGTGTCCGCCTGCAACCTATACCGCCGTCATGGAGCGGGTCGTCTCTCGGGCGGATCGTCTGCGATGGAGGGACATTCCAGGACCTGATCGCCTCCAACTTGATGATTTACGAAGCGATCGCAAAAGGCCGACTGCAAGCGGATAATCCCGGCATCCCTCAAGCCTTGGCAATCTTGTTTCCATTCCAGATTTTCTGGCAATCGCCATTGGAACTACTAAGGCTGTGAGACAAAATAAAAACCCGCGAGCGGGGAGCTCGCGGGTTCAGTTCTCTCGCTAGCTGGCATCAGCCTTCTTTATGATCACTGCCGGCGTCTTCTTTCTTTTCTCCCTCGGCAGGAGCCTTTTCGGCACTACCAGCCGCATCGCCAGCATTTTCAGTGGCTGCGGGAGCCTCGGAAGCCGGGGTGGCAGGAGGAGCCGGTTGGCTGCAGCCAACGGACGTCATGCCCAAGATTGCCAACAGCAGCAGGGAAGACTGGATCGTTTTCATCGTTTTAAACTCCAATAAACAGGGTACAACGGTAAGTGCCTGAGTGGCTGGTAAAGCCCCTTTAATTTCTGAATACACTCCAGAAAGACCCGGCACCCCAAAGAAAATCATAACATGAATTACGGCGTCTCTGTCGAGCAGCCCACTCTCGAGCAACTCAGCTCCCATTGTACCTCTCGAGGCTGGCAAGTAAGGGCTATTCCGCCAGAATTTTTCTGTTCTGGTGGGCCAGAACGGGTACTCCTCAATCGACTCGTATCGATTAGCCATTGTGGAAAAAGTAGCTATTGTGGGTAAATTACTCCAACGTCGCCTGAAGTGCCTGCTGCGTCTGTTTTTGATGAAATTCCAGCAGTTTGTCGCATAGGTCGGGTCGACCCCCGGCAAGTATTCTGACCGCCAGCAAACCGGCATTGCGAGCCCCAGCCGTGCCGATTGCCAGGGTGCCAACGGGGATGCCCCCAGGCATCTGGACCATCGACAGGAGCGCATCGAGGCCCTGCAACGATTGGCTTGGAATGGGCACACCAAGGACGGGCAGAATCGTCATCGCGGCCACCATTCCCGGCAAGCCGGCTGCCAGGCCAGCGCCAGCGATAATCACTCGCAAACCTCGTTCGGCCGCCGTTTCAGCATATTCACACGTCCATTTTGGGGTTCGATGGGCGGAAACAACCTGGCACTGATGGGCGATGCCAAATTGAGTCAGCACTTCAGCCGCAGGTCGCATGATTTCCCAGTCGTTTTTACTGCCCATAATCACACCAACCAGGGGCGAATTCTGCGGGTCAGGCGTTGCACGATCAGACATGGTACTACCTACAAAAGGAAAGGGGGTATCGGTTGTTACAAGGAAAGCCGCCATCATCGGCAGCCCGTGGAGAATTGTCAACCTTGGGGCCTGCTACGGGTGCAGGACAGGGTTTGCATACGGAAACTGATGTGGTTTCCAGACGGTGGGTGAATGACAACGTAGATCGTTGGATTTCTGTCTCAATAAGAAAGCGAGGAAGCGAACAATGTCCAAGTACGATCAACTTGTTGCCCAAGTCAGTCAGGAGCTCCTTTGGCTTCGATCGCTGGGCAGGAACTCAACGTTTGGGAGTGAGTAAAAAAATCCAAATCTACGGCTACGCCGCAGCACTCCATATTCAGCAGCGTACTCTTGCCGCTACCGGAAGGGCCCAACAACACGACAAACTCTCCGGCAAACAATTCAAGATCGACGCCCCGCAACGCCTGCACGTCGATCTCGCCCATCGGGTAGACCTTGGTGATCCGTCGGGCGGAGAAAATGATTTCGGTCGCAAGGGTCGGGGGCATGATAGGCATCATTATTGTGTGTAATGCTTGCTCTCGTACTCGTACTCAGCATCGCGGTACTCGTACTCGCCGTCTGCATGGTACTCCGCGGAATCCTCTCGGGCGACGTTACCCCGTGCAATCAATCGCGTTAGCATCGAAACGACCCGTTTGAGAATTCGTTTCAGTTTACCATGGGATTCATCATCTATTCCACCGGTTACAGCAAAGACATCCTGGATCGCGGTGCATTCCAACGCCGAACCACGAGCGACATCGAGAAAACGATTCCGGTCTTTGAGACTTCGTTTCCCGTTACCTTCGGCAATGTTCAGCGGAATCGGTTGTGCTACCCGAAGCCATTGGTCGCGAGCATGACGATGAAGGCCACTGAGATCCTTCGTGAGCGTAAACGAGGAAGCGACACAATCGAGATCGAGAGGCGGTAAACATCCAGTCGATCATGATCGAAAATCGGTGCCGCCATCGTCATTCCTTTCGAGTACGAGTACCGGCTGGCGCCTGACCGGGTGGCCTCGGGAGATTGCTCCCCCGAGGCTCCCACAGATCCGGACGTGCCCGCATTAGAGCATCCGGTTCCTCGACCATCATGTTACTACGTGCTACCCGAGTAGTAGATCTTCGGCAAGGGAAGCGGATAACGCTTTCCGAGCCGTCCGAACTTTTCCCAGGTCATTTTGCGTTCACGGTTGCGGCGATTGAGCCACTTACGCCAGACTCTTCGCACCTCGTGGAGAAAGTTGTTTAGCATACGACCATTGCCGGTTACACCATAGTAGGCGTAATGGCCACGGACCTTCTGACACAGCTTCCGCCACTGCTCGTGTACCGGCAAATGCCGGTATTTGCGACACCATTGGTAGATCGACCGAACCGATCGAGTCAACCGTTTCGACATCGTTTTCTTCTTCACCGTCCAGTTGCCCTTGCGTGACTTGCCCCAATAGTGGGTGAAGCCAAGCAGATCGAACGTGTCCGGTTTGGAATTGCCATCCCGTTTGCGACCGGAGTGTGACGGATGCCGAAAGTCGACCAGCCGCGTCTTATCCGGGTGAACGGTCAGCCCGTATTCGGCGAATCGCTCGGTCAGCATCTCCTTAACCTGGAGCGCTGCGTCGCGATTCGAGAATACGATCACGAAGTCGTCCGCAAATCGGATCAGCTTGACGCTGCCCGGTAGTTGCGGTTTGACGGTTTCTTCGAACCACATGTCCAGTACATAGTGCAGGTAAATATTCGCTAGGATGGGGCTAATACACCCCCCCTGCGGACTTCCGGATTCCGGGTAACTGATGTTCCCGTCTTCCATCACTCCTGCCTTCAACCATTTGCCGATAAGGCGTCGCACCACGCCATCACGTATCCTGTGGCTAACGAAATCCCGGAGGTGAGAGTGATCCAGAGTGTCGAAAAACTTTCGCAAATCGACCTCCAATATCCAGCCGCCGCCGATCCGTGTCGTTTCTTTCCAAAGAGCATCCATCGCCTGATGCGGTGAACGTTTGGGGCGAAACCCGTACGACCCATCGTGGAAGTCTGGCTCATAGATCGGCTCCAAGAGCATCACAATGGCACGTTGGAGCACTTTTTCCTCGAACGTCGCCCATTTTCTCGAGAACAGGGCCCTATCGGTCGAGTCTCCGTGCCCGAGCATTTCGGAATGTGCTTCCGTCGGACGGGCGGAGCCCGGTAGGTCCCCGATTTCGCTCGTTGGAGCAAATCCTGGAGGTTTTCCTCCAGGTTCTCCTCGTACTCCTTCGCAGTCTGACCGTCGACGCCTGGAGCCCCATTCTTGCGAGTGAGACGAAAGGCTTCTCTCAGCCAGTCGATATCGATTAGGTGGCGTGAGCGACGTGAAACCCATTTCCGGCGATTGTTCGGCTAGCCTTGCTATCCGTCGCCGCCAGCGTTGACACGTCTGCATTTCTCAGATTACTGTGCATCTGTCGTGTTTCTCACAGTAATACTGAAAGGGCGTATCCATGATCCCGACGTCTCGCTTTCCTCCACCGGGTCCGCTCAGGTGGTACGTTCCCCGGTTTCGTCGGTAATATCAAGACGCTGTGACTCCTGACATCCATCTCGCTTCACTTCGTTTCCTTCGATCCGCGATACCCTTCGCAGCACACGCCCTCATTTCGCTCCCGATACCAGCGTGTGCATTCGATGAATCGGGCCTGGAGCTTGTTGACCCGGCTACTCCGTCCCGGGATAATGCTCGTGGAAACGTCAGGTTCTCCCAAGTTCCCGTGGAGCCTCATTTGTCCGTCTGCTCATGTTCCCGCGACCCCGGCCAGTCAGGAGTCTCTGACCATTCTTGTGAGACACCTATGCTGCCCCCGCTCATACTACTGCGAAGGCACCGACAACAGTACTATCGAGGCTCTATGGCATGGCTTCCGAACTTGCTGCGGGCACCGAGCGCAGCTTGGTCGGCTTCGTGGTGCAGGTCACCCTCACACCACGCAAGACTCGCTCCCGGCTGCTGGTCAAGCTTTGCCGGACGGGATTCCCACCCGTAAAGGCTCCGTTGAAAGGTTTCAATCTTAACTTCTCATGGGTATCCCCCTTTCACGAGCTTCTTGGCGCAAAGTACGAGTACGAGCACGAGTACGAACAATATCACTACAGAACTGTCAAACTCTGCCAGTCCCCCGGCAAAGCCGGG
>JAJRWS010000584.1 GCA_024276705.1 Planctomycetota bacterium | reverse complement strand
CTCATGCACTCAAGCTTCAATTCGAGCTTCCGGCGGAACTGTTTTACGTCGAATCTGCGACATACAAAAATCTCGTACGATTCTTTACGTTATTTGTGAGATCTTTCGTTGTTTATAGGAATGTTGTACTGATGGGTAAGAAAAAGCGACCTGGTGGCAGATATCGGGGACGTTCTAGCGGAAATAACAGGGGCGGTGGTCGATCCGGGCAACGTGGCGGCTCACGTCGACGGAACACGTCCTACAATGACCGCCGACAGGATAACGAGGTCAGCTCCAATGGTGAGCCGCTTCCCTTGATTGCCGGCTCTGGCGTACTCGAACTCCATCCCAACGGCTACGGTTTTTTACGGAATCCGGCGACGAATTTTACTCGCGAACGAACCGATCCTTTCGTGCCTGGCACGATGATTGAAAAATTTGGGCTTCGCGAAGGCGTGCTCATCAATGGAATGGTTCAACGTCACCGAAAGCAGCAAGGCCCCCGGCTACGGGATATCCTCGATGTGGATGGGATGGCGCCTGAAGATTATGTGGATGTCAAAACCTTTGATGAGCTCACCCCCATCACGCCGGAAGTATGGTTGCCGCTGGAAACGGGCCCCGAACCCCTTAGCACTCGAGTCATTGATTTACTCGCACCTCTTGGCAAGGGGCAGCGTGCCCTCATCGTCTCTCCGCCACGCACGGGTAAAACAGTACTTTTGCAACATATCAGCAATGCCATTTCAGCCAACCACCCTGACATCTCTCTGGTTGTTTTGTTGATCGATGAACGGCCGGAAGAAGTGACCGACATGCGCCGAAGCGTCGAGGGCGAGGTCTTTGCCAGCAGCTTGGACTGCGATGTGGAAAATCATGTTCGCCTATCGCAACTTGTTGTCGCTCGATGCAAACGATTGGCGGAAATGGGCAAAGATGTCTTCATGCTCATGGATTCCATCACGAGGCTGGCACGCGCCTTCAACAAATGGGTTGGCAATACGGGCCGCACCATGAGTGGAGGTGTTGACATCAAAGCGATGGACATTCCTAAAAAACTATTTGCCACGGCCCGAGCTTTTGAGGAAGGTGGATCGCTTACGATTGTGGGCACTGCCTTGATCGACACGGGCAGTCGAATGGATGACCTGATTTTCCAGGAATTCAAGGGCACCGGCAATATGGAGTTGGTGCTCGACCGAAAATTAGCCGACCGGCGTGTTTGGCCATCGATCGATATTGAGCAATCCGGTACCCGGCGTGAAGAAAAGCTACTTCCCCCCGAAATACTACACGCCGCAACCATGCTGAGACGCACCCTATCCACGATGCATCATGTTGATGCCATGGAACAGCTCACCAGCAAGCTTAGCAAGTTCAAATCGAATGCCGAATTTGTCATGCTGATTCAGGGCGCTAAGGCGATCGATTAAGGGGCGATCGATTGAGCAGTGCATCGATGTACCTGGGAATAGAAATTGGCGGTACGAAGCTTCAACTGGCCATCGGCACAGGAAGCGATCGGCAATTCCTGGATCTGGTCCGCTTGGATGTTATTCCGCAAGATGGAGCAGCAGGCATTCGCAGGCAGATCATTCAGGCAGGGAAACAACTCCTGAAAAAACACCCCGCACAAGCGGTGGGGATTGGATTCGGAGGGCCGGTCGACTCGATCACAGGGCACACGCTACGCAGCTTTCAGATTGAGGGCTGGGATCATTGGCCCTTGGCATCCTGGTGTCAAGAAAATTTTGGTTTGCCCACCTGGCTCGAAAATGATTCAAATCTGGCAGGCCTTGGCGAAGCCCGTTTTGGCGCTGGGCGTAACCAGAAGGTGGTCTTTTATACCAATATCGGCAGCGGCATTGGCGGCGCTCTGGTTATTGATGGTGTTATTTTCCAAGGTGGAATTGGTTCGGTTGCCGCGGAGATTGGCCATCTACGACCTGGCCCCGACGCCGTCGATCCCAGGCAGACTGTCGAGTCGATCGCCAGCGGCTGGGGAATTGCCGCGGCAGGAAAGGCTTTTCTGGAAGAAGTGCCTTGTCTCGATTGTCCAAACGATCCAGACCGGCTCCAACTGCTCGATCTGTGCAAGGGCGATCCTTCCCGGTTGACTGGCAAACGACTGGCCGAAGCCTGGATGGACGGCAATCGACTGGCGCATGCAGTCTTTGCCCAGGCACTGAGGACCTACGGCTGGGCAATTGGACAAGTTGCAACCTTACTGGCACCCAATACCATCGTGGTGGGTGGCGGCATCGCCCAACTCGGAGAAGACTTGTTTCTGAGTCCATTGCGACAGCAGGTCGACCATTATGTCATCGAGCCACTCCGTGGACAATTGTCGATTGTGGCAGCCGAACTGGGCGAAGAAGTCGTTCTCCATGGAGCGTTGGCGATGGCTCAAAGCGCATCCCAGGCGGGGAGTTGAGCAGGAAGAAAAAGCTGGTATGATATCTTACTTTGGAGGGTAAGCGAATGGCTAGCGGCCTCACTGGAAATGAGGTGCCGGGAAACCGGTTGTGGGTTCGAGTCCCATGACCTCCGCTTCGTGTTTTAGCGGCAAGCCAAACT
>JAJRWS010000583.1 GCA_024276705.1 Planctomycetota bacterium | reverse complement strand
CGACGCAGCGCAGTTCGAACACGTCGGGCTGAGTGCTGTCCATGCCTTGCATGCAGCAGATCTGGTCGGTGGTGACATGTTCGCGTTCGGCCTGCTTCAGAGCCTCCATCAGCTTTGCGAGTTTTTCGGTGCGGAGCTCTTTGGCCGGGTCGAGCAGGATGTGGTGTTCCTGATAGTGCTGGTCGCTACAAAGATGAAACGGCAGTCCTTGCTCAGGCCAGTCGTATTGACGCTCCAGCGCCTGTTTGCCAAAGACGGCTGGCCGGTAGACGCTGAAGAAGAAGTTGTAACGTGCGTTGGAGCCCATTCGAGAAGCGAACAAACGGGTGCCGTCCGCCCCTTCGAAGAGAAACTCCGAGGGCGTCTCACGCGGATGGATGCCATGATAAAAGAGTATCGAGTCGATTCCAAAACCGGCATAAATTTGCGGCATTTGAGAAGCCTGACCATAGGAGAACGGACTGTAGCCGACTTGCATGGCGCCTCCGAGTTGCGCCGCCAACTGGCTTCCCAGGACCAGGTTTCTGACCAGCGACTCGCCATTGACCAGATGCTCCTCGGGGAGTGTGTACCAGGGGCCGATGTGTAGCCTGTTTTCGCGCACACGCTGGATGATTTCCGCCCGTCGATCGGGGCGAATTTCCAGGTAATCTTCCAGCGGCACGGTCTGGGAGTCGAGCAGGTACGTTTTGTACTCGGGATGTTCGGCCAGGATGTCCAGCAGCCGGTCCATGAATTCGACCAGGAACATGCGAGTTTCCTGGAAGTCGTATAGCCATTCCCGGTCCCAGTGCGTATTGGGAACGAAGTGAAAAGTTGCTGGCCCCTTGGGGCCAGGTCTTGCCGGGGCCGATTCGGGTCGGTTGCCGGTCGCTTGAGAGCCAGTCGCTTGAGAAGTAGTCATCGCCATTCCATCAGGGCTGTGTTGAATGCTTGTTCCACGCGTCGGCGCGGCTGGTGAAAATAAATCAGGCCGTGGCCTGGGAGCATGAGGTCGGTATCGACTTGTGCCAGCCGTCCCAGCGACTTTAAATAGCTCGTTTTGTCGAAATCGATGGAGCCGCTCCAGCCAAAATCACCCGCCAGCAGTGTGCCGATCACGTCGCCACTGACCAGGATGCGGCGGTTTTCGTGCTGAAACAAATAGGCCGTACAGCCGCGGCTATGCCCAGGCAGATGCAATACATGAAACTCGATCCCGTGGATTTCCAGGTGCTGATCGTCGGCAACGGTCACCTCGACCTGGAAGGGGGTAAAGGTTTTGTGATAGAGATAACCGCAGCAACGCGAGTCCCCGGCGGCTACCGCCTCGGCCGTCTCGCGTACCGCAATGAATTGCACGCCATGTTTTTTCAGCAGGTGGCCGCCGCCGGCATGGTCGCCGTGCGGATGGGTCAGGAAGCAATGGCTCACCCGATCGAGATCCAGCCCCCAGTACCCCATGTTTTCCTCAATTTGGGCCAGCGTGTCGCCACAACCGCAATCGAACAGGATCAGCCCTTCGGGCCTTTCCAGGACGTAGGTGTTGCCGTCGTTGTAGCCGGCATCGACGCCATCCCAGGTGATTCCGTTCAGGTCGCCTCCCACCTGGTACAAATGCCGCAATATCTGCATACAAGACCTTATCTATCTGCTATGGTTACCCTGTGAGTTGGGGCGTTTTTTGGTTCAAGTGGCCCACAATGTAATTCAATGGGCCCTGCATGGGAAGCGTTGATGGGCATAATGTAACGTTGCATTAGGGTACCCACGTTTCCCGGTGTCATGCTTGCTGGAGCACATCGAATGATTTTGAGAGAGGCGGAAATCTTGGGTGACATGTCGTTGGGGCCGTGGGATCTGGTCATCCTGCTTCTCTACATGGTGGGAATTGGGGTGATGGGCCTCTACTTTGCCCGGCGGAACACCAGCACGGAAGAATATTTTGTCGGTGGTCGATCCCACAAAGGCTGGGTCATCGGACTCTCCCTGGTGGGGACTTCGATCAGTTCGATTTCCTTCCTGGCGTTTCCCGGGGATGCCTACAAGACGGCCTACCTGAGGATGTTGCCGAATTTCATGCTGCCGGTTGCCCTGGTGATGGCGGCTTACGTTTTTCTGCCCTTTTTTCGTAAAAACCACATCTCGTCCGCGTACGAATATCTTGAAATGCGGTTTGGTCCACGGGTCCGTGTCTATGGGGCGGTGGCCTTTATCATCGGCCAGTTGATGCGAATCAGCGGGATTCTTTTCCTGGTGAGTATCCTGGTGCAGACGCTTACGGGCCTGGACCCGATTGTGTGTATCCTCATCTCCGGGATCTTCGTCGCCTTCTACACGATAGTTGGTGGAATCCACGCGGTGATCTGGACCGATGTGATCCAGACGATCGTTTTGGCCTTGGGAGGTGTTGTCTGCCTGATTGTGATTGTCAATCACTTACCGGGAGGCTTGGGGCAAATCGTCGAGGTGGCGAGTGCGGCGGGCAAGTTCAGTTTCGCCGAGTTCCGCGAAGGGGTCATGCAACCGGTCCGTTGGGATCTGACTCTGCAAACGAAAACCGCGGGGATGATGCTGTTGATCGGCCTGACCATTTGGCTGCGCGAATATAGTTGCATGCAAGCCACGATCCAGCGTTATGCGGCCGCCCGGACTTCGCACGATGCCCGTACGGCCATGTGGGTATGTGGCGCGTCCAGCATACCGATCTGGCTGTTTTTCATGTTTGTGGGTACGAGTCTTTACGTCTTCTACCAGGAGTTCCCCACCGAAGCCACCGAGCAGATGCTCAACGGGGTCCGCAAAGCAGAGGATATCATGCCCTACTTTATCCTCCATGAACTTCCCCAGGGCATGAAAGGCCTGGTCATCGCCGCCGCCCTGGCCGCCGCCATGTCTTCGATCGATTCGAGCATCAACGCCATATCCGCCGTGTCGATCATCGATATCTACCGCCGTCATCTGGTCACGGGCCGGCACGATTCGCACTACCTGGCCATGGCCCGCTGGATTGCGGTCGCGACCGGCATCCTGATGATTCTGGGAGCGATCTGGTTTTCCAGGGCGGAAAGTAAAACCTTGCAAGACACCTTGACGATGCTGACCGCGGTGCTCGGAGGAGGCCTGTTTGGCTTGTACATGTTTGGCATGCTGACCACTCGCGGCAATGGCATGGCAGCTTTGTGCGGGATTGTCTGCACGATAGGTTTCACAATTTGGACCCTCTTGGCCAAGAATGAAATGTTACCTTCCAGTCTGAGCGTACCGTTCGATCTCTACTACGTGGATGTCGTGGGCAATGTGGTGATGTTCCTGGTCGGCTACGTGGCGGGCTTAATATTTTTCCCAATAAAAAACCATTACCGAATTTAACCATCTGGACCCACCAAGATCCCAACCCAAACGCATCCGCCCATGATTCATAACCATTCACCCCAAACAGAGCGTTTGCCCCGCGGCTCCTATCCGGCCATGCTGACCGCCTTTCAGGACGACGGCCAGATCGATTGGGAGGGCGTGGACCGGCTGACCGATTATTGCATCGACCATGGAGCGGCTGGAATCTTTGCCTGCGGGGGATCCGCCGAAGTTAGCGAGATGGACGATGAAGAAATCGGAGCTCTGGGTGAACGGATCGTGCGGCAGGCTGCCGGGCGCGTGCCGGTGGTCGTGGCGGCCATCACGTCCGGGCCGGTCGACCGGCAGGCAGCGCTGGTCCGGCGCATGCATGATGCCGGCGCGGACGCAGTGGCAATCTCCGTTTGTCAGTTGGCCCGTGAGGACGAAGATGACCAACAGTGGGTTGCCCATGCCGAATCGTTGCTGGAAAAAGTTTCGGCCGAAACGCGTCTGTCGATGTACGAATGCCCATGGCCCTATCACCGGTTGCTCACCCTGGAGACGCTCCGCTGGGCGGTCGGCACGGGCCGTTTTCACTTTCTGAAGGACACGAGCTGTTCGATGCCAACGATCCGTGGCCGCCTGGCGGTCCTGGGCGACACGCCACTTCAACTGCTCAACGCCCATACGGGCACTCTGCTCGCTTCGTTGCAGGCCGGGGCGGACGGTTTCTGTGGAATCGGCGCGAACTACATGCCGGAACTCTATGCCTGGTTATGCCAAAACTATTCCAGCAAGCCGGAGCAGGCCGCCGCCTTGCAGGATTACCTGACAAGCACGGTCCCGTGGACCGAAAGCCCAGATTATCCCGCTTCGGCAAAAGAATACCTCCGCCAGCAGGGACTGGCCATCGGGCCGTATAGCCGCAAACAGCCTGGCGGTCTATCGGCCAAGGGCGCCGCCCATCTGGCCAAGATGCGTGCCCAGGAAACCGAGTGGCTGGAGCGAGTGTTGGCCTGAAATCGAACACAACAGGCCGTAGCCGTGCCACTGATAGAACTTGAAATCGCGATTAACGATATCGTCTTGCCCGACGACGTGGCCGCGTTTATTCGTGAAGCGGATCATCGAGTCAGCCAGTTTGTCCGGCATCGCCCCTTTTGCGCCTCGGGCTTCGTCCCCAGTGACTTCGTAACGGTTTACCAGGCGCTGCACGCCATCGCCGCGGCGGATCTCGCTGCAGGGACTTCGCTGTGTGAATGGGGAAGTGGTTTCGGCGTGGTGGCGTCGTTAGCGACAATGTTGGAGTTTCGAGTCTGTGGTATTGAGATTGAGAGAGAGCTGGTCGAGGCCTCCCAAAGGCTGGCCGATGACTTTGGCCTGCCCGTGGAGTTTGTGCATGGCAGTTTCATTCCCCCGGGCGCCGAGGCTGAAGCGGAGGAAGCTTATGCCGACAATAACGACGATTTTTTTTGGCTCGTCACCGATGCGGACCGTGCCTACGACGAGCTGGGACTGGAACCCGATGATTTTGACATCGTTTTCGCCTACCCCTGGCCCAGCGAGGAGCCCTTGGTTGAGGCCTTATTCGAGAAATATGCCGCCGAAGGAGCCTTGTTGCTGACGTTCAACAAATACAACGCGGTGCAACTTCGACGGAAAGTGGGCTGAGGGGCAGCCGAAAATTAACCTCCCGGTTTTAAATAGAACAGCATCCTGACCATGAGACACTGGAATGATGGAATGATGGAATATTGGAATATTGGAATGGATAGTACTTCCAGTATTCCATTATTCCAAAGCCGCTGGTCCCCGGTATTCATGGATGAAATCGGCAAGTTATTAATCAGTCACCCCTGAAGATGGCTTTTTAGGGCTGATACCCCAAGAAGATCGCATCGAGCAGTTCGGGCACATTTCGGTATGGGTCGTGCACGATCAGGTGGGCTCCCGCATTGAGCAATCGTTGTTTTTTTTGCTCGATGGTAAAATGGCCCAGGTGCTCGTAGTGGCTTTCGTCGCGCGAGACCACGCCTACGCCCACGCCGCCCGCCCGGTGGGTGTAGAGCATTTCAGGAAAGCCGTCGCCGAAAGTTACCAGCTCTTCCCCTCGAATTCCCGAATCGTTCAGCAGCCCATCGATGACCGCTTCCTTGGCGTCGTCTTCGGGGCCGAGCGACCCGGCCGCGGCAATCCGCTCGCGGGGGAAAAATTCGGAGTAGCCCAGATGTTCCACGCTTTCGGTGACCGCATCCAGGTCGGAGCCGCTGGCCAGATAAATGCCGCGGGACAAGCGTGCATTGATACCCTGCAATAATTCCATTGCGCCATCGATACGCAAATCGTCCATCGTCATTTCACCGGTAGCCAACTGGGCTCGGCGGCTCGAGACCATGCCGATCAGGGCGTCGTTGTAGGAATCCTTGAACATGCGTGGATCGAGCTCCGGCCCCTGGTAGCCATGTTTTTCGATCATCGTGCGCAGCCGTTTCATCTGCAGGTAGGTAGGAATTCCGATCGTCGCTTCGATATCGGCCAGGACCAGCTCTTCCGCTTGCCGATGCTCCAGATGGGGAGAGGATAAGGCAATCAAGTAAGCCACGTTGTTGGCCACGATCAGGTTGGGCCAGCCGACCCGCTCGTCAGAAATGGTGCCATCGAAATCGAACAGGCCCACCGAGAGCGAACGGCCAGAAAAAGGCCGGACGATTTCGATGTTGCTATCGGTGTTTGCCACTGGGACCGGCTGGGCAAGCAGGCCTTCGGTGCCGGGAAAAGGGTAGGTCGTATTGGTCATGAGGTACTCTGTAAATTCCGTTGTTTAGGAAGGTTGCCAGGTTGCTTTGTGGACTTGTGTTCCGTTGGACAGAAGTGCTGAGACAAGCACTACCTGACATACGGCTCTCTGCTCTTCGCTCTCTGTTCTCCGCGTTTGTTGCCTATCGTAATCAACCTGGGTCTCGTGATGTAGCCCTCTTGGAGACACGAGGCTAGTTTTCAGGATAATCATCGGCTGCCGAAGGGATTGCAATCAGAAAGGTAACTGGGGTATCACCTCGTGGGCGAATCGATATTTCCGCCGAGGCCGGTAGCAGGATGGCCTCTTCCTTGGTTAATTCCTGGTCCCCGACGACCAGATTTCCCTGGACGACGATCAGCAATTGATAAGAGTTGCCGTGGATCGGGTATTCGGAAGGCGCCGATAACGTAATTCGCTGGACCTGGAAATCGGCGAAATCGACGACCCGCTGCACAGTCAGGCCCTGTTGGGAACTCAGCACGGGCAAGGAAGGCCGGTTGGGTGTGGTGACTTCCATCTCTTCGACTGCTTGTTCGGTGTCCCAAGACGCTTGGGTCAAAACTTTCTGGCCGAAGGCGACGATACGGCGCTCGTAGACGGGCGTCTGGAATTCGATGGTTCGAATGCCATGCTGCAGGGAGTGGGGGACGTTCAAGGGAACCTGGACCACATCGCCGGCCTGCAGCGGCAACGTCCCATAAAAGGCTTCCATAGCCTGACGCAGCCGTTTTTCCCGGGCGGTCAGTGCCGGAGGGATTTTCCGCAACCAATCCTTAAGCCGTTCCAAGGGTAAGGGTTGGTTGGCCGGAAACCCGTATTCCTGCCGGCGTGCATCGAGTAGCCGATCGATTTCGAAGCGAATTTTCCGGTAGGCAACCACATGGTCGAGAAAGAGTCGTCGGAATGCAGCCTGGCTGCCGGCGCGCCGAATGGCTTCCGGTTGGAACCCCAGCCGCATATGGCCGGTCCCATCGGGCCAGGCCCGCCGGTCGACATGGGTGACGATGTAAACTTCCCGTTTTTCATTGTGCAACTCGAAGTAGAGATCGCCAAAAATTTCCTCGGGCAGAGGATCGAGTATCTTAAGCAGAATGAGCGGTCCGTTGGTAGCCTGGCCCAACAGTGAGGGCATGATTGCCAAAAGATGTGGAATGAGCGTTTGCCGGTCGGCCGTGCCAAAACGGGCTATGCCACGTGCCTCCACGCCGGTGTACCAGATTTCCTGTCCCCAAGGCTTGGGGATGCGAACCGGCTGCAAAGGCAAAGGCCGCTGCCGTTTGAAAAGGGGCGTCTTGATCTCAGCCAGCCAATAGGCAAGGGCCTGTTCCAGTTTGGTCGAATGGTGAGTCGTGGAGGAGTGGGCCGTGGAGTCCATGTTTGCTGAGAATGTGTGCCAACAGGCCAGTGCTGCGGCACCATCCGGAGCCACCCCAAATTGGACCGTATCGCCAGAAAACCAGTAGATGGCCAACAATTCGTTCTTATGTTCATCCTGGTCCTCTCCATGCGGAATCTCTTGCGGACAGGAAAAAGGGACCAGCAACAACAAATCTTGATCGCCTGAGGCCCGCTGATCGGCCAACTCGAGATAAGCGTCATAGGGTGGTTGAGCCGGTAGTATCAGGACGGTCATTGGCGGATTGGTTTTCCATGCTCTCACGAAGTGGCTGCTTGTTCTATAACGTAGGATACTTCACCACGCCCATCGCCGGAAGCTCTGGGACGTGCCACACAACCAAATGGATGGCGCAGATAAATCTGGAATATTTGGCAGGCCCCGAAATCGTACCTGTCCATTTGCCGTACTGCGGAGTTGAAAACGCAAGATCAGCGGAAATACATACTGGTAAAAAGGGCTGCCCCCGATCCCGAGCCCTGAATCTTGCGGCCATCGGCCGAGAGCGAAATTTTCATTGGGCCCAATGTATCCATCATAAATCATAAATCATAAATCATAAATTCCTTGACCCCCCGACCCCCAATATGCACGTCCAGTCTGATCAGAAACAAGCTGCGGATCTCGGCACTCTAGACCGCAGCAGCGAAGAGGCAAAAGGCGATGGGAAACTGTTGGTAACCTGCGGGTTGACGCATGCGGCACTTGCGGCGGGGGGCGTTCTGCCGGCAATCTGTCTGGTTCAGATCGCTTCGCAATTCCATCTGAGCGATGCCCAATGCGGCCTGATGTTTGCCACGGGACCCACCGTCACGCTGCTCACGCTGCCGCTGTTCGGCCTGCTGGGGGAGCGTTGGGGTAAGCGGGGGTTGTTGGTTGTCGGATTGATCTTGCTCACGCTTGGCTTGCTACTGACGCGCAGTGCCAACGCATTCCCCCTGTTACTCATCGGCGCGGCCACGATGGGACTGGCTTCGGCCATTATCGATGCACTGGTGAGCCCTCTGGTTATGGACATATTTCCGATCCGAACTGCGCCGGCCATGAATTTGATCCACGCCTGTTTTCAGCTCGGATTGGTGGTGACCGCAATCTTCGGGGGGCTGTATTTATCGTGCCTGGGAAACTGGAGAGGCACTTTTTGGCCGGTGATTGGCTTGTCCGTCGGCCTGGCCATCGCATTTGCCACTACCAGGTTTCCCGCTGCGTTGCTACGAAGTTCCCCGGCAGGTGTGCTCGATTTGCTACGGCAGCGTCCTTTTTGGCTATGTGCCGTGGTGATTGCGGTTTCTGGTGGAGTGGAAGCGGGTGTTATCAGTTGGGTCCCCACTTTCCTGCAACGGCGATTCGATTGGACGCTGGCGGAGGGACTGTTGACGCACCAGTTTGGTCTGGCCCAGCCGAAACCCCTCATGGGAAGTTTGGGCCTGGTCCTGTTTGCTTCGCCCATGGTGCTGGGCCGTTGGTTTTATGGCTCGATCGCCGAACGGGCCGGTCATCTGGCCACACTGTTTGTCAGTTGCCTGGTTTCAGCGGTCGCGTTGGTGGCTCTGGGGCAGGCGGAGACGGCCAGTTTTTCGGTTTTTTGCCTGATGCTGCTGGGCCTGGCTTTGTCGGGGATGTGGCCCACCATCCTGGCATATTCGGGAAAAACCATTCACGCCAGTCTGCCGACACTCTTCTCGTTACTGGCAATGGCAGGACTGTTGGGAGTCAGTGTTTGCAGTTGGGCGATCGGCCAGATGGCCGATCGGATTGGCCTGCAGGCGGGACTCAGCGCCCTGGTCGTGCCGATGCTGGCAGGCATGATCGCCTTGCTGGCCCTGGCAAAAATCGCTTCTTCCGATACGGCTGACCACTATGGACCCCATCCGGCTCGCCCGGATGGTGAATAAGATTGCATGCTAGCGCTGTATTCACCCTCAGTTGCAGGCCCCATCCGGCTTGCCCGGATGGTGAATAAGATTCGTAGGCTAAAGATTCGTGGGCTAAGGATTCATAGGCTAATTTGCTGGCAAATGTCCTACTTTGGCTCTGGAGCACCAGGGCCAATGGACGATGATATCGGTGTGGTAGTATATGCCGGTTAGGTTGAATTGTCTTTTTGCGCAAAGTTTTGGCCCTAAGTGATTCCATTAGTTTCCCACACCACCGGTTTACGTTTCCTGGTCTGGGGAATTGCCTGCGCTGTGGTGTGGCTCTGTTGCGGTATGGTTCCGCACTTCTGTCGGTCCGCCAAGGCCGAATCGATTGAAGATCGCTATGAACAACTGCAACGACGACTCGATTTTCAACAACAGCAGATTCGCCAGTTGCAGCAGAAGCGGTCTTCGGAACGGCTACAGCGTTTGCCCAGAGTGCGGCCGGTTGCCCAGGCGACTGGTAACAACGGGCCCGATGGGCAAGCTCCGGGCGCCGATTCGCTTCTGTCTGAGCCACTGGCTCCGGGCCAGGTATTGCCAGGTGAGGATGGGGATGAGGATCTACTCCAGGAACAACAGGCCCAGGAACAAATGGCCCAGGAACAAATGGAGTCGCCAGATCCACCAGGTCAAGAGGAATCGACAGACAACTCGTCCGCCGAGGCATCCTCTTCGGAGCCGGAAGCGTCCAGTGATGCCCGAGCCGAATTGAATGCCGACTTGCTCTCTCGGCTTGATTCCATCGAGCAGACGCTGGGAAATGTGGAAAAAGACCAAAGCGACTTCCTGGAGGAGCCCTCAGTCGGGTCCCAGCGGATTACCAGCGGTCGTTTGCATATCGACCAATGGGGCTTTCCCGAATCGACTCCTGGCGTCAATACGATCGAAACGGGCGATCCAGCCAAGAGTCCGCAGGACCGGTTGATGTACCGCCGGATACGCTTCGGCTTTCGCGGTACGGTGCCACCGGCCAACATGTCGTACCGGGTTGAAATTGAATTCAGCGGACAGGAAGGGAGTCAATTCCGTGATGCGTGGATTGGCTGGGACGATCTGGTCCTGCTGAATACCGTGCGCGTTGGAAATCAAAAACGGCCCTACGGCTTGGATCATCTCAACAGTAGTAACTTCAACGTTTTCATGGAACGCCCCTTCGTGATCGACGGCTTCAATGAGGACAACCGCCGATTTGGTATTGCTTCCTACGGAGTGTCGGACGATCAACGATTCAATTGGCGTTACGGCCTGTACGACATGGCTCTGATTCAGGATATGGGGGCCACAATTACCGATAATTACCCGGTGGAACTTGCTGGGCGTCTGGCGACGACCTGGTGGTATGACCCGACTTCGGGAGGACGTGGCTACGGGCATCTGGGCCTTGCCACGACGTTTGCTTTTCCGGACACCCATCCGCCAGCGAGCGGCGACCAGGATACTCGAGCCCGTTTTCGCACCCACCCCGAAGGGCGTTCCACCAATCAGTGGCTGGATACCGGATTCGTCCGCGGTGGCAAGTCCTACCAGGTCCTGGGCCTCGAGTCGGTGGTCAATGTGGGAGCCCTGCAGTTTGTCGGCGAGTACATGAATTTGTGGATGCAGCGCGATGCGCCAGCCGGTTCTCGGGGCAGGGGCTCCGACCTCTATCTGCATGGCGGTTACTTTTACCTCTCCTATTTTCTTACCGGCGAGCACATCCCCTGGAACCGGGATTTGGGTATTTTGGGACGAGTCAAGCCATTCGAGGACTTTTTCCATCTGCGCCAGCGCAATGGGCGTACCGCTCGCGGCATGGGGGCCTGGCAGGTAGCCTGTCGGCTCTCTTACGCCGATTTCAACGATGACAATATTTTCGGGGGCGTCGGCCGCAGCGCAACGCTGGCATTGAACTGGTACTGGAACGCGCACACGCGGTTGCAGTTGAATTATCTGTTCGGCCGCATCGACAACCGCCAGGCCGCGCTGGCAAGCGGCGGTACCACGCTGGCATCGGGGGGCTATCAGATCGCCGGAGTGCGGGTCATGGTCGATTTTTGAACAGTGGTTCGGAGGAGGTTAAGGGATCTATAGATATTATCTATAGATCTTGGAAATATAATCTTTCTTCCTGACGACGCTCTATGCGCCTTATGATTGGGTCGCGGTGACTCAGTTCAAAAGATTCGCGTACCAGCTTTTTCACCGTGCGAGCGTCGGATCGGTTTGAAAGCCAGCAGAAGAAATTCGGCCTTTCAGAGCAATTGAATTTTCGAAGCAGTGGCTGGCGACCGATCCTGAGATTTTCGCGGTCGATTCACCCATGGATTCCCTCATGCGACTGGGAGCATTACACCGATAATGACGAACGGGGGGAGTTTGGCGGCTCGGGATACGCCACCGATGTAGAACATTGAAAAAATGCAGATGTCGGAATCGACAAGGGTGTCCCACGAATGGTCGTTACAGCAGAAACCTTTGAATTCCGAGTCCTGCATGCCGTGACCATCGGTTTTCTCTTCATGGCGTGCGGCTGTTCGCTCTTGCCGAACCGGGCCGATCCAGTCCATGGTCATCCCCAACTCGGCTGTACCTCTTCGGTTATCGATGGCGGCATGGGGCACGAGATTGCGCTGGGAGAGTTTGAAGTCAAGGAAAATGATGCGGCGGGTGCTGGCACCGAGGTCTCGTTAACATCTGGACATGGCGACGAGCGTCAAGCAAGCAATCCCCCAGAGCCATTACCGGCATTGAGCCGAGAAGAACCATCAACCGACAGGCAGACCACCAGCACCTTGGAAATCATTCCGTCACCGCCGCCCGAGCCGGCAGCATCGCTCCAGTTGCGTGATGTGCTTGCTTCGGTGTACGCATCCTATCCACTGCTGGAGGCTGCGTTCCTGTCGCGACCCATTGCAGACGGAGAATTGCTTTCTACCCAGGGCGAGTTTGATCTCAAACTGAAAGGGGGTGGGACGAGCGGGCCGCTCGGCTATTATAAAACTCATCGTTACGGTGCGGGTGCGAGTCAGGCGCTCTTTTCGGGTGGCCAGATCTTCGGAGGTTACCGGATTGGCCGCGGCAATTTTCAGCCCTGGTACGGCGGCCGTCAAACCAACGACGGCGGTGAGTTTAACGTGGGCCTTGCAATTCCCTTGGCCCAGAACCGGCGCATGGATGAGCGTCGCGCTGCTTTGTTTAGGGCGACTTATGGCCGTGATGCGGTAGAGCCTGCCATTCAAACGAAGACCATCGCGTTCGTTTGGGAGGCATCCCATGCCTATTGGCAGTGGCTGGCCGCGGGGCGGAATCGTCGAATTGCCCAGTCGTTACTGGAAATTGCTCGGCAACGTAACGAGGGCTTGAAAAAACGAGTCGACGCGGGTGATTTGCCACCAATCGAGTTGACGGACAATCAAAGGCTGATTGTCTCTCGACAGGCAACACTCATCAACGCTGAGCAAAAACTACAACAGTCCGCCATTAAACTGTCGCTGTTTTTGCGAACTCCTGATGGTCGGACGATGATCCCGTCCGTGGACCAGTTGCCATCAGCGTTTCCCGAAGCCATGCCGGTGGATCCCACGCATATGGAAGGCGACATCCAGCGTGCTTTATCGAATCGGCCCGAACTCATCGTACTTGATTTCTCGCGAATGCAACTGGACGTTGAACTTGCCCAGGCTCGCAATCTGTACCTGCCCGCGGTAGACGCCGTGCTGTACACTTCCCAAGACACGGGTGGTGCCGCCAGTTCCAAACGAGATAAAACGCCCTTTGAAATGGAAGCTTCCCTGCAGGTCAGCATGCCGTTGCAGCGCCGGAAAGCCCGGGGCAAGATCCAATCGATCGAGGGCAAGTTGCAACAATTGTCGGCAAAAATAAAATTCACTCAAGACAAGATTGCCACCGAGGTCCAGCAAGTTTACGCGGCATGGTTGGCCGCCTACGATCGTATTGCCCGGGCCCGTGAGAGCCTGGAACTCGCCCGCACCATGGAGCAGGCCGAACGGCGCAAGTTCGACCTGGGGGATAGCAATTTATTGTTGGTCAACTTACGAGAACTGGCAACAGCCAATGCAGCGAAGACCGTTTTACAGACGCGGCTTGACTACTTTCAGGCTCAAGCGGACTATCGGGCCGCGTTGGCTTTGGATGTCAACCCATAAGGTACGCCAAAGCGATGACTCAACAGACAACTTCCAATAAGCAATTCGCGGAATTGCTGGAATGGCTGGCCGTGGAGTGCGATGTCACGTTTGATTGCGTGATTGCCAAACGGGCGGTCCAGGAGGCGCAACGAGGCTGGCCGGGAAGCGAGCAAGACCGCTGGTGGAAATGGCTCATTGAAGCCGGCGGTAGCATGGGTTTGCGAGTCAGGGTGGTCGAGCTCACGCTCGCCCAGGCTTTGGAAGGGGTCCGCGAAAAAACGCTGGCGGTCCATTTGGCCGATTCCCAGCAACCGTGGCTGCTGATTCACAGGCAACGCCGTCGAAAATTTCATGTGATCACGGCCGAGACAGGACGTGGCGGACAGTGGGTTACGCGTTCGCAGTTGGCCGCCTTGCTGGACAACCCACCTCGCGATGAGTTGTTGATTTGGGTTGTGGTGGAGCCAGCCGTGACATGTCAGCCCGCAGACGTAGAGCACTCGACAGCGCATGGCGTTCCCATGAAGCCACTCGCCCGCCTCGGGATGCTGCTGACCGCGGAACGCCCGGATATCTGGGTCATTCTGGTGTTTGCCCTGTTTGTCGGCTTGCTGGCGCTGACAACGCCTTTAGCCATCGAGATGCTAGTATCGACGGTTGCTTTTGGTCGCACTCTGCAACCGATCGTCGTGCTGGCGGTTATCCTGTTTGCATTCCTCGCTTTTTCCGCGGTGGTTCAAGTCGTGGAAAAGTATGTCGTTGAACTGATTCAGCGGCGGCTGTTCGTACGCATCGCCGGAGATTTAGCTTACCGGCTACCCCGTGTACGCCGCGATGCAATCGACGGGGAGTTTGCTCCAGAATTGACGAACCGGTTTTTCGATGTGGTGACTGTCCAGAAAGGAGTGGCGACTCTTCTGCTCGATGCCCTGGACCTTTTGGTCGTCACGGTGGCAGGCATGATCGTGCTGGCGTTGTACCACCCTTTGCTGTTGGGGACCAATCTATTACTGATGGTGCTGATCTTGTTTTTGTTGTTCGTGTTGGGACGGGGTGGAGTCACGAGCAGCATCAAGGAGTCGAAGCTCAAATATACGATGGCATCATGGTTGGAAGGTTTGGCTCGTTGTAGTATTACGCTTAAGCATGCGGGGGGTAATGAATTCGCCGTTGAGCACACCGATCGCATCGCCCGAAAGTACCTGACGGCGCGCCAGGTTCATTTCCGAGTACTACTCCGCCAGGTCGCGTTCAGCCTCGGACTGTATGCCGTGGGCAGCTCCGTCATGCTCGGGGTCGGCGGATTT
>JAJRWS010000582.1 GCA_024276705.1 Planctomycetota bacterium | reverse complement strand
GCCTGAAAGCAATCATGTGCCAGCGATTGATTCCCGCCGTCGAGGAGGGCGTCCGTTATCCGGCCACCGAGGTGCTGCTGATGAACGGAACGGTCCGAGACAAAATCTTGCGAGAAGAAGACGAGGATCTGCCAGCCCTCCTGCATCAATGCCAGGATGAGGGAATGCGAGATTACATGCGCTCGCTCTGCGAACTGGTCCAGGAAGACAAGATCCTCAAGACCGTTGCCATGGACTATGCACCAAGCCGGGAGGCACTCACCTCGGCCCTGAAGGGAATCGACGCCGCCGCTTCGAGTATCATTTCACGAGCGAGGTAGATCCCTATTGCACTATACGCCCATACACATTACTGTACACCTGTATGGGATCGGTCGATTGGCTGTTTTTGGACATGAATGCTTACTTCGCGTCAGCGGAGCAGCAGATGCAGCCTTCTTTGCGAGGCCAACCCGTGGCGGTGGTACCCACACAGACCGACACAACCTGCTGCATTGCGGTCAGCTACGAGGCGAGGCCCTTTGGCATACGCACCGGCACCCAAGTGGGTGAAGCGCGACGGCGTTGTCCCAAGTTGCGGATTGTGGAGGCCCGACCTCCCGTTTATGTGCGGGTTCACCATGAAATCATCGCCGCCGTCGAGACGGTACTGCCGGTTGAACAGATTTGTTCGATCGACGAAATGGCCTGCCGCCTTTCCCCCCAGCACCGGCGGAGCGAGGAAGCGATCGCCATCGCCCACCTGGTCAAACAGGCCATTGCCCAACAAGTCGGCGAGGCGTTGCGATGCTCGGTCGGCTTAGCCACGAACCGTTTTTTGGCTAAAGTGGCCAGTAACCTGCAAAAACCCGACGGGCTGTCGGTGATTACCCGAAAAGACTTGCCGCACAAGCTCCACGCAATGGCACTGGACGATTTTCCAGGCATTGCCCGAGGAATGCTGACACGCCTGCACCACTACGGTGTACACACAACCGCGCAACTCTGCGCCTTGTCTCGCAGCCAAATGCAGGAGGCCTGGCACAGCGTATTGGGCCAACAGTGGTGGCATTGGTTACGAGGAGATGACATCCCTCTCACTCCCACTTCGCGCCGCAGCGTGGGGCATTCCCACGTCCTGCCACCGGAACTGCGTACCGATCAGGGAGCCCTGGCAGTCCTGGTCCGCTTGATTCATAAGGCGGCAATGCGATTACGAAAGCTGGAACATTGGGCAGGGCGCATGGAGCTGCGCGTGTCGTATTTGGGCGGTGCGGTACCGTGGCAACAGACCATGCATCTGGGCTGTTGCCAGGATACCTCGGCCATGCTGCAGACGCTGGCTCGCGCCTGGCACGACCGGCCTGCAAGAGGCAAACCGCTCAAAGTATCGATCACACTGCTGAATCTGACGCCCACCAACTCAACGACGCTACCCTTGTTTAACCAGCAACGCGAAGCCACCCAGGCGGCCCACACGATGGATGCGATCAACGCCCGCTTCGGAACAGACTGTGTCTACCTGGCCCCCATGCACCATGCGCGGAAAACGGCCCCCATGCGCATCGCCTTCACGCACATACCAGAAATCGATGATGTATGATGTATGATGTATGATGTATGATGTATGATGTATGATGTATGATGTATGATGTATGATGTATGATGTATGATGTATGATGTATGATTGAAAAAGGGAGCGGGAACCTTTTGTGCAAATCACCGGACACCGACCGAAAAGTGAAAAAGGGGTCAGAACCCAAAAGTGTTCGGCACAGTGTTTGCTACAGGCAATGAGAAGGGGAATGGAAGACGCTCAAATAGCGTGCCGAACACTTTCGCTCCCCCACCCTTTTTCACTTTGCGTTCGCACGTTCCAGCAAATCTCGCCAGAAGGGGAGGGCGGCGGCGATCTCGGCTTGAACCGGTTCATTTCCGGCAAACTTCTCAGCCGCATCATCGAGCCAATCCAGAAAAAACTGCACGCTCTTGCGACTGACTCGGCGCCGATAGTCCATCTCCACATAGTAGGGTCCAGTACTGGCAAATTGATAAGTGCGAGTCTCCGAAGTTACCGCCCGTACCAGAAACCAGCCGCTTTCGTCGAACTTCAACACCGGCAGCCGGCCCTGTCGCTTCGCCAGATCGTCAAGCCTCACCTCATGCTCTACATGCCCATTCTTGACAATTTCCAAATACTCGACTGGTGATTTCGCATAGAATGTCAGTTTTAAGCCAATCTGGAACTCATGTGTCCGCCCACGTTCCAGCTGAAAAACGTGTCCAGGCGAGTGGCCTTCAACCTGGACTCGTAGCAAGGGACCATTGGTTACCAACACCCGGCCATGCAGCAGCCCCTGCCACCATAGCTCCGGTGTAATCAATCCCCCCCCAGAAAGTTGGGGGCTGCAGTGTACATACACCCGATTGGTGCCAATCGGGCTTCGGTTGGTTCCCGCGCCACTACCGGCCGCGGGTGGCACGCGCAGGCCGCAATTCAGCACATGCTGATAAATCGCTTCACCCCAACGCCCATTTCCCAATTTACCTGGAAAAAAAGTTTTATTGCGAGTTTTACCCCACGCTTCGTTGTCGATCACCCCACCCCGCAAAGCATGGCGATGTAGAATTTCTATCGCATCTAACTTGCCAGAGGCCAACCAAATCGGTAAATCCCAGGCAAATGGGGTCAGAGCGATCACTTTTCCCTCGGTCGCATGCGATTGCGCAATCAGCGGCATTGAGGGCGCATCGGCCTTACGACCACAGACATCAGGCGTCGCGGCTTGACTGAAAAGCAGCAATCCGCCTCCTCGGCCCCGGTCCATGACCGCCCAGGGGCCATAGAAGGGCGCGGTCGATTCCGCTGGCGCCCCGCGGCCCCACTTTTTTAATATTTTGCACTTTCCGCGAACGTTTTGTTGCCTGAGCAATGGCACCAGATCCACATGTTCAGCTCGCATCAGCAACGTCATGTGGTCCAGGGAGTGCCAAACATCCAAATCGCCTGCCCACCAACCTTCCTCATGCATATCCACCTTGCGGGCAAGGGAAATCTCCTTGGCATCCTCAGCGTGCCGCTCCACGGTAAAATGCCCCTGCCGGGTGTGAAATTCAGGTCCCGCCTCAATGTCGAAGGAGTACCTGCCTTTCCGAAGTCCAAGAGTCAACTGCCCCTCGAACACCAACGAATCTCCGGCCGTGACGACCTGAGGAGCACGCACGGAAACCGGGCGCCCACGGCTATCTCGTAATTGCAGCCGCACAGCCAGCGGTGTCCCGGACTGGGAGTCCACTACCGACAAAGTCAGTTTCCCATCAACCTTGGCTCCCTGGCCTGGAACCTGCAAGAACGTCCACATCAAGCAGGGCAATACCCAGTAGCCGATGTGAATTATTTGGCGATATCGTCGCATATAGGCTGCTAGCTCCAAGATGGCCCAGGAGTGGCCGGAAGGCCGAAATCCGTCCCTACCGATAGTTTAGCTCCCAAAGAGGGCTTAAGGCCTGGAAAAGGGGGCCTGAAAAGGGGGCAAAAATCACAGCTGTACTCGTACTCGTACTCAGGCGTCAGCCGGTACTCGTACTCGTACTCAGACGTCAGCCGGTACTCGTACTCGAAATGGCCCCAATGGATTCGACAAACTGACGAAGTCCATAGAAGACGTGTCGAGTACGAGTACCGCAATGCTGAGTACGAGTACGAAGAACGCAGGAAACGCCCGAAGCCTGATGAGTACTCACCAGCTGAGCTGGTGGTTTACGGACGAAAATTAGACCAGACCCCACCCTCCTGTGGCAACTCGCCCCCCCGATTCACCGCCCTCTCCCGCTACCCTTCGCCCATCGAATTGGTAAAATAACAGGTTCCGAGGCCTTTCCTCTCGGCTAAAACCATCATCTCCACAACGAATCCATTGACCCAATCGTATGTCAGAAGATTATTACGCAACTTTGGGCATTAACCGCAGCGCATCGGCTGAAGAAATTCAGCAGGCATACCGTCAGTTGGTGCGTAAGTATCACCCTGATTTGAACCCCGACGATGCGTCCGCGAAAAAAAAATTCCAGCAGGTACAAACGGCCTTTGACGTACTTAACGACGACAAGAAAAAAGAGCTCTATGACCGTTATGGAAGCAATTTTGAAGCTTTTTCCGAGGGGGCGGGAGCCCCTGGCAGTAGAACTCCCGGATTTGGCGGAGCGGGTGCCGGATTTGGCGGCTCTGGGAGCAGTGGCCATGGATTTGAAATCAACCTGGAAGACTTGTTCGGCCCTGGCGCCGGCGCGGCAAGTGCTGGTGGAAGTGGTGGATTTGCCGATCTGTTCAAGCATTTTGGCGGGCGAGGCGGTGGCGGCAAACGCTCTGCCACCAACCAGCGTGGTGCCAATCTACAACACGAACTGACGGTGCCCTTCACGACCGCCGTAACCGGCGGCGAGGCACAAATTATCGTGCACCGAGCCAATGGTCGCAGTGAAACACTCCAGGTAAAAATACCCGCTGGCATCGATGATGGTAAAAAAATACGTCTCCGTGGCCAGGGTGAGCCGGGTCCGGCAGGTGGGCCGGCGGGTGATATCCTGATCAAGGTCCATGTCGCGCCCCACCCATTCTTTCGCCGTAAGGGAAAACGACTCGATGTACGCGTGCCGGTCACGCTCTTTGAAGCGATTCACGGAGCGAAGATCGACGTGCCCACTCCCCAGGGCACAATCGCCCTTTCCGTTCCCCCCGGCACTTCCAGTGGTACAAAACTGCGTGTGAAGGGGCATGGTGTGATCCCCAGGCAAAGTTCACCTGGTGACTTGTTCGCTGAAATCCAGATCATACTTCCCAAACAACTTGACGACGCGGACCGCAGGCAATTGGAAATGATTGCAAAAAAACATACCGACAACCCACGCAATACTCTACGATGGTAGCAACTAAAGCGGAGAGCGGAGAGCAGAGAGCGAAGGAAAAAGGTGTCAGGAACCTTTTGTGCAAAGCACCCTTCGGGCCGTTCTGGCAAAAGGCTCCTGGCACCTTTTTCCTGGGTGGATTTCTGATGATCGCGGCCGAAATTCAGCCATCGGAGAAATTGCCTCCTCCCACACGAGCTATCATCCTCATGGCCCTGCTGGGGATCCTCCTGCTGGGCCTGTTTCTCGTGGTGTTCATCCTCTTGGGAGGAAATTGGGTCCGCAGGTTGGGTAAACATCGTCGTGGCCCAAGCGTACCACCCGATGTCGCGCCGTTGCAGTCAAAATCGGATCGAGACTTTTCACCACCTGCTGGCAAGAATCGACAGTCTGCCTCTCCCCCCATGGCAATAACTCCAAGCGACAGCGAAACGCAAGTCACCGACGAGACTCAAGACGCCTAAGGAATGCCGAAATTATTGATGAGCCGTACTTAACCGCAATACCGCCCGATTAACGTCCTTTTACCGCTCACACGGACCCCTGTCATCCTGAACCGAGTAGCACGAGGTGAAGGATCTCCCTTGATTCTGGGATCCTTCAGTCGTAGACCAAAGCTACGCTTCGGTGCCCTCTCCATCAGGATGACAGGAATAGCACCGATAGCACTGCTTAATTGAACGGCATTGTACTTAACCGCCTATGCCGCACGACACACCGACCACCTATCGCTTCCCTAAATCGGTACGCCTGCGTAACCGACTCCAATTTGAGCGAGTATTTCGCATGCGTTGCTCAGGCGCTGACCGACGAATCATTGTCTATGCATGCGGTGCCTGCCGTGAGGAGAGCGCGCCGACTGGGCCACGATTAGGGCTCACCGTATCTCGAAAATGTGGCAATGCCGTCGTGCGAAATCGCTGGAAACGCGCATTACGAGAAGCATTTCGCCTCGTACAACACGATTTACCTCCAGGAATCGATTTTGTCGTGCTTCCACGCCCCAGGGCAACACCTCGGGTTGACCAGTTGCAAACATCCCTCAAACAGCTTTGCTGGAAGTTGCAACGGAAGTTGCTAGCAGACACTCGTCAGCGAGGGTAGATACCGTGATCAGGTACCTGTGGCAAATCTGCGTCCGAACGCCTGGCTGGGTATTGGTTTTTCTGGCCCGGAGCTACCAGCTCTGGGTGAGCCCCTGGCTGGGCCCACGGTGCCGGTTTCAGCCTACCTGCAGCACCTACTTTATCGCCTCCGTAAAAAAACATGGAGCTTTGCGTGGAACCGCAAAGGGCCTGTGGCGCATCACTCGTTGCCACCCATTCCATCCGGGCGGCTGGGATCCGCCCTAGTGAAAAGGGGGCGGGTATCTTTTCCCAAAACGATTTTGCCAAGCCTTTCATCGATGGGTATTCAAACTCAGGCTCCCGACCCTAGATCACTCTGGAAAAGATTCCCGCCCCCTTTTCACTCTCTTTTCACTCCTCTTGACCTGTCCGAGCCACGCTTCTAAGCTTCCACCCCTTCTCCATACAGCGGATGGCTGCGTCGAAGGTGCGCTAGCAAGCGCAAACTCCTGCGCAGCGCACTTTGAATTATCGGGAGCACCGAACCCATGAATCGTACGACCCTACTCCGTGCTGGAACCCTGCTGCTCATGGCATGGACCTTGTCGACCGGCTGCACGGGTCCTGTTCTCCGCCCACAAAGTCCGGAAAACAGCCTGTTTGAAGAAGATTCGCCGCAGATCACCCTCATTGGCGACGTGGCCCATCCTTACGGCATGGGTTATGTGAAAGTCGAGTCGGTTGCTCTCGTTACCAGCCTGGCAGGTACGGGTGAAGACCCCGCTCCCTCTCCGCAGCGAGCCGAAATTTTGGCGGAAATGAATCGTCGTGAAGTCGATCAGCCCAATCGGATACTCGCTTCGCCCAACACATCCCTGGTTGTTGTCCGCGGGTTCCTGAGACCAGGCATTCAAGCAGGCGACCGATTTGATGTGGAAGTCCGTACGACATCCCAAAGCGACACCACCAGTTTGCGCAACGGCTGGCTGATGGAAAACTACATGACCGAGTTGGCCGTGTTAGGAGACAAAATTCGTAAAGGCCATGTCATGGCTATTTCCTCCGGCGATGTCCTGGTTGATCCATCGGCCGACGCCAAAAAAAATCCCGCCTTGGTAACCAAAGGCCGAATTCTGGGAGGCGGCGTAGCGCGCAAATCTCGGAGCCTGGGCCTGGTCATCGATACCGAAAATCAGTCGATACGACTTAGCCAACAACTTGGAAAAGCAATCAACCATCGATTCCACACCTACATCGATGGGCATAAATCGGGCATTGCGACACCGAAAACGGATGAATTCATCGAACTCACACTCCATCCAAGGTACAAAGACAACGTCGGTCGCTTCATGCGGGTCATTCGCAACCTCGCAATTCGAGAAATCCCTGCCGCGCGGCAAGCGCGGTTGATGCTACTGGAAAATCAATTGCTTGACTCGCTTACCACGGCCATCGCCGCGGTGCGACTGGAGGCTATTGGCGACGATCAGGCCGTCGAAATACTCAAAAAAGGCCTGCGAGCGGAGGATCCGGAAATTCGTTTTTACTCCGCGGAAGCGCTTGCCTACCTGGATGTCACCGAAGCCGTGCCGCCATTGGGACAGGCAGCGCACGACGAACCTGCCTTGCGTGTCAATGCGTTGGCGGCGCTCAGCGCCATGGATGACGCGGCGGCTTACGATGTGCTACGAGGGTTGCTGGGTACCAAAAGTGCTGAAACTCGTTATGGCGCATTTCGCGCCTTGTGGACCATGTCGCCCAACGATCCGCTGGTACGTGGCGAAATGCTGGGCAACCAATTCAGCTACCACCGTCTTGCTGTAGGAGGACCCCCAATGATTCATGTCACCCGGAGTCATCGCGCGGAAATCGTCCTCTTTGGCAAAGACCATGCATTCCAATTACCTCTCGTCGCCGATGCGGGGAAACACATCCTGGTCAATGGACTGAGTGGAGCTCAAATCACCATCAGTCGTTTTCGTGCGGGTGAACCTAGCCAGCAACGAATCGTATCGACCGATGTCGACGACGTGATTCGAGCCATCGTTGATCTGGGTGGCAGCTATCCTGATGTGGTGCAACTATTACAGCAGGCCAAAGAGAACGGCTCACTTGCAAGTCGCTTCCGCGTCGATGCTCTCCCGGAAACTGGCCGGCAACTGTTACGCTCCACGACTACCCTTGCCGAGTCGGAAGAGGACCTGAGCAAAGCGGAAACTCCGGACCCTGCCCAGGGTAAACCGTACGAGGTGGCAACCCCCCAACCTGAGCTGTTTGGGAGAAAGTAGTGCTCAAGGCCCTCGAACTTAACGGCTTCAAGAGCTTTGCCGATCGTACCCGGTTCGAGTTCCCCACGGGCATTACCGTGGTGGTGGGTCCCAATGGGTCGGGCAAATCGAATGTCGTGGACGCGATCAAGTGGGTGCTCGGCACCCAAAGTGCCAAGGCCTTGCGCGGCAAGGAGATGACCGACGTCATCTTTAGTGGGACTCGTGGGCGCAAGCATACCAACTCGGCCGAAGTATCGCTCGTCTTTGACAATACGCATAACCTGCTCAAACACGATGCGCCGGAGGTCCAGGTCACTCGCCGAGTCTACCGCAGCGGAGAGAGTGAATATCTGATCAATCGTCAACCCTGCCGATTGCGTGATATACGCGATCTATTTTCTGGCACGGGCGTTGCGGGAGGGGCCTACAGCATCATTGAGCAAGGCAAAGTGGACGCCTTGCTTCAATCCTCTCCTCAACAAAGACGTCTCATCTTCGAAGAAGCTGCTGGCGTCAGCCGCTTCAAGCAAAAACGGCAAGAATCTGGGCGACGTCTGGAACGTGTTGAACAAAATCTATTACGATTGTCCGATATTGTGGACGAATTGGAATCCCGGCTGCGCAGCGTCCGCTCACAAGCAGGCCGAGCCAAAAAATACAAAGAGCGATCCGATCGATTGCGAGCCCTGCGGACTCAGGTAGGATTGGCGGACTGGCGAGAATTGTCGGCGAAACACCAACACATTCAAGACCAAACCGTCGTCGCACAAAACGATTGTCAAACCCTGGAAGATCGCCTGGAAAACGATGAAAATAGTCTCAAACTCAAGGAACTGGAAGCCGACCAACTCCAGCAGCAAATCACCACGCATCGCAATCAGTGCGGCACGGCCCGTGAAAGGATTGCCCAATGTGATTCCACTCGCAGCAGTCAATTGGCACGGAGTGACGAGCTTTTACAGGAATCACGGCGACTTGAGCGGCAACTTCTGACCATGACTTCGCGCGTGGGCGATTCACAACAACTGGTAGCGGAAACACAGGCGGAACTGAAGGAAGCCGAATGGCAATTTAGTCAGCGCCGGCAAAGTCTCCAGCAGCAACAACAACAGCTGCAACAAGCTAAAAATGGCCTGGAAAAAGTCCGCGGGCAAGTCGATCACTGGCGCTCCCAGCATACCGATGCGATCCGCAATGCGGCTCTCTTGGACAACCAAATCGACCTTTTCAAATCGCGGCAACAAACGGCTCAGGCTAGCATTGAAAAGTGCGGTCGGCGCATGGGAACGCTCACTGCCTCGCAGCATGCGTATAAGGAACAATTGGAAAAGGCGCAGGCCGATTTACATAGGCTTACTCCGGCCACGGAACAATCCGCCCGGCAATTAGAAGCAGCCCAACAAAAATTACGCCAGGCCCGAACACAACTTGCTGGGTCACAAAAGCAATTGGCTGAATTGCAAGGACGCCTGACTGGCGCACGGGAACGATCAATCGTATTGGAGGAGCTTGAACGCCGCCTCGACGGACTGAGCGCAGGCGTAAAAGAGGTACTTCGTCAGGTGAACGAACAGCCTGAAGGGGCTTTTCGCGGAGTCCTGGGTGTTGTGGCTGATCTATTGCGCGTCGATATCGACATGGCTCCCCTGGTGGAAATTGCCCTGGGAGAACGAGCCAACCATCTGGTCGTAAAACATGCGACTCCGCTACTGGAACAGCTCCTGGCAAATTCGACTCCTCTGCCTGGTCGGGCAGGTTTTCTACGTCTCGACCTCCCTGCGCTGTCCAATATGATCGATCGAATCGACCTCGCTTCAACACCTGGGGTTGTGGGCCGTGCGGATCACTTTGTGGAAACCTCACCCGACCTGACAACGCTAGCCCGACGGCTGCTTGGCCGCTATTGGTTTGTCGACACCCTGGCCACGGCCTTGCGCTTGGCAGACGGTTTTGGTCGTGGCTTGAACTACGTAACGATCGCGGGAGAAGTCGTCCATGCCGACGGCACCTTGATAGTCGGTACGCGCCAATCGACGACTGGGATTCTTTCACGCCGTAGTGAGTTGCGCAGCCTGCAAGGTGAAATTGAAGAACTCGAACGGCAGCACGCCCGACTGCTCGCACACTGTCATGAACTTGACTCTGCCATTGTTCAAGGCGAACAGTTGACTCAACAAATGGTCGTGGGGCACGCCCAACTGACTGAACAACTGGGCGAAGTGCGCTTGCAAGTGGGTTCCTCGCAAGCCCGCCTGGATCAATGCTCTAGCCAATTGCAAGAACTCGCCTCACAACATGACCTCTCAGTCGCCGAATCCAAAACCGCCGCAACCCATCTGCGACAGTCTTGTCATGAATTGGAACAATGCCAGCAAGACCTGGCGAACTTGGAATCCTCCTTGCTAGCGGGTGCCCAGCAGACCGCCGATTTTGAACAAAAGATCGCAGCCCACCAGCGCGATTCAGCGGATTTACGAGTTGCCCTGGCTCGCAGCGAGCAGCGTCGTGATGGGCTCCGGCGGCAAATGGATCAACTCCGTCGCGACCACGACGAACGAGATCGCGCGTTGATTGAAACTCGCAATCGAGTGGCGGAATGCCACGGCCAACGTCACGTACTCATGAACAACGTCCTGGACCTGACCACGGAACTGGCGGAACTTTATCACAAAGTCGAAGCCGTTACCACTTCGATCGAAGATCGGCAGGCGGACCTTCAGTACCTTCGTCTGGGCCGACAAGAATGTTTGCAGCACATCACGCAACAGAGAAACCGCCTGCTGGAACAGCAAAAAGCACTAAGTAAGATCCAGCTCCAAGCACAACAGTTCCTGCAACAGCGAACGACACTTGCCGAGCGAATGCAAGAAGATTATCAAATCGATCTGGCGGGAATTGCCGCTACGGAACCTGCTCAAACGCTGCCTGAAAGGGACGGAACCGATCAGGAAATTCTCCGACTCCGCCAGCAGTTGCATCACATTGGTCCTGTCAATCTGGAATCGTTGACTGAATTGGAATCGCTCGAACAGAGGGTTGAAGGGCTCTCCCAACAGTATCAGGATTTGTGCGCGGCAAAAACAAATTTGGGTGAAATCATCACCAAGATCAACTCCGACAGTCGGCAATTGTTTGTATCAACCATCGAAGTCATTCGGGGTCACTTCCAGCAGTTGTTCTGCAATCTATTCGGAGGTGGCGAAGCAGACATTGTCATGGACAGTGATCATGACATCGATGTCCTGGAGTGTGGCATCGAAATTATTGCCCGCCCTCCTGGCAAACAGCCTCGCAATATTTCGTTACTCTCCGGAGGCGAACGTACTCTTACCTGCGTGGCTCTGCTGTTGGCAATTTTCCAAAGCCGGCCTAGCCCTTTTTGTGTACTGGACGAGGTGGACGCAGCCCTGGATGAAGCGAACATCGACCGTTTTACCGAGGTGATCAAGCAGTTCATGAAATCCACTCAGTTCGTCGTCATCACCCACTCCAAACGCACCATGGCATGTGCCGACACACTCTACGGAGTCACCATGCAAGAATCGGGAATCTCGAAGCGTGTCTCGGTACGTTTCGAAGATGTGGACTCGAACGGAGAGATACGCCGTGCGGCGTAGCCACATACCACACGCATAACCGCTACCACCCTGCGTTCCGTTGTAAGTTGCAGGACTCACAACCCATCGCTCGTCTGGGACCGCCCAACCTTCAAGTCCGTAGTTCACTCGTATTCAATTCGCTTGAAACCCGTTGTGAATGATTCGGGCTAAAG
>JAJRWS010000581.1 GCA_024276705.1 Planctomycetota bacterium | reverse complement strand
TGATGACCGACCTTGCCTCCCAGTCGGGTTCGAGTACGAGTACCGCTTTGCTGAGTACGAGTACGATATTCTCTTCCCGGCTCCTTTGAGGAGCCTTCCTCAAGCCACCCGCTATGCGGGTGGTACATGACTCGAACGATTGTCGGTGTGCGCAGCACAGGAGGATAACCCCGTTAGTAACGCAGGCAAGCCTCCTGTCGCAAGCGACACCGACACATGTCCAAACAGTGCCAGATCTAGTGACTCACCCATCGCTTATTACGGTCCTCACTTCGCCCGTTTAACCCACTCCGGTTCGCCGATCAGGCCGGCCTGGTCGTATTCCCAGGGCACGAATCCCAAGGAGAGGGCAGGGGAATCTTTCTGCAAATGGAAGTCGCCCTGCTTGGGCGCGACAAAACGCGGATCGGCCACCCGCGAATGCTTGTCGTGGCCTTCCGCCTGCCACTGTTGCCAGGTGCGGCCGGCAAGTTTCAATGGCTTGCCCGAAGTGTCCCAATAGCAGTTATGGTCGATGGTCCAGTTGCCGTTTTTCCAGGTACTGCCCAACAGTTGCCCATTGTCGTAATAAACGATATTGCGTTCGAAGAAAAACGAATTGTGCGGTTCCTCCCGCGAACGAATAATTTGTGGTCCGTGTGAAAAGGCGAAGATGTTGTTCACGACCCGGTTGTCACGGCCGTAATGCTGGTGAAACCCGCCGGTGGTCGTGTTGTAGACCAGGTTGTTTTCCAGCAAAATGTCCGTGCTCCCCTCGTCGGTGTAGAGACCCCAGCCTCCATAGAGGCGCGGATGCGAGATGACATCGTGGATTACGTTGTCACGCAGCACCGTGCCGGGCGAGATTCCCAGTGTGTAGATTCCTCCCATGTCATTGAGTTGTCCGAGACCAATGTGGTGGATATGGTTGGCGGCAATCAGGTTTCCCTTGGCGGAGCTGGGTGCGTAACCCCAGGACCAGCCGACTGAAACGCCCGTGTAGCGAAAATTCCGAATTTCGTTGTGGGTGACACGGTTATCCGAAGCGCGGCCAATCCAGACTCCCACCGCGGAGCGAAAGATACGTCCGCCTTCGTGGATGAAGCAATTATCGACCACATTCCGGAGTACGGCCTCTTGCCCGGTCCGAGGGCTTCTCCCCTCTCCAATCCGAACTCCGCCCGCTCCCAGGTCAACCAGTTCGCAACGAGCTATCGAGCAGTCCTGGCTACCGGAGCGAAACCAGATGGCATGATTGCCGAGCGCCGCAAGCGTACAGTCACGGAAGTTGCAGTGCCGGGCCCCGTTAGTTTCGATCGCCGCGCTGACAGCGAATGCGGCTTGCGAGTCGCTGTGTCCCTTGGGGCCGATTGGGTATTCGGTGTGACGAAATGTCAGACCTTCCCAGGAGAGATGCTCGACAAATTGGTCCTGGCTCGGGCTGCCCTCCAAGAGGAGCAATTGACCCGCCACCGGTGCGACGATTCTGGTTTGGCCCAAGACTTCGCCCTCCCGGGGCCAGTAAGAGAGCCGTCCCGTCTTACGGTTCAGGTACCACTCTCCTGGCGCATCGAGGGCCGCCAAGGTCTGTTCGATATAATAGCGCTGATCGGGCTGCCACTTGCCAAAAGGCCAGCGGGCCGGACCGGTGAACTCGACGATACGATTCTTTTTGTCCAGTCCCTTGATTCGCAATAGCGACGTGGCCCAACTGTGGTAGACCACGACCACGGCGTCGTCGAGCGATTTGAAGTTGCCCAGATCTTCCGGCCGATACCGAAAACGGGTTTTGCTATTCGGCCTCTTTCCCTTTGTCTTGGATTTTTCGGGAGTAGAAGTTTCGGAGGCTGTCGATTCCGGGACGGGGGCTTCCGGGACGGGGCCTACTGCGTGGAACGTATCGCCGGGGGCCGGATCGTCGCCCCAGGGATGAGCCGGATTGGGGGTTCGTGCGGGTTGGCAGCGACGGCCATTGGCCCACAACGAGCTGAAACGCCAGTTGCCAGCCTGCACGTCCGCGATCTCGGTAACCCACAACGGGCCCTCCTGCCGCCAGCCGGTAATCGGCCGGCCGCCGTCAAGCACCGGCTGCTCATGCGGATAGGCCCGGTAGGTTATGGGCGTTTCTCGGGTGCCACTATCCTGGGGAGAGAATCGCAGCGGCCCGGTCAACCGATAGGTGCCCTGCCGAATCAAGACAACAAGCGATTGGGGTAATTTGGCTGCCTCTTTCGACCGGCCTTCCTGGTACTTCCGCACCCCGTCACGCGCACCTGCCAGCGTGGCCCATGGCCCGTCGTTCTGGTCGGCATTCGGCGCCGCGAGGGTTCCCGACCAGGAATCGTTGCCTTGGGGGGACACATAGAAGGTCTGTTCCGTGGCAGTTGCCCTTGGTGCGGTGAACAGTACGAGCAGAAGGATGGAAGTCAGAGGAAATTGTTTCCAGATGTTCATGGTTATTGTCTTAATGCGTCCTACTGGCCGCAACCATTGAGGGTGGAGTTGAGTGGAGATTCGGGATGCGTAGAGTCCAACCGTTTATGATTCATCACTCCTTGTTCGATATTCGATATTCCGTTTGGTATGTGTTAAGGAAAGTAAATATCGAATATCGAACAAGGAATGCAGAAGGAAGAATGCTGGACAAAGAGAAATGTTCTGCGGGGAAAGTGTTTGAAATACCTTATATCAGTGTTCTATCTGTGGCTTAACCTCATCATATTGTCTTAAGGCAGTATCCGTAAATGCGCGCGATGCGAGCATGTTACCGAGTAAGATTCTACTGGGCCGCATCGGGCCTGGGGCAACGGTCGATGAATTCGAGTGATTTTTCGATGAAGATCTCCCCCGTTTGTTCTCCCAATGAGGTTCGGGAGACATAATCGTAGCGGGGGAAACTCTTATAATCGACTTTTGTCAGGATGTAACCAAAAGCATCGTTGGTGAGCCCAAACAGAAGATTGTGCTGACCGTGCATTTTTCGTTTCAAGTAAAAACCGATGTTGGGCAAAGCTTCGCCCGGAATGGTCAGGATTTGCGCCGTGCCCAAGTTCACCACATTCACCCGGGCGGTGATGCTGTGGTCTTGGTTATGCGGATACTTCAGCGGCGAGCCGAGGATGATGGCCCACATCAGATCCGAATCGACCGGAAAGCGAACTTCGATGGCAGCGCAGAAGAGCGTTGGCTCACGTTGGATCGGTGCTGTACCGACTATTCGCACCGCTTCGTCGGCCATCGTGTGGCCGATCCGCAGGCATTCGTCCCAGGTCCGTGCATCTTTCCAGTAGCCACGTCCTCCTTCTTTCGGCTCCCCCAGAATCCGGTTGTCCGCGGTCACCATGCCGCCTTGGGCGCCGTTCATGAAGATGGCCATGCCCCCGGCTTGCGCCTCCAGGCGGTCGCACAGCGGACCGACCAGGTCGGGACTCAGGATGCCCACATCGGTGCCCAGTACCTCGGGGTGAGTGGCATAGTTGACCAGCGTGGCGATCGGTTTGCCCTGGGGATCCACCGCCTGGAGGACGCTCATGCGCCGGTCGTACAGGTCGGGCGCGTAGTAGTTGTAGGCGATTTTTCCTCGGGCTTCGCCGGTCGCGATTCGGAGAGAGGCGGGTTGCCGATTGGCTAGCGCCTCTTCAATAGCCTCGGCGGCCAGGTTGCAAACCCGGTCCATGTAATCGAGATCCCCCGTATTTCCACCCTTCCCATCGGGAAACCCGTAGCAGTCGGGCGCGCTGTGGGTGTGGGTGGAGCCAATCAGGATATTCTTAGCTGGGATTTGCGGGACTTTGGCCCGCACGCGATTGCCAAGCACCATCGGAAAACCGATCAGGTCGAGGCTGACGATGGCTACCCGGGTATCGCCCTGCTCGAAAACGATCGCCCGGGCCGTGAGATCGCCCCGTTTCTCCTTAACAGGTGAGGGTGTGCCGAGTCCACCGGTGACAGGTAGCAGTGGATCGGGTGTGATTACCCGCATACCCGTGCCGACCTTCAAGGGGGACGCCGATTTTTCGGCCGAAAAAACGGTTGACGCTGGCAGCAGACAACCCAGGACAATGGCGGCAGTGGTTAGGAATCGATTCATGATGGACTCGCGTTACCGTTGGAGAGATCAAGCGGAAGGGAACCCTATCATAAGGTATTTCCTGCCCCTGAGCTACAAGCGGCTTGCTTGCAACCCGCCGCGCTCGAGCGACGTATCGGCCAGCATCGGCACACCATAGTTTGCTGGTTTTGGTGGCTGCCACCTTTTTCCGTGGAATTTTACTTGCATTCCTCTAGCGATCAGGTAGTATGTCTGGATGTGTACTAATGTACATGTTCCGAGAAACACCTTCCAGGAGGACAATCATGGCCGCCACGCTCGAAGCCCCAGCCACGAAAACCGGTATGGAAATATCACCCGAAATCGCTGAAAAATTACAGCAAGTTTTTGGCTTTGATCAGCTCAAGCCGGGGCAAGCGAAAGTGATGGAGTGCTTGCTCGCAGGACGTTCATCGCTGGCGATTTTTCCGACCGGCGGAGGGAAAAGCCTCTGTTACCAGTTGCCGGCCCTTTTGCTCGAGGGGGTGACGCTGGTGATCTCGCCATTGATCGCTTTGATGAAGGACCAGATCGATTTTCTCGTGGCCAAGGGAGTGGTGGCCGCGCGGCTCGATTCGAGTTTGACTCGGGAAGAGAATCTCCGCGTCTTCGACGATCTGCATGCGGGCCGCAGCCGACTCTTGTACGTCTCACCCGAGCGGCTTGGCAACGAACGGTTCTTGCAGATGCTCGCGCGTATCAAAATCGCGTTGCTTGCGGTCGACGAGGCACATTGCATCAGCCAGTGGGGGCACAACTTCCGGCCCGACTACCTGCGGATCGCGTCGCTTGCCAGGCAATTGCAGGTGCCGCGGGTGCTTGCGCTCACTGCCACGGCGACGCCCGAGGTGTCGGACGATATTGCCGAAGCGTTTGCGATCGAAGCGGCCGATGTGGTGCAGACCGGTTTCTATCGGCCGAATCTGAATCTCCATGCAGCCCCTTGCGCCGATGGCGACCGACGAAAAATCCTCCTTGCCCGACTCAAGGAGCGACCGGGTGAGCCGGCGATCGTTTACGTCACTCTGCAGAAAACGGCGGAGCAGATTGCCGCGTACCTCGCCAGCGCTGGCCTCCATGCCAAAGGCTACCATGCCGGTTTGGGGACTGAGAAACGAACCGAAATCCAAGAGCCATTCATGGCGGCCGACGACATGGTGGTGGTCGCGAC
>JAJRWS010000580.1 GCA_024276705.1 Planctomycetota bacterium | reverse complement strand
TTTGTTTGTGGGTGTCCGACCCTCTTTTTCCGCCACCCGCCACCCGCCTCCTGACCCCCTTTTACTTGAGCGCTGGTACCGACTTCAGCCCCCTCACCCTATCCCTCTCCCCCAACCACTTGCCGGGAATGTTCATGCGGCGTGGAGCATCTTTCGGCGGCAATTGGCCGGGGGAGAGGGGACTTTGTTATGACCTGAGCCCCGAATCCTGAGCCCCGAAACCCGATACTGACACCCGATACCCTGAACCCTCCCCCTTCCCCCACACGCATACAATCATCATGGAAATGGAAAAGCTGGTCTCGCTCTGCAAACGGCGTGGATTTTTGTTTCAATCGAGCGAAATCTACGGTGGGCTCAATGGCTTCTGGGACTATGGGCCGCTGGGAGTCGAACTGAAGCGAAATGTCAAGGAGGCGTGGTGGCGCGACATGGTCACTACCCACGACGAGCTGACCGCGCCCATCGGGGCGCCGAGCCCGTTTGAAATGGTCGGCCTCGACACGGCCATCATCATGCACCCGCAAATCTGGAAATGTTCGGGCCACTATGATCTGTTCAGCGACATGATGGTCGACTGCCGCGAGACGAAACATCGGTACCGGTACGATCAGATCCTGGGCCGCTGGGCCGAGGCCAAAGGCCGGCGTGTGTTCGTCACGACCGTGGCTGAGGATGAACTGGCCGAAATCACTCGCCGCGCCCTCAAACTGTTCCATTTGCGCAGCAAGAATGCCGATCAACTCCAGTGGCAAAGCGACCTGACCTCGCTGGAGAAGGTCGACGATTTAAGCCAGGTGCTCGCCCCCGCTGCGAAAGAGATCGGCACGTTGACCGAGCCACGCGAATTCAATCTGATGCTGGAAACGTACCCTGGACCGGTGAAGGACGAGAAGAATCGGGCCTTTCTCCGCCCCGAGACGGCGCAGGGGATTTTTGTCAACTACAAAAACGTGCTCGACAGCACCCGAGTGAAAATCCCTTTTGGGATCGCCCAGATCGGCAAGAGTTTTCGTAACGAGATCACTCCCCGTAATTTCACTTTCCGTTCGCGCGAGTTCGAACAGATGGAGGTGGAGTTTTTCTGCCATCCCGACACGTCGCGTCAGTGGTACGAATACTGGCGGGATCGGCGGATGAAATGGTACACCGACTTGGGCCTCTCCAGCGCGCGGCTGCAACTCCGCGACCACGACCCGGATGAGCTGAGCCACTACTCCACCGGCACTGCCGATGTCGAATACGCATTCCCCTTCCTGCCCGAGGGCGAATTTGGCGAACTGGAAGGGATCGCCCACCGGGGCGATTTCGACCTGCGCAGCCACATGGAGGGCAAGCTCGATCCGAACTCGTCCCCGCTCACGGTCGAGCTGGGCGATGATGGCAAACCGAAATACCGGGGCAGTGGCAAGGACCTCACCTACCGGGATGAACAGACCGGCAGACGATTCCTGCCCCATGCCATCGAGCCTTCCTCAGGAGCCGATCGGGCCACGCTCGCCTTTCTCTGCGAAGCGTACCGCGAAGACTCCGCTCCCGACGAAAAGGGGAAAATGCAAACGCGCACCGTCATGCGACTGCACCCGCGACTGGCGCCGATCAAGGCAGCCGTCTTCCCGCTGGTGAAAAAAGATGGCATGCCGGAAGTGGCTCGAGACATCTACCGAGCCATGAAAGGCCGATTCGCCGCTTTCTATGATGAGAAGGGAGCCGTCGGTCGCCGCTATCGCCGCCAGGACGAGGCGGGCACGCCCTTCTGTGTGACCGTGGACGGCCAGACGCTCACCGACCAGACCGTCACCGTGCGCGACCGCGACTCGCTCGAGCAATGGCGTGTGAAGATCGACGACGTCGTGGAGGAGATCGAGAAAAAAGTGAGCTAAGTCGATTTGGATTCTGGCGGGCTAGTCCGCGAGAATCCAAATCGACTACTCGATCCGTTTAGCCAGTTGGTCGAGGCCACCGCGCAGATTGGCCAGCAATATCTGCGAGCTGGCTCCGCGGGCAAAATGATCGTAGAAGGCGGCACTGGAAGATGCCTGATTGGTCGATTTCGCTCCAGCCTGGTACTGCAATTCCGCCAACTGCCGATCGACCCCTCGAAGTTGATGGTTGACTCGCCGGCCATTGCGCCACAACCGAATGGCCATCCAGGTTAAACCGACGATGAGCATCCCCTCGCCGGCGAGCGTGATGGTCAACCCTCCTTGCCAGGCCAAACCCTCGGGCCCGGCTTGCTCCATTCCGGTCATCATGGCGTGTGCCAGCAAGCCTACCCCGCAGGCCAGGCTGAAAACTCCAGCGAGCAACAGCAAGCTAAGCAACCAGGAAGCCACCTCGCGTGGCACCTGGCTACGAGCCTGATATCCGATGGCCGCAATCCGCGGATCGCAACGTGGGGTAGCCTGCTCCACTCCGCTTTGTTCCAGGGCGTCTGGCGTCAACGGTGGTACCACGTGAGGCGCATCGACACGCAACCTGGCCTGCCCATCCAACCAGGTTTCTTTCTCCCCTGGCAAGCCAGGCTCGCTGGAACTTTTTCGCTGGACGGCGTCTAACTTACGCGCAATCTGGCGCAATTGTTGCTGCAGTTCGTCTTGGGCCAACGGATCGAGCGGCGACCTGTCAGAGCTGGACGAGCCGTACGAATCGAGCGCAATACCCGTGTCGGAGACCTCTTCTCCAACCGAGACGCCACCGGCGCGGACTGCAGCAGGCAAATCATGCTCGCACCGCGGACAAACCAAAGGTCCTTTAGCCCCACGAGCCACCGCGGGAACATCTTGCTGGCAATTACGGCACCACATGGCGTCACCAACTCGCGGAACAATGGAGATGAGAATGGACCAAATCTTCCAGATCATGCGTCCGGAAACCGATCACACATTATCCGTCATCGGTGTCTGCACTGGAAAACTGTAGTGAAAAAGTGGTCAGGAGCCTTTTTCGCCTGTCTACGCTTTCCTTTATCGAATTGGTTAGCAAGGCGAAAAAGGCTCCTGACCACTTTTTCACTCTGGCCGGTACCAATCGCCCCGCAGCCAGTCGACCATCAGCTCCAATGTTTTTTTATCGAGCTGATTCATGGCCGGGTCTTGATGGACGGCGAAAGCAGGCATGCGATCGTTCGCTTCCCCGTAAAAACGGTCGGCTGCCGGATTGCGTAAGAAGTCCAGCAACCACGCTCGTGACATGTAGCCGGTCAGATCCGGCCCTTCTCCTTCGTTATCGACATCGTGAAATTTGTGACAATCGGTACAGCCCACTTCCTCGGCGATCAGGCGTTTGCCCTCGTCGATTCGAGAGGCCTGGTCCCGATCGAGTTGCTGTTGCTGGGGCAAATGACTTTCCGCTGACAGGGCCGCCACTACCCGGGTGATCTGCTCCGTCAGGGCGGCCCGCTCGTCGCTGGCCACATCCCCGATATTTTCCCGAACCCAGGCCACCATGCCATCCTCGCCCAGGAAAGGTGATTCCGCATAGCCAAAGTAGTGTGGCCCGGCGATCTGGTCGGGATCGAGCAACCCGGCGACCCAGGCCCGACTCCCTACCCCAAACAAATTGGAACCGGTCGGCGCGGGGTTGATGATGTTGGTTTCGGCTTCGAGTGCCTGGGGATCTTGGTAGTTGTGGCAACCGGCGCAGTGCCGCCGAAACAATTTGGGGCCTTGCAGGAGCGGATCGTCATAAACCAGGGTCAACGCCCCGGTCGAAGGAATCCGCTCAGGGGAAAGGGCCAATTCGATCACTCGATCCGCTTCATGCGCGGCTTCGCGCCGGGCTTGCAAAAATTGCTCCGAGGCCGCCAGCCGCTTCAGGTAGGCTTGCCGCGGCTCCTCTTGCACGGGCGCATCGTCGCGAGTGTGCCAGGCCGCGAAATTATCATCATACAACGCTTGAGCCGTTAGCAGACCCGCCCCCCCCAACAGCACAAAAAGTATCGCCACGTTGCACAGGTGGCCCGTGCGAGACCGGCCGATCCATGGCATCAGCAACACCAGCAGCAACACCAGCGAGGGGATGACAATGGCCCCCCAAACCTCTGACTCACCCGGAAACCACTTCAAAAATTGAAATAGAAACAAGAAATAGGTTTCCGGACGGGCGGCGGCGTACGGGCTGGCCGGATCGGCAGGAGCAGCCAGTTCCGCGCCACCATAGTAGACCGTCAGCGTCAACACGGCGGCCAATACCATCAGCGCGGCCACGCTATCCTTAAGCACCTGGTCGGGCCAAAAGAGCGCCCCCTCCTTACCCTGAACCTTTCCCTTGCCTTGAAAATAGCGAGCATGCAGCCCGTGCCGTCGAAACAGGGCCAAATGGAGTCCCAGCAGCAACATCAAGAGACTGGGCAACAGACCCGCATGCAAAGCAAAAAACCGCTTGAGCGTGTAATGTCCGTAGTCGGAACCACCGATCGCCAATTTCTTGACCATCGCTCCAGCCCATGGGGCCTGGCTGGAAAGTTCGGTCCCCACCTTGGTGGCCCAATATCCCTTCTGGTCCCACGGCAGCAAATAACCGGTCAAAGCCAAGCCCAGCACCACGAGCATCAAGCCGATACCAAGCACAAAGTTCAATTCACGCGGCGCACGGTAGGCCCCGTCGATCACTACCTGCGTCAGATGGATCACCAGCAGGATCACCATCGCCTGGGCCATAAAATGATGGATCCCCCGCAACCACCAACCACCGATCAGCTCATGTTGGATAGCGAAGACACTTTCCCAAGCTGTCTGCGTGCTGGAACTGTAATTCATCCAGAGAAACAGGCCGGTGATGGCCTGGGTGAAGAACGCCATCACCAACGTGCTGCCCCACACATACCGCCACCGCGCGCCTCCGGGAACCGGTTCGTCCAGTGCCGTTCGCATGAGTTTCCGCATGCCGGTCCGATCGTCGAACCAATCCGCCACGTTGCGAACAAGTGAATTCATACGGCTCGTATTTTCTCTTTGTGACCGGTCTGGAATTCGATGTACTCCACCCATATTTCGGCATCCTGACCGCTTGCTTCAGCGGAATTCGTCGCACTCGGCGCGTCCGTATTGGCAACAGCGCCACTTGAGGCAGCGCCACTGGAGGAAACGCCACTTGAGGAAACGCCACTTGAGGAAACGCCACTTGAGGAAACGCCACTTGAGGAAACACTGCCGACCGGTTTCAGTTCCACCGGCAGTCGATCCATGTCACGGGGCGAAACTTCCGCATCACCATGCACCCGCGCACCATCGAGATGAAAGGTGCTGGTATGGCAGGGGCACTGGAAGACATCCGACCCGCGCACGTAGCCGATGAAACAGCCCGCGTGCGGGCATTTGGCCGTCAGGGCGATCGGCTCCTGACCTTTTTCCCGCAACAGATACACCCCACCAACTCGCTGTTGGGGGTAACGGTTCCAGGCATCGACTCGATCCGCTCGAACAGGAAAAAATCGTGGGATTCCATCCTCGGGCACCTGGCTGAGTAACGCGACTCGCACCTGAGGGCTTCTGGCTTTCCGCCACAGAGGCCCGAGGAACACCACCAAACCGCTGGCCAGTGGCACCAGCAGAGCGGCCCCCCCGGAGACCACGGCAACCAACTTGGCGACAAACGAGCGCCGGTCGCCCGCGGGGCAAGGCTTGCCTTCAGGAGCAAGTCCCTCAGGGGAAGACGTGTCGGCCGGATCGGTTTGCGTCATCAATGGCTCGTCATGAAAAGGTCGTGAATACTACCCTATTTCCGTACTTCCAAATTGCCATTCAGCCCTACGAGGCCCCAGGGTGATAAGCCGCCCGGTACCGACGTTTTTAACTGCCAGCACGTTTTCCGGGTCGGCTTCATCGACCATCCTTAGAACGACTGTATCTTCCCATGGCCTGACGCATCGCGTCAAGTACGGCGGTACGGGCCATGGCCAAGGAACCTTCGAACGTGATTCCGGCGGCGGCCCGATGCCCCCCTCCCCCGAACTGCCTTGCAATCTGGCAAACATCAAAATCGCCGCGACTGCGGAGACTGATCTTCGTCATGGTTTCGTCCAGTTCCACGAACATGACCGCCGCCTCGGTCCCGGCAACGGTCAACAACAGGTTGATCACATCTTCGGTATCGGTGCGTTCCGCCCCACTTTCATGAAAGTCCTCCAAGGTCGCCTCGGTCCACAACAAGCGTCCATCCGTCTCCGCTTTCACATGCTGCAGCAGCCGCCCACGCAACAGCAACCGGCCAATCCGATGTTGTTCGTAAAGGGCCGAGAACACCGCAGGAGGACTGGCGCCCGCGGCCACCAGACGTGCCAGTGCCGTAAATGTTTTCTCGGTGACCGAAGAAAAACGAAACCATCCCGTGTCGGTGGCGATCGCGGCAAATAGCGGCATGGCGATTTCTGGAGTGATCGTCACTTCGAGCACGGAGGCCAATTCCAGAATCAATCGCCCCGTCGCTTCGGCGGTTGCATCCTTGAAGACCAGAGCCTGCATATCGTCTTCGCTCACATGGTGGTCAATGACAATTTTTTTCCCGGCAAACTGGCGAACCACATCCGCCATCGGGCCCAACTGGCCCCAGGCACTCGTATCGACGACAATCAGCACATCCAGGTCCAACAACACTTCCGGACCGGTCACCTCACGGTCGAGCATCTCAATCCGCCGCTGCGGATCGATGAATTCGATATGACGCGGAACTTCGTCACCATTGACAATCCGCACCCGTTTGCCCAATGACTCCAGCACTTGAGCCAAACCCAATTCGCTTCCCAGCGCATCGCAATCCGCCCGGCAATGGCCGGTAATTAAAAACGATTGATTCGAGGAAATCACTTCCAACAACGGTTGCCAATCGATCGACATGGTTTTCCTATTTAAATTTTTCTGAATTCGTAATGGCATTTGACCAGGAACAAAGAAAAAACCGCGAATGGACACGAATGGACGCGAATCTTTGGAGATATAAAGTTGTAATACTGGGAGGAAGAGCCACTGCCCCCAGCGAACCTAACCACACCCTGATGCAATGCGTATTCTTGCTAATGATCTCTACCCTATTAGCGTTTATTGGCGTTTATTCGCGGTTCCTTTTGTGACTTGACTTAGCGCAGTCGTACTAAGCGACTGAGCCTGGCGACAATACGGTCAACGTCAACGGGGTCAACTCTTGACACTTGACACCTACGCAACGTCAACGGGGTCAACTCTTGACACTTGACACCTACGTATACTCAATGCCATAGTGAAGTCCTTGGGGTGTCAAGTGTCAAGAGTTGACCCCTATCGCACCTATCGCAATCTCCCGCGTACATGCTACATCTTGTTGCAACTGTTCGATCAGTGCCAGCCGAGATGTAAATTTTTCGATACCACGTAACCGCTGGTAAAATTCCACTTCCAAAGGCTGGCCATAGAGGATCGGATCGCAGTCGATCAGGTGGACTTCGACTTTTGGCAAGGATTCGCCAAATGTCGGGTTCGGGCCCAGGCTAATCGCCGCCGGACAGCCCTTCTTCGGCCGCTCCTTCGTCCCGGCAAGCCCTTCCTGAGCGCCCTGCTCGGCAAACCAGGCCCGCCCCGCATAGACGCCTGTCGCCGGCAATAAAGTGTCGACCGCCTCCAAATTGGCCGTGGGATAGCCAATGCGAGTTCCTCGACCCGCGCCATGGGTGACCATCCCGCGAATCCGGTACGGAGCCGAAAGCATCCGGGCAGCCTGCTCGACAGCGCCCGCACCAATCGCTCTCCTGACTCGCGAACTCGATACCAACTGGCCCTCCCACACGTAGGGTTCCACCACATCCAGGGTCAATCCGGCGCGGGCCGTCAATGCATGCAACCGCTCGATATTCCCTTCACGATGATGGCCAAAATAAAAATTCGGGCCTTCCACCATGGCCCTGGCAGCCAGCGTGTCGCATACAATCCGCTCGAAAAATTGCCGTGCCGACAGCTCCAGGAGGTGCTGGTCGGTGGGATAAGCAACGATGCGATCGACTCCCTGCGCGGCCAGCAATTCGGCTTTACGCGCGGTCCAGGTCAAGGGAGGCGGGCACTGATCGGGCCGTAAGATACGCACCGGATGTGGATCAAAAGTAAAAACAATCGCCGGCCCACCTACTTCCCGCGCCCGACGTTGCAACTGTTTGACAATCCTTACATGCCCTCGATGGACACCATCGAAATTACCAATCGCCACCGCCCCGCCGCGGGCGGAGTCAGGCAACTGGCTGAGGTTACGGATAATTGGCATCAGTAGTTCCAAGAATGGCCGATGAATATGCTACAGTGTACCCGCTGAGCATGCTACCACAGGGACTGTCGAGAAGAAACACACGATGCCACAGCAACAAATTTACCTGACTCCCGATTTGATTCCCCGCCTGGCAGCGATCGATATCGGCAGCAACAGCATTCGCCTCGTGGTCGCGGAGGCTTTGCAAAAAGGCCGTTATCGCATCCTGGACGAGGAACGCGAGTCGACTCGCCTGGGACGCTGCCTCGCCTCCACGGGCCGCCTTGACCCGCAATCGATCCACGCTTCACTCGCGGCCCTGCGCCGGTTCCAGTCGATCGCCCAGGGACTGGGCGTCGAACGCCTGCGAGCCATCGCCACTTGCGCGGTGCGCGAAGCAAAGAACGGCGCGGACTTTTGTGAACTGGCGAAGGCTCAGCTCCAGTTGCCCATCGAAGTGATCAGCGCGGAACAGGAGGCACGACTCGCCTTCCACAGCGCGCGAAGGCGAATCGACCTGACCGGGAAAAATACCCTGCTCGCCGATATCGGCGGTGGCAGCACCGAAATGGTGCTTGCCTCGGGTGAACTGATCGAAGCGATTTACACCACCGACCTGGGCGCGGTGCGGCTCAGCGAAACCTTCGGTGGTGGCCAGGCCATGGCGGGGCACGACTACCGGCGTTTGCGCAAATCGATTGACCACAGCCTCCGCAAAGCCACGGTCAAACCGGTCGCTCCCATCCATCTGTTGATCGGCTCCGGGGGGACATTCACCAATCTGGCCAGCATGGTGATGGCGAGCAAGAAGCGTTCTCAGTTGCCAACGGCCGGGTATCAGGTATCGCGTGCGGAAGTCCGCCATCTGATCGACCGCTTGCGCAAGATGTCCGCCAAGGAGCGCCGGGAAGTCCCTGGCCTGAATCCAGATCGGGCCGACATCATCGTTCCCGGACTGGCCATCGTCGACCGTATTCTCAGACGATTTCATGTAAACGTATTGCAAGTTCATGCTTATGGAGTCCGAGATGGCCTGCTGCTATCGATGATCGAGAAAATGCAGGGGACCGGCCGCGCCGGTCCTCCTGACTCGATGGAGGCCATCGAACGTTTTGCCGCGGCCTGCCATGTGGAACTCTGCCATGCGCGTCATGTGGCCCATCTGGCAAAAGAGCTTTACGAAGGGCTCGCCGGGCGGTTCGACCTGCCTGTGGGCGACATCCGCTTACTCGATGCGGCCGCTCGCCTGCAGGACGTTGGTTATCTGATCAGTTACCAGGGCCATCACAAACATTCCTACCATCTCATCCTGCACAGCCACTTGGAAACTTTTCAACCCGACGAACTGGCAGTCATCGCGAACGTGGCTCGTTACCATCGGGGCACGGAACCGAAAAACAAACATGCCCACTTTCGCCGCCTGGATGCCACCGACCAGGGACGGGTCCGCCGGTTAGCCGCCATCTTGCGACTCGCCGGTGGCCTGGACCGCAACCACAACCAAACGGTCAAGGCTGTGCGGGTCGAATGCACAAAAAAGCAAGTCGACCTGCGGGCGATCGCCACCGTGTTTCCCGAGGTCAATCTCTGGGCCGCCCGCCGGCGAGCCGGCCTGTTTGAGAAGACTTTTGGGGTCGAAGTCACCGTGCAGTGGGCAGAGTGATTTGTGAGTTGTTCGACGTGATTTGTGAGTTGTTCGACGCGGGCTGCGCGTTGCGAAAATGTTTGGCTGAACTCGCGTCGATCCCCTCACAAATCACTGGGTACCCGCGTCAAGGCGTAGTAGATCACATAGAACCAGGAAAAGATGCCGGCCAGGATGGCCCACAGGATCGACCGGTTCCGCTCCCAGGAAGCCACCACGGCGATGACGGATCCGAGGCCAAGACCCGATTGCACCGCACCTTCGACCATATGCGCAAACAACATGATTTTTCAGCTCCATGATAAAGGGTTATAAGTTGTTAGTAGCGACCGATGAATAACTTCCCCATTTCAAGTGGGGGTATTTTGGCTTCCCTTCGTACTCGTACTCGTACTCAGCGAAGCGGTACTCGTACTCGACGGCCGTATGTTACCCAGCATGCGATTCGAGTACGAGTACGAAGGCGCATTAACAGAACGCCACGATTTACCGAAGTTTTTTCTTGAACGTTCCCTACACAAAACCGGGTAGTTATTTATCGACCAACCCTTAGACGCGAGTTGTTGGTACAAAACACGAAATGTCACGCAGCGCATACTTTTCAACTCGCGCCTCCCCTAAACACTTCCGGCAGATAGCGTATCAAATCACTGGCAATCATGGAAACCTGTCCCAAGGCCGCAGCCGCCAGATCGCCCGCCAGCCCATGCAGATGGACGCCCAGCCGGGCCGCGTCCCAGGGACTCAAGCCCTGGCCGATCAGGGCGGCGATCATACCCGTAAGGCAATCGCCTGTGCCGCCGGTCGCCATGCCAGGGTTCCCGGTGGCATTGACGGCGTACTTCTGGCCCTCGCAAATGACCGTCTGGTGCCCTTTCAAGACCACCACCGTGCCTTGACCATGCTGGAGGCACAAACGGGCCGCCTGCTCCGCCCGCCCGGCCTTGTCGGCGACAACCGGCTCGCCGGTAAGACGGAAAAATTCGCCCGGATGGGGTGTCAGCACCCGTGGTCCGGCCGGTTTCTGCCGTTGGGCTGATTGCTCGGCCAGCCCATTCAGGCCATCGGCATCGATGACCAACGGCCCGTCGATGTGGTGATTGAGCGTATGGACCAGTCGCACCGTCTCCGGGGCTCTTCCCAAACCGGGCCCCAGCGCAATCACGGTCGCTTGCTCGGCTGCCGTACGAATCGCGCCGGCATCGTTGCCACCCAGTCGGTCCGGGTCCGACCCGGCCGCAAGCGTCATCGCCGAGGGTTCGAAACCGGCCACCGTCGCCTGAATCGATCGCGGTACCAACAGCGTCACCAGTCCCGCGCCACTCCGCAATGCGGCCATCCCCGCGAGCCCCATCGCTCCCGCCATGCCGCGCGATCCGCCCACCAGCAGCACCCGGCCATAATCTCCCTTATGACTCTCCGGTACCCGAGGAGGCAAGCACGGCAACGGCGAATCGGTAACGTCTTCCATCATTTTTCCGCTCTCCGCCAGGGTTATTCACGAGTACGAGAAAATAGATATAGGACCATCGCGTGAACTCCTCGCCACTCCAGCCATCACGATATTTTTCCAAATTCACTGTTTCTGGTCTGAATTTCGTGAGCGGCAAGACCAGGAAGGCACAAAAAAAGGCTCTTGTCCTTCATACTGGTTATTGTACCATGCCATCCAAAGGAGAACGTCATGACACGGAGCATTATCTTGTTGCACGCGTTCCTCTTTGGATTCGCAACGGTACCCACGACGTCTTCGGGTGTCGAGCACGGCGCCGACACGATTTACGCGTTCGCGCGTCAATGCATCGAAAAGACGGGCCGGCAAGAAAAGACGAGGATGCCGACCTGGCTGAAGATAAACCGCGATGCCTATCGCGACCGGCTGGCAGCGACTGCCCGGAAGTCGTTCGAGCAAACCGGAATCTGGTTCCTCGCCCGCGCTGCGGCCCGTGAAAAAGACGAACAAGAAACGGCCGCCGTCTGGGGTGACCTGTTACTCTTCGGCGATCTTACGACGCTGCCGGGCTACTCGGAAGAAAACCATCAGGAAGCGATCAGGTTCTGGCAAAGCTGGCAAAACAGCGTGACAGGCCGTCTCTACAATCCGCTCTATCAAGACCCGCAGAACCCGGAGGTGAAACGCACCACGCCCGGCAACCGCAAAGATTACTCCGCCAGCGCCATTAACGTCAAATACATCCCGTCGATTCTGGGCATGCTGGGCGCGAGTCTACCCCTGCCAGTCAACACCGACACACACGCGGATATCGGCGTGGACACGTTCGATCAGCTTTGGAGTTGGATCCCGCAGTGGCATAGGAGTCCGTCCGGAGCGTTTCCCGTCACGGCGGCTCGGCAAGTGGACAACGGCAGACTCGATAAGATTCCGCAGGTCGAGGCCGGCATGGCGGCGCTCATCCGAGCGTACAACCAAGAAACTGGCATGTGGCGGCCTGAACCGTTGACGAACTTTCCTTGGCATGGCTACGGACCGTCGAGCGGATTCAAGATCGTCTCTCGCATTTGCGGCTATGTAGGCATGGAAAACTTTCCGCACGATATCTTGAAAACGGCGATCGACAATCTGATTGCCCATAAGGCTGAACTGTACTCGATACCCGCAACGGCGCGCAACTACGGCGAGACCATGGCCCATTTCATGATGCTCACCGACTATCGCCATGACGATCTACTCGACGCGATGGAACTTTGTCTCGAAGGATTCCGCGATCCTAAGGTGTGGGAGGATACCGGGACTGGTAGTTATTGCGTCTTCGGCCACGGATTTATTGGAGCGTTCATGAATTGGGAGGACCTGCCGTACGATCAGGCGATGCCGCAATACTTCCGATTTGAACACGGCTGCAAAATGAAATGGCGATTTGTCGCCGGACCGTACGGTCATTGGGTCAACGTCATGCGCAAGAAACCGGAGGAGATTTTCGGCCATCCGAACTACAACGTGAAGAAGCATGGCCTCAAGGCCCGAAACAGGGCGCATTGGGCCAAAAAAATCACGGATTTGATCCCGCAACAGGATGTCGCGTTGGACCTCGCCGATGCAAGCAAGACCGGTGGGGGAACATGGACCTTCACCCTGACGCGGGCCCAGCTCGAAAAACTGCAAGCTCCCTATTTGAAAGCGACCTGGAGCGGTGCGTACGACATCCTGCTCAACGGCAAGCCCATCAAGAAAGTGCGTTATAACCTGCCGGATGTCCCGGCCGGTTGGTACGTGCCGGTACCGGCGGCTGAAACGTTGCGCATTGGAGAGAACACCGTCACGGTGAAATTCGTCGGCCCTGGCAAGGAGACAAAGCCAGGTGCTCCCCTCGCAACAAGAAAACCGTTTTTGCGTCTCGGCGTCGTAAACTGGCAATAGGGTGTCGCCAGTGTTTTCCGTTGGGCCGACTGCTCAGCCAACCCATTCAGACCATCGGCATCAACGACCAGCGGCCCGTCGATAGGGTGATCGAGCGCATGGACCAGTCGCACGGTCTCCGGAGCTCGCTCCAGGCCAGGCCCCAGCGCAAGCACGGCAACGGCGAATCGGTAACGTCTTCCATCATTTTTCCGCTCTCCGCTCTCCGCTCTCCGCTATTTTTACCGCCACCAGTCCGGCCAGGTAACCTGCTTTGAATCCCGCATCGATGTTCACCACCGCCACATTCGCCGCGCAGCTATTGAGCATGGAGAGCAAGGCCGCGATGCCTCCCAGGCTGGCGCCGTACCCGACGCGGGTCGGCACCGCGAAGACGGGACAAGCCACATAGCCCCCCACAATACTCGGCAGGGCCCCCTCCATGCCGGCCACCACGACAATCGCATCGGCTGAGGCAAAGTCCGCCAACCGCTCGGGCAACCGATGAGGCCCAGCCACTCCCACGTCGTGAATCATCGTCACGGACACACCCATCCAGTCGAGCGTCTCGGCCGCTTCCTCCGCAACCGGCCGGTCGCTGGTGCCGGCGGCAATAATGGCCACCGTACCGCGCTGACCCAAGTCGGCCTTACCTGGCGTCTGCTTGCCGGGCCCTTGTTCCGGATCAATCCGGATTGTGTGGGCAACCGGGTTGTAGCGCGACTGCGGAAATCGCTGAGCCACCACTTCGGCTTGAGACGGATTGACCCGAGTCGCCAGGACTCGTTGCCCATCCGCGAGCAGGCGTGCGGCAATATCGGCAATCGTCTCCGCCGGCTTGCCCTCGCCATAGACCACCTCGGGAAACCCGCACCGCCGGGCTCGATCTAAATCGAGCGAGACCGCTTCGAGCGGCGAGGTCGGGCCCGCCGTGTGGACGTCTGAATCAGCCGCTGCACCCGCTAACTCGGCAGCTGTGGCCAGCAGGAAGTCGTCTGGCGAGAGTGTGCCTGCCGCCAGTTGTTCGGCCCATTGCCGTAGTCGTTCTTGTTGCATGCCTCTCAGTCTACCCGAACGTACCGGTTGGGGGCAAACGGCCGACTACCACGGACTCTGTCCCTTAAATCGGTCCACTGCTCCTTCGTGATTCATCACTCCTTGCTCAATATTCAGCCCGGTCTTTGCCAAGAGAAGTCAACAACCACCAGATTGCCGCGGGTGGCACCGACCCTACGCCGTTCATGGCCTGGAGCGGCCGTCGATTCCCTTGGTTTGCTCAGCGCACGAGTCCCACCACCAGACTCCATGGTCTGCACCAGCAGGCGATTGGATGCGATTGGGGAGCGAGGACCCTTCTCGGGTCGGCTCCACTTCCCGGACGCGCAACGTCTTGCGTGCATCCACCCACACACCACCACTCACGCCAGCCACGATGTGCCGGCCCTTGAGCAGTCGATGGTTAATGACCGTTTCGACCTGCTTCGGTGTGGGTACGGCCGGTAGCCGCAAACGGCGGGGATCGAGCAGCAAGCCTGGCTGCCAACTGACCCGCTCACTAAGTCCTTCGGTCTCTATGAGCGCAATCGCCAGGGCCAAATCAAACAGGTTGTGTAATTCAGCATAGAGCGGGTACTTTTGGCTAAGCTTCAGGTAAGTGGCGGTAAAACTGTCAGCAAAGCGGCGGTTCAACGCATCGGACTGTCCCGTATGCACGCGTTGGCCGCGTGCCGCCAGCATCTCGCTTTCGCTGAGTACCTGAATGCCAGGACCGGAAATATGGAATGTGTCGTGGGCCGCGTTGGTAACCACCGGAGCGTATTTCATCGCGAACCACCAGCGGAGTACATTCATGGGCGGCAAGGTACCCTGGGCGGAAAGGGTTACGGTGGAAAGATAGCTGTCAACACCGTCGACCCCACCGACCAGGCCCATGCCGATGAGTTTCATGTGGTAGTCGGCCGCCAACAACACCTGGGCAACGCGTGTTTGGGGATCGATGCCAAAATACTCGACATCTTGTTTGCCGAGTGTATCGCGCAGGCCGGTCAGCCACTTTTTGCGGCCTCCCGGTGCCAACGGCTTTCTGCCTGTCTGCCGCAGATACTCTTGAGTTGCGGCCAACGCTTCCTGCCGAGGCGTGATTGAGCAGCCAAACCAGGCCCGTCGGGACGTCTGCTTGCGCCGCAACATCACCAGCAGATCGTCCAACCGGACGATAGGCCGTCCGGTTTCCAGAGCCACGATGCGGCCACTCGGTTGCACGACCCAATCGCCCGCCGGACCCGCGAACACCAGTTCGCCAACCTGGGAACCTTCGGTCGCGGGTGAGATTAGTACATATTCGATTCGCTGCAAACCGGCCAGCACCAGTATGTCGATCGAGAATGGCTCATGCTGGTGCTGCTTTTGGGCGATGGCCCGTTCGAGCCTGGGCAACGACACAAAACGAAGCTTGGAAGGGGCGCGGGCATTCGCTGGAACATGCGCCGAGGAAGCCAATTCGCGGCGACCGCGAACCAGTGCCGCGGATGCCTGGTCGGCAGCGGACGATCGCTTAACGGAAACGCGCAACGCGCTTGTCGCGTCGGCCAGGACCCCCGTTGGAAACGGCTGGATATCCCCTTCGCCGGTCCCATTCTCAAGCCAGCTATCCGAAGCAACGGTCGACTGAATCAAATTGATGAGCGAATCAAAATCGGCTTGCGCCGACCCTCCCGCCGCACCAAATCCAGGACCCCCAAATCCAGGACCCCCAGACCCAGGACCCCCAGACCCAGGACCCATAGAGGGTCCGCCGCCATTGCTTAACGAGGGGTTGGCCGGTGGCAGGGCCGCGGCGAAAGAGCCTGGGAATAAAACGATCGGCAAAACCCAAAAACCCAAAAGTCCAGAACTTAATAACCAGGAACCCAATAACCAGGAATAGGGTGTGATACCATGCCGAGCAAAACATCTCCGCCCAACGAAGCACAGGTTCAGCGTCATGGTCTTGCCTCGTTGAAAATCACTCATCGAAATTGTCTGATTGGATTATCCTGGATCGACCGCTGAATGCAACCACAATCTCCCGCAGCCAAACATCGCTCAATATCTGGTCCGGTTTCATCCAGCCCGATTTTCATCCCCTACCCGACCTGCCGTGACCGGGTGTATGCTAAAGGTTAGCCGAAAAATAACTATCCGGTTTTCTGTAGGGAACGTTCAAGTAAACTTCGGTAAATCGTGGTGTTCTGGTAATGCAACCATCGTACTCGTACTCAGCCGCTTGCGGCGGTACTCGTACTCGAATCGCATGGCGGTCGTCGAGTACGAGTACCGCTTCGCTGAGTACGAGTGCGATGGGAAGCCGAAATATCCTACTTACAATCGGGAAGTTATTTATCTGCCGCCTCTAAGAGGCCTGTATGAATGAACAAGACCATAGGCCTGTCGCCATGTACTCCTCTCGCATAATTTCCGCTTGCGAGCCGCTAGCCAACCTTCGACCGAACCAATGACTCGATCACCCATTGCCTGCTTCGGCGGCATCTACAGCAACCATCTGGCACTGTCGGCTGCGATCCTCGATGCCCGGTCGCGCGGAGTCGAAACGATTTACTGCCTGGGAGACTTCGGCGGTTTTGGCCCTCACCCCAATCGGTGCCTGGAGATTCTTCGAGCCGAAGGGGTTGCGTGTATTCAAGGCAACTACGACAACTCCATCGGCAACGGCCTGGACGATTGCCAGTGTGGCTACACCGATCCGCGCGACAACCACTTCGCCCAGGTCAGCTACGATTACACGCTGCGAACGACCGATTCCGCCCACTGCCAGTGGATGCGTGAGTTGCCGCCCTCGCTCCGATTCGAATGGGGCTCCCAACGCGTGCTTCTCGTCCATGGAAGCCCAAGGAAGGTGAACGAGTTTCTCTGGGAGTCGACCACGTCGACTCATTTCTTGGACTACCTGGCCGATCAGTACCAGGCCGACCTGATGCTGGCAACCCACACCGGCATTCACTGGCAGCGGCCCCTTGCACATGGTCGTCAATGGGTGAACGTAGGCGTGCTGGGCCGCCCGGAAAACGACGGCACGACCCACGTTGGGTACACCCTGCTGGAGCAGACCGCCACCGGAGTGAGGGCCCAGTTCGTGCCGGTCGTCTACGACCACCACGCCCTATCCCAAGAGATGCGCGAGGAAAATCTGCCCGAGGAATTCATCGAAACGATCCAAACCGGCTGGTGGACCACCTGCCTGGAAATCCTGCCCAGCAAGGAACGCAGCCGAGGGAAATACTAAATGCGGAGTTCGGAATGCGGAATGCGGAATGCGGAGTTTGGCTATCGCCATGCATTCTCTCTCCCACTCCTCCTCACGCCGCTTCGGCCCAGTTTTCCACGACCCCCAGGCAGGCCGTCTCGGAGGTCGGGGCAAGCACTCTCTTGGCTAGCCGGTCCGGTCCTTGGGCCGCGGATTCGTGAGCGACGATCAGCGTAGTATCCAGGCGGCAGTGCTGGACAATCGCCCGGGCTACCGAAACTTGCACCGGCTCGGCAGCACAACCCAGATCGACCAAAACCATATCGTAGTGCGCACGGAGGACTCCGGTCGAAACCGAAGCCTGGATCCCATGGGTCTGAATGACTTGCAGTAATTCATCGGCCGAATTGGGCCGCCTCGATAGAGGCAAGACGGCAATCGATTCGGCGATCGACCCGATCACCCCTTCCGCCAATGGCACCCGCCCGGCCAGGACATCCTCCCACCCCACGGTCACCACCAGGCCCAACTGGCTGGCCAGATCGAGAGCGGAACCCTCCGGCGCGGCCAATGCAGCCGTGGCAAAATCGGCGTCCACAACAGCGACACGACTCCCTGACTCGGCCAGGCACCTGGCCACCGACAACAACATCGTCGTGCATCCCACCTGAGGTTCAGCTCCCAGAAAGCCGATCAGCGTATGGCCACCTCGGACCGCGTTCCGAACTGAATCCAAGACTGGCTCCAAAATTTGCGGGCGCTTATCCGCAAGTTGTTCGCAAACCGCAGGCCAACGATACCGGTCGACCTCCAACGCGGGTTGGAAAGCTTCGCGCCGGACCGGTTCGGCGGCGACCAGTTCTGAAAGAGGACGCCGAGTGGTCGTTGGGTTGGTGGGAGTTTCAGCAACAGGAACCCGCGCCGCAACGGCACCGATGGCAAGCAAATTCTCGCGCGCTACCTGGTCGAGAGTCCCCGGCAGGTCGGGATCTGGCTGGACCAACACAGGCTGGCTTGCATCGAGTTCCACCAGGGGTGTTTCCATGGAGAAGGTAGCGGCAGGTGGAAAAACGACATGGGGAGGATTGGCGCCTGCTGGCAATCCTGTCGTGGCTGAGGATGTCGTGTTGATCTTGCCATACGGCGTGCCCGATTGAAAAGCATCAACGGCTACCGGCTCAATGTCCGTCATGGATCGCTCCGTCTGTGGGTTAAAGCCTCTGTATGTTACCGTGGCAACCTCGTCTCGGGCCTGCGGGCAACCCTGGGCGGCTGGCTGGCATTTTTACCGTCCACATCCTCCCGGGCAAAATCAAATGGCCCGTAACCGGTCTTCGGGTAAGGCTGGAGCTCCGCGGAAGACTTCGGTTGTGACACCGGTTTACCCAGCACTGGCGACCTGGCGTCCATCATGACCGCCGAGCCGGATTTGGCTTGGAGCGTTCCAACTTCACTCGTTTCGATTCCCGTATCGGCAAGCTTGACCTCAGGGGTCGGCAGGCCACTCGCGGAAACCTTTTCGGCGCTCGCCGCCTGCCTGGCCGAAGCGATGGAGAGGCTCGGACCATACTTCACGCTGGGAATGTCCGTGGATGCAATTTTCGCAGTCAGTGCCTGGGCGGTTGAGAGGGATGATTCCATTACGGTATTGTTCGCAACGGTCACTTCCGTGACAGACTTTGGCTTGTGCAACGAATCCTTCGTCATGCCTTGACGCGTTCCAGAAGCGGACCAGGCGGGCGCGATCGAAAGGTTCGTATCGAACTCACGAGAATGCTGCCCGAGCCTATCCTGACCATATTGCTGCTGCATATCATGGAAATTCTCGGCGGGACCCGCGATGAGCCAATAAAGCAAGCCGGCGGAGGCAAGCAAGGCTAACGTCACAATGGCTCCCGCATACGGCTTGATGGCCACATGGAATTCGTACAGGCGGGCTGCCAGATCGGTACTGGCAGGGGCGGCACAGGAAATCACTCGGCTCGCAGCAAGGCCAGGGACCGTGTTTCCCTGGCTCTCACCCTCAGCAGGATTCTCCTCGGCCAGGCCAGTCGCCGGTTCGCGATCCGGCATCGCACCTGGCTCTGGTGGCTCTGGCATTTGGTGCCCAAACGAAGGCGGCTCCGCGGACGGGGAGCTGTCTCCCAACCGAGGAACTTTCGCTAGCAGTCGTAAAGCGAGGGTAGGCATCCCAGACGTTTCGGGGGAGCCTGCCGATTGCCAATCGGTTGCGGCCACATCGGTAGTTTGCAGTTCTGCAACCATGTCCATCTCCTCGGATCGTCCACCGGTTCGATCGGGAAACCCCCGTTCAGCCGGGAAACCCATGCCAGCACGGCGTGCGCAGCAGATACCCCGGCTCCTTTTCAGTATCGGGTACGGGTTATAGGGATCTTGAGGATTACTCCGCGGCCGGCCAGAGAATGGTCTGGCCGTCGCGGCCACTGCCGAGCACCCGCAGGCCATCGGGCGAAAAATCGACTGCGGTGACTCCTTCGCGGAGGCCGCTCAGCGTGAGCAGCTCCTTGCCCGTCTGCGCATCCCATAATTTGACGCTGCTGTCCGTGCTCCCGGTCAACAAACGGCCTCCATCGGGTGAAAAAGCCACCGCGGTGACGCTGCCGGTATGGCCAGCGAGGATCTGTCGAGACTGGCCCGTGACCGCATCCCAGAGGATGGCTCGGTTGTCTTCGCTCCCGGTCAAAACCTGGCGGCTATCCGGCGAAAATTGGCCGCATAAGACGGCCCAGTGGTGGCCGACCAGCTCGACTTTCATCTGGCCGGTTGCCACATCCCAGATGCGAGCTCGCCGGTCGCTGGACACCGTTAACAACCGCTTCCCGTCGGCTTGGAAACGCCCTTGCAACAAACGCGCTCCAGGCACGGCAAAGACCGGAGCCAAAGGTTTGCCGCTGGCCATATCCCACAACCGGGCCGTGCCGTCGTCGCTGGCGGTCAGAACTCGAGTACTATCCGGCGAGAACTGAACACTGTTGACATAGCCTGAATGCAAACCATCCAGCTTGACCGTCACCCGACCGGTCGTCAGATTCCATATCTTCGCCGACCGGTCCCAACTCCCGGTGACCAGCCAGCGACCATCGGCAGACAGATCCACCGAGGCAACCGCGCCGTGGGGGCTGAAACGGACTTGCCCGGCACCTGTCTTGCGTTGCCAAAGCCGGGCGTCGTTGCCCCCCAAAGTAAGTACCTGCCGGCCACCCGGTGCAAACCGGGCTGACCAGACCAATCCTCCCCAACGGCGGAAATCAAGCCACGGCTTTGGCAAGGTAACTGGACCGGTAGCGGCATTCTCTTCCGCATCGAGCGGCCACAGCATGACGGTCCGCCTGGCAGCGCAAACGGCCAGTGCCCAATGGCCTGTCGCATCCAGATCGACCGAGGTCCAGACCATCTTTTCGGCCGGAGGCTCGTAGGTTTGTAACAGCTTCCCCGTCGTCAACGACCAAAGTCGCAACCGGCCATCCTCGCAACTGGTCAGCGCTCGGCTGCCAGCCGCCACAACCGCCATGGCGTTCACCCAATCCGGATGTTTCAACACGCCCGAGGGTATTTCCCGTCCCGTCGCCACATTCCATTGACCACACGTATTGTCCCCACTGGCGGTGACCAGACGCACCCCACCTGCGGCGGATCGATCCTCGAGGAATGCCAGCGCCGTGATCGCGCGACTGTGGCCCAACAACCGGTGGCCACGCAGCCAATGGTCTGCCGGAGCCGGAGCTGGAGCCGCCAGTATTCGGCCGCCCTCTCGAAGGTCTGAATCCTGGCGAATCCGGCTACCAGAATCCTCCAAGGTTTTGCCTTCCATTCCTGGCGATCCCTGGTCGCCCGCCGCGGGCGACGGCCGAAGATGCCACAATTGGCAACGACCCCGCTCATCGCCGGTAGCGAGCAAGCGACCCTCTGGAGCAAACCGGGCCGCCGTGATCGGGGCGTTATCACCAGCCAGAACCGCCAGTCGGCGACCCGAACGGGCATCCCAAACCTGCGTTTGATCACCCGGTCCGCCCGTGACAAGCAGGCGACCATCCCGCGACACATCCAGAGCGGCGGCCCGGCCGGTCGATGCCAATTTGTGAATTTCCCCGCCTGTGGCCACATCCCAGATACGCACCGTGCCATCTCCCGCCCCAGTCGCCAGACGGCTCCCATCCGCATAGAAACAACCGGTCGATGCCAGGAATTCGTGCCCCTCCTCAAACTGCTGTTGCAGCCGGCCCGTGGCCACCTCCCACACGGCTGCCGTCCGGTCCCGACTGGCGGTAACCACCTGCTGGCTGTCATGAGAAAAATGCGCATCAAGCACCGCGTCTGCGTGGCCACTCCCGTCCCCCAGCACCTGGTAGGGGGCATACGTTTCCGGCTCCCACAGTTTGATTTGGGCGTCCTGCCCTCCGGAGAGTAACAGGTAGCCTCGAGGCGAATACTCGCAACTGCGAACACCGCTGGCATGCCCCCGCAAAGTTTTACGCAACGCGCCCGTGCCCAGATCCCAGACGCAAAGCCGGTTGTCTTCTCCTCCGCTGGCCAGTGAAAGTCCGTCCGGTGTAAATGCTAGCGCGCGAACCGCCGCCTTGTGTCCCAGCAACTGGCGATAAGGCACTTTCCGGTCTGCCAACCCCTGGAGCCGACGGCCCAGATCGACCGGTTCCACGGCCCGCGGATCCCAAAGAAGAACGCGCCGGTCGTAGCCGCCGGTGGCAACTTGCAGGCCCGAAGGTGAAAAACGGGCGACATAGACAGGCCCCCGATGCTGAGTGAACTCCGTCATCACTTCGTAGTGATAGGCATCCACTTGCCGCTTCCCGCTCTCCGCTCTCCGCTCTCCGCTCTCCGCATTCTGCTTTTCGCTCTTAGCTCTTAGCTCTCCGCTCTCCGCTATTTTCTGCCAAACGATCGCTTTGCCATCCTGACCCGCCGTGACAATCTGTTCGGCAGTGGCCGAAAATTCAGCCGACCAGACCCACCATCCATGTCCCCGCAATACCTGTCGGCATTCTCCGGCATCTAAATCCCACAACCGGGCCGTGTTGTCGTAGCCACTGCTGAGCAGCTCGTGGCCATCCGGCGAAAAGCGGACACTGAGTACCGCATCGGTGTGGCCCTTCAGGGTGGCCAACAGCTTCCCATCTTGAGTCTGGTAGATTCGAATCGTATGGTCACTACTGCCGGTGGCCAGCCGCTCACCTTGGGCATCGAAGGCGACCGCATGCACGTACTGACCGTGTGCGAATGTATGCTGCCAGCCAGTCCGGTCGATGCGGCCAATGCGCGCTTTGCCATCCCAGGCGCCACAGGCAAAGTGGGACCCATCGGGCGAAAATGCCACCGCGTCGACCGGACCAGCCATTTGCCAACTACGGCGGCTCAACCGGCAAAGATAAGTCAGACGGCCCCACTCCCACTGGCGCAGTGGCGGTGGACATTGATCCAGCAGCTCCAAAGCCCGATCGAAGGAGTTTTCGTCGATCTTGGCTTTCGCCAGGCCGATCCGGGCGACATACGCCTCGTAGGTTTCCGCCTGCTTCGCTTCCACCGCCAGACGGCGCTGGGTTTCGGCCCGTTGTTTTTCCGTTTCCGCCACCTGTCGGGCCGCTTCGGCCGCCTGGTAGTTGTGGGTGGCCTCGCCTTCGGCCACCACCGCCCGATCGCGCTGGGTGATGGCTTCATTCCGCTGGCTGCGCACCGCCACGTAGGCCACGCTCACAATCCCCACCACGGCACAAACGAGGGCGGCAATCAGGCCTTTGAGCAGGCGCAACCTTCGCTGGCGAGATTCCCGTTCGCGCCGGGCGGCAAGCAACTGCTCGTACAGTTCGCGGTGCCGGGGATCGCGAAGCTCAGGCTGAGCGGGTGTCGTCGCGGCCGGTTCGACGGCCGCCGCGGTGGCCGGCTCCAGCAATGAAATCCCCAGATCCAAATCTCCCTTGGCCAGCGCGCTGCGGGCGTAGTCAGCGCTGGCCTGGCTCAGTAAGCCAGCGGCGCTGCGGTTCTCTTTCCACAACGCAAGCGCTTCCTGCAAGCCGTAGACGGCTCGGGCGAACAAATCGTAATCGTTCTGTTGGTGCGCTCGCTGCAGATTCCGGGCCGCATGTTCGGCCAGGACGATGCTTTCCGAGTGGGCCTGGTATTGGCGCAACGCATCTTGAAAATCAAGCACCGATCGATAACGGGCGGCTGGTTGCGTCGCCAGCGCCCGCAGGGCGATGTCCAGCAATTCTCCCGAATGCCCGGTCGCGGCAATTTGGTTTTTTGCTGCGGCTAGCAGGCAAGCCATGACCGTCTTGCCGGAGTGGGGAGGACGCCCGGAAACGATCTCAAAGAGAATCGCGCCCAGCAGATAGATGTCGCTGGCGGGAGTGATGCGGTCAATCGGACCGGTAGCCATCTCGGGCGCCATGTAGGCCGGCGTACCTCCCATCACATCGGACTGGCTGACCGATCGGGCATGGGGAAACTCCGGACTGATGCGTGCCAGGCCCCAGTCCATGACCAGTACCTCGCCATAGTCGCCCAACATCACATTTTCGGGTTTCAGATCGCGATGCACGACTCCGTTGGCATGGGCAAAAGCGATGGCGTCCGCCGTCCGCAGCAAGATATTCAAGTTTTCATCAAGTGCTTTTTTCTCGATCACCTTGTTCCACGGCGTTCCGCGAACTCGCTTCATCGAATAGAAAAGGGCACCCTCGTCGTTGGATCCCAAATCGTAAACAGGGACAATATTAGGGTGTTCCAACTCTCCGGTGATGACCGCTTCGGAGATGAATTTGTCGCGTTGCTGGAGCGTATGCTTGTCGTCGCCTTTGAGCATTTTCACCGCGACCGTGCGAGCGATCGATGACTGCTTCGCCGCGTACACCACTCCCATGCCTCCCTCGCCGATCACATCCAGCAGTTCGTAGTCGGGCGCGTCGGTGGCGGATGCGGCAGGGGTGGTGGCTCCCGCGCCGCGGGTCGCACTTCGTACTTGCCGCGATTTGACGATCAGCGACGAACTCGATCCACCCGACCCGGCAACCGTTTCTTGCAACTTGATTGTCACCAGAGGATCGACTTCCCCGGTTTTTTCCACGCTTTCTTGCCAATGGCTGGTGACCAGAATCAACGATTGTTCGTCGTCTTCCGCGCTGGCTCCCGCCAGATTGGAAAAGTCCATGGTCTGGTCGCTCACCTGTTGCACCGTGACCGGCCCTTCCTGGTGTCCTTTTTCCGCGGACCCATCCGGCAACTCCGAAGAGGCCGTCCCCAACTCGACCGTGGACTGGACCGGATCGACATGGACCGGATCGATACCGGCTTCCGGCAATGTGACACCTCCCGGAGATAATTCCACGGTGGCTAGCTCATCGGTCGCTTCGCCTGCGGCGAATGGTTCGAGTCCGGTTCGAGTGGCCCGTTCAGCCCGCGGCAAATCCACCAGCGACTCCCCGCAGCGAGGACAGTGGCCCTGACCGAGCGCCATCTCGTCCAGCTTTGTCTGGCAATGAGGGCAGTGATGTGGAGTGGGCATGGGAGAAGGAGGGTTCAGGGTTTCAGGGTTCAGGGATTCAGGAAAAGTAGTTGACGGGAGAACGGATAGGGTGAAGGAGCCAGGAGGTTTGGTTGGCAGTGTGCTACTTCAACACATACATCACATTCGCGGTCGTTGCCGCGCCAGACGGCGTAATCGGCGCCACCGCGCCGGGGTCGTGCCGGCCAGCCGTCGGTCGATCTCGCGAGTTCGTACCTCTTGGTCCCCGGCACGGACGGACGAACGGACGGCAGAATGGGTCTCACCGTTTCCTGCCGTGGCCAGCCAGATTCCACCGGCCGCCAGCCCCAGGCGTTCCAGGTCTGGGAGGCTGTCCCGACTGGCCTTGTCCGGTATCTGGCCGAAGAAATTCGGGCGGAACATGGCGACGTCGCGGTGGCCCGCTGGCTCAACCCCATCATCTCCTGCCTCATCATTTCCTGTCCCCGCACCTAAGCGGGGCGCCCCGTCGTGAGTTGCCGATTGGTCCGGTGTGGCAGGCGCTGCGGCTGAATCGGCGGCCGTTGCTTCCAGGCCCTGACCTGGCACGTCCACCGGCTGCTTCGGTTCCTCGACCGATTCGGTGGGAGGCCGGTCGCGGGCCCCATCGGAGTCGTCGCCCGGATCGATCACTTTCCCATTGCGGACATTCACTTCCAGCACCAAGCGGTACGTTTCGGTTTCGGGACGAACCAGGTAGATTGCATAGTGGTTGTCAGGCAACTTGCGGAACAACCCCGGCAAGTCGTGCAGCGACTCGGCTTTTAAGCGATACTCGGCTCCCGGCCTCCCTTCGGGCGTAATCACCCGCAACACAAAATAGCGTTCACCGATCGCTTTGGTATCTCCCACGGCCGAGGAAATGTCGGCCTGACTGCCATTTTCCAGGTTCACCGGAGTGGACGAGAGCAGAGGTGGTACCACCAAGGGCCGGGGAAAAGCCAAACGGGGCACCTGGGGCGTGGTGTCGATCCGAACCGGCCGGGTCCCATCGCCCGTATTGGAAACGGCAACCAGGCCGGTATCGAAGCCCCGATCGTCGTCCAACAGGCGGATGCCGATTTCTACATCGGCCGCCGGATTCTGCGGGTCGGGTGGGCCAAAATAGCGGTGCGTTACCGAAAAATCCCGTGGCGTGGGTCCGCCCAATGGCACTTGTTCAATCGTCCCGTCCCGCCAATCGATCTGCACAACAAACGTGTCGTTACCCGGATCGACAAACTGGCCCGACAGGGTCGTCTCGCCCAGGCGGTCGATATCGGTTCCGGTGAGTGTTAGCAAGGTCGGATCGACATTGTTCACGGTCACGTCCACACTACGTTGCGCAACACCACCATCGTCATCGCGCAGCCGGACGATGACCTTGTAATCGATCGCCTGATGCGACGCATCGACATTGTTGTCCAGGTAGCGGTGGCTGGCGGCCAGCAAACCGGTGCTGGGTACGCCCGGGCTGCCGGGGACAACCAGCACGGGCAATTGGCCCGTTTCGACCGTACCATCTCCCCAATCGATCGTGTAACTGAACGATTCCGAAGTGGCTGGCACGCCGTGGGGATTGTCAAACCCCGGATCGGTAAAAGTGCCCAGGTTCGTAATGGTCAGCATGGAACCTTCGTCAACCACCAGCGGGTCGGTGGTCAGCGAGAGGGTTGGAGCCACATTCAACACCTGCTGCTGCACGCTCCCGGTAACCATTCCCAAGTCATCATCGAGGAGCTGAACCTGTAGCGTGTAGAGACCGTTATCCGCGTACGTGTGGTTCGCTTCCAGGGAGCGACTTCCCGGGGTCACGTCCCAGGTTTCCAGCGCCGACCCATCTCCCCAATCGATCCGCGCCTGATGCGTATCGAGCGTCCCGGGATCCTCGAAGGTCAATTGTAAATTGGCCAGGCTGTTTTCATCGATCGGGTCCAGCGGGACCAACTGCAGATTCGACGGCCCGACATTGTTGATACGTATTTTCCCGAGACCGGTTGCTGCCTCGCCGTGACTGTCCCGCACCGTCATCTGAATCGTATTGCTGTCCCACGGCGTCTCACTGGGATTGTCGTCCAAGTACTGATGCGACATCACGCCTAATCGCTGTCCAAGAGGAAGCGTCTTCGTTTCCACCGGACTGCCATCTCCCCAATCGACCGCGACCGTATGCGTATCAAAAAAGTCCGGATCTTGAAACGCAAAGACCACTTGCACGGTTTCATTCTCGGCAGCCTCTCCATGGGGAGCGCCCGGTCCCAGCGGGATCACAATCACATTCTGGGGCGCCGTGTTGGTGGCAGACGCGGGGAAAAATCCTGGACTCGACTGGAGCCCAGCGCCGGCCTGGGAAAAATCAGCGCGGGTTCCCGTTGGCCCCACTGACCCTGTTGGCGTAGCCGAAGTTGAGTCAGACAATGTTTCCACCTGAACCTGACTCACCTGGATCGTGGCACTGGGTCCGCCAGAGGTAAAATCGCCAGACACTGAAAAGTCCAGCACACTGGAAAAGATTCCCGGCAGCGCGGCATCGAGCAGTCGCCGCGGCTCCAATGGACGAGAAGCCAATGCGCGGACTTCATGGACGTGTCGATGGGAATATCGCCGATGATTGTAGCGGCGTGAAGGCGACACCAGTTGGCGCTGGCCGGCACCCATCGCCCCTTCGATTGCCCAAGCCCAAAAAGTCCGGATTTTACTCATTCCTTCATTGTCCGAAGAAATGGGACGTTTTGTCAAATCTTTGGCCCCAAAATTCCCGACGGGAGGGGGAAGAAGACGCCCCCCCACAGAAGGGGCGGCATAGTCGCTTGGGTTCAGCAGGTCGGGAGCGAGGTCAACTGATCGCAGCGTACCAGCCGGCATATTCCGACTCTGCTGCAACCGTTTGTTCTGGCATCATTGCGTTTTGGTTTTGGTTTCGTACTCGTACTCAGCATCGCGGTACTCGTACTCGTACTCGTACTCGCTGATTGCATTGTACTCCGCGGAATCCTCTCGGGTCACGTCACAACGCGCAATCAATCGCGTTAGCATCGATACGATGCGCTTGAGCATTCGTTTCAGTCTACTGTGCGATTCATCAGCTATTCCACCGGTTGCAGCAAGAACATCCTGAATCGCGGCGCATTCCAGGGCCGAACCACGAGCTATATCGA
>JAJRWS010000579.1 GCA_024276705.1 Planctomycetota bacterium | reverse complement strand
TCGTACTCGTACTCGTACTCGAATAGAACCATTGGATGCAAACGAAATAGGAGACCATGGATGTCGATGATGAACGACCTTACCTATGACTTGGATTCGAGTACGAGTACCGCTGGGCTGAGTACGAGTACGATATTTATTCTCTAGCCCCTTTTAGGGGCTTTCCTCAAGCCACCGGCTCTGCCGGTGGTCGCTGACTTCGTCCCTTCATCCGAGGTCCCGGGATTTTCATCCGAACCAACGCAGCGGATATCCACAGACATTGGCCAATCGCCGGTCACTTTAACATTTCGTTCGCTTGTCCGTATTCGTACGGACCCAATCCCACGTCGGCCGGGCCGATGTTGACGGGCCACGACTTGGGGTTTCGGGTGGCGAACACGTTGCGAATTTGCTCGATCATCTCGAAACCGTATTCGGCGCACGGTTCGATGTAACTGCCTTCGCCCCATTCGTTTAAGGGGCCCAGGATGACACGCGGGATTTTTTGCTTTTCCGCAAATGCTTTTGCTTCGCGCAGTAATCGCTCGAACCGGGCCGGCGTACGGCCTCCAATCACACGGGCTTTCGCTCCATGCCAGGGGCGTGCATCCCAACCGGTGTCGACCGTCGGGTAGAATTGCAACGAACCGGCGGCTTGCAGCCATCGGGACCATTGCCCAGGCGCCGTCGCGACAACGTCCTGATAACGTGAACGCAGTGGGCTGGGGCCCAGTTGCGTGGCTCGGCCCCATTCATGGTACATGGTGAAGGCGTCATATCCCTCGTGAGCCAACAGATCGCTGCGTGACCCGTTCATGGCGACCGCCATGGCCACGAACGTGATGCCCGGGTAGCCTGCCTTGCGTGCCAGTTGCCGGGAGTGTTCCAGGGCTTTTCGGACCAGGTCCGTGCTGCTGGGCGCGGGTGTGTCGCCGCCGGCATGCTCTGGTGCTTTCTGGACCAGATCCTCGCGCAGCCGTCTTGGATCCCAGAGAAAGACGGCCGGTTTTCCATCGATCCGGTAGTAGCCCGGCAAGCTGAAATAATGCTCTATCCACTCGCGTGTGACGCGGTCCCAGTCATCCCGGGAGTGGGTGTTGGGCGGATTGTGGTTGGCCCACATGATGGCAACCTGCAACTGGTCGCGGTACCGGGCCTGCCGATAGGCTTCGAACCAATGCGTCAGTTGTTGCCGTCCCCGTACCCAGTACCAGTCGACCAGAAAAGTGCCGATCCCATTTTCACGGGCCCACTTGATCTGCCAGTCGACGCATTCGGGGTTGCCCTCATCATACCAGCCGAGCAGTGGCTTCCGGATCGGCGCGGTGGCACGGATCGGAGCCCATTTTTCGTCCTTGCTGAAACCGGGAAAATAAAACGCGCACACCTCGATGTCGGTAAGGACCGGACGCGGAGGGGGGACATAAGCGGCCGGGGCAAATTGGACGGCCGGGTCGAATCGGACCGACCCTCGAGCCAGCATCTTTTGCCTGGCACGCACCCGGAGTTCATAACGGTTCGGCTGATTGGCGACGACCGTCCAGGCAAGTTTCACCTGCTGGCCGGGTGCCAGGAGAGGAATCGTTTTTTGGGCCGAATCGTTACGCAAACGCAGGCCGGTGGGAAGCTGCAGTTCGGTCCGAGTCGGCTGCGCTGGGGAGCCGCCCACGTTTTTAAGGTAGAGTTCCACGGTCGTGGCTTTTCCGACCCGCTGGACACCTTTTCCTGGTCCCAGTGAAACGACTTCCAGCCGCGCGGGGCCTTGTGGTTCTTTGCCCAGTGCCATGCTTTCCAAAAGTGCGCCTCGGGGCAAGTGTACGCCCAGCAAACGGATATCGCCCGACCAACCCGCAGCGTTTTGAACCTCGAGGTTGTAGATTTGCGATTCGCTATCTTCTTTCACCACGAATTCCTGCGAATGAGAATTGGCTTCCTGATCGCATACCCAAACGAAACGTCCCACCCCCGCATGCGGGCTGCGCACCCCGATCGTTACCCAACGGAACGCTTTGGCCCGAATCTTCAGCGGCGGCGAGTAATAATCGGAGTTTGCCGCGTGCAGCCGCCAGGGCGAATCTGACTCGCTGAATGTCCAAGCCGTGCGTGTTTCGGGCGCGGCATCCGGGGGGACCCAGGATTCAACGCGGATGGAGTCGATTTGGAACTTCGCGTCTTGATACAAGTCGAGGCGCAGCTTGTGAATCGTCCCCTCGCTTTGCCAGAAGGGGAGCAGGATCACCTCCTGCCAGGCGTTGTCTCCCCGAACTCGAAACGGAGTTTTTTTCTGGGGAGTAAAACCGCCGTAGGGACCGGTCGTATTGCCAGTCCAAAACAGCTCTCCCGACCCCGCAATGTCCGCCTTGATGCGTAGGACCACATATTGCCACGGTTGGGCCGGAAACGATAGGTCGTCGCAGACGAACATCGGATCCCAGCCGGTCGCTTCGCCCTGGAGCGAACCGTCGCGAACAGCCACGCGTTCGATATGGTCGTTGGCATGCCACTCGGGAGAGGATTCCTGTTGGCCGTTGAATTCCCAGACCGGCAGCCCAGCGAATAACGCGCCGGTGAGTAGGGCATTTGCGATCGCCATTGGATTTCCTGCGTTCCTTCTTGCACCGCATTTTACGAAACTACGATTTTTCCACAAGTTTTACAATTATACATGGTAATTATTTCCGTAAACGAATAAACTGTACATCCAGGTCTGGTTTCTTGCATATCAATTGTAAGAGGTGTTTAAACAAAGGGAGCGTTCTCATGAAGCGAAAGACCACTGTAGCCCTGGCCACCTTCTTGATTGTGCCGTTGACAGGGACGGCCTTGGCCGATGCCATTCTGGCACCCGGCGATTTTGTCATCGCAATCGATACCGATCCATGGGCGATATTCCTGCCACCGGTCCAAGTATCTCAATGACCTTCTCGATAGGCTCTTTGACCGGTGGGATCGGCCATGACGTAAGGCTTTGCTAGCATTGCTTGAAAATAGTACTTTCTTATATTCACGTGGTCGCATGGTGGGCCATAATCGAATGCTCTTGACCGCCTGGTCGCTCTTGCATTACTGTCCTCGCACGACTTTTCCGGCCTCGTGCGAGTCTTGGGCGTGCGCGGTAGGGGTTTCCACGATTATTCCCGGCCACTCAATCTCTATTTGCAAGCAAGATTATGCCACGCAACACTTTGCGCCTCTTGGCGTTATCAGCCACGCTTCTTCTGCTCGTGACCAGCGGTTGTACCTCGTTCAACCTGGCTTCCATCGGCCTGAACCAGAACGATTGGCAATTGGCATCGTGGTTGGGAAAGCCGGCCGAGCCAGGCACGCCAGACTGGTGGAAAAAGCATAAGAAGAAAAGTGTCTTCGTTCCGGGTAAAGGGTATCAGGTGGCGGATATCGAAGGCTACTTCGACCAGGAAGGGCGGCCGATCCATACTCGGGTGGCCAAGGTCGTGGACCTTGAAAAGAAGAAGCCTGCCAGCCTCCTGGGAGGGGAGACGGTGGTGAAGACCATGGATGAAATCAAAACCAAGGTTGGCATGGGGCCCGATGCGAAACTGGCGGAGGAGTTGCTGCATGCGGGCAAGGAGTTATTGGACCAGGAGCACTACTCCAAGGCGGGCAAGAAGTTCAAGCAGGCAATTGCCCGTGGTGAAAATACGCAGTTTGAACAAGAAGCGATGTTTCTGCTGGCGGAGAGTGAATTCTTTGGCACCCGTTATACCTCGGCGATCGAATCGTATGAAAAGTTGTTGAAAAAGTATCCCAATTCGCCTCATATGGACCAGGTCATACGACGTCAGTTTGATATCGCCCGCTATTGGGAGCAGTATCAAGCCTACAAGCCCCATTGGGCGATCACGCCCAATGTGTTGGACAAAACGCGACCCACGTTCGATACGCTGGGACGAGCTCTGAAGACCTATGAAAATATCCGCCTGAACGATCCCACCGGCCCTCTGGCGGACGATGCCATCATGGCAACCGCGAATTCGCATTTCCTGCGTGGCCGGTACGCCGACGCGGATTATCACTATGGGTTGATCCGCAGCGAATATCCGCGCAGCGAACATCAGTACGATGCTCATTTGTTGGGGCTACAAAGCAAGTTGCGCATGTACCAAGGTCCCGATTACGATGGCACGCCCCTGGAAGACGCCAAACGACTGATCAAGCAGTTGAAAGTGCAGTTCGCGAGTGAATTGAATCAGCAGGAGCGCCAACGACTGGTTGAAGTGGAAGCCCAGTTGAACAAACAGTTGGTGATGCGCGAGTGGCGGATGGCCCAATATTATGATGATACACGGCACTACGACAGCGCCCGTTTCTATTATGCGCGAGTGATGCGTAAGTATCCCGATAGTGAAATGGCTTCTCGGGCGCGAGAGCGGATGGCGGCGTTGGCGGACAGTCCGGGGCATCCAGTGAGCCGATTTGCCTGGCTCATCGATCGGTTGCCACAGAATGCGGAATACAAGGCGATTGCCCAAGTGCCATTGTTGCCGTCGAACGATTCACACATCCAACTAGCCAGCGGTGAAAAGCAACTGGACGAGAAGGGTCAGGCCGATGCCAAGACCACCACACGATAGAGACTTGTCCGGAATGGGTCGCACCCCCTGCCCGCTTGAAGGTGCTCAAAAGCCGGCGCGGGGATGGATTGCCATCCTGGGATTACTCGGCTGTTGGGTTCTGCATGGTGGTTGCGCTTCTTATCGAGTAGGCACGGCATCCCTCTATGCGCCCGATGTGACCACGGTTTACGTGCCAATGATCGAGTCGGAAAGTTTTCGCCGGGATTTGGGAGAGCAGTTAACCGAAGCGGTGGTCAAAGAGATCGAGCTCAAGACGCCATTCAAGGTAGTGGGGACTGCGGATGCGGATAGTATTCTTTCCGCTCGATTGGTGGGCGATACGAAACGCGTGATTGTCGAAAATCTAAACGATGATCCACGAGCGGTCGAGCATGGCATCGTGGCCGAGGTCACCTGGCTGAATCGACGACGTGAGCCCATGACGGTTCCAACCATGGTCCCTTTACCGCCGGAACTACTGCCGATCGGCCAATCCTCTTCGCTGATCGCCGCGGGGGGTCAATCGACAGTTTCCACGCAGCAAAGAGCAATTAGCGAACTGGCCGAGCAAATCGTCGCCACGATGGAAGAGCCGTGGTAGGAGAGAGTAGGCAGTGGGCAGTGGGCAGTAGGCAGTAAATAGTGTTGGTTGGGGAATTTATGATTTATAATTGATGACTGATGCTTGATGCTTTGGGCCATTCCGCAATCCGCAATCCGAATTCCGCATTTATGTCCCCCTCCTTTCGCTTTTGCTGCCCGCGCTTTACGTTCTGGGTATGAACGAGGAATCGTCAATTCGAGAAAATGCACGCTTTTCACGGGCCACCCACTGGCAGTTGCGAGATTGCCGGCTTGAATTCGGGTCAATTCCCAAGCTGATGGGTATCGTCAATGTGACGCCCGATAGCTTCTCCGATGGGGGGAAGTTCCTCGAACCGGCCGTTGCGGTCGAGCAGGCGCTCCGCTTGGCGGATGAAGGAGCTGATATTCTGGATATTGGCGGTGAAAGCACGCGTCCCGATGCCGAACCGATCTCTGCGGAAGAGCAGTTGCGACGCGTGTTACCGGTGATTGAGCAACTCGCCACTCGGACCGAGGTTCCGCTCTCCATCGATACGAGCCTGGCGGTGGTGGCTGAAGCTGCCTTGGCGGCGGGGGCACAGATCATCAACGATGTTACGGGCCTGGAAGGTGATCCCCGGATGCTGCCACTGGCTGTCCGGTTGCATGCAGGCGTCTGTGTGATGCATATGCAGGGTACGCCCAAGACCATGCAATTACGACCCCACTATCAGGATGTTGTCGCTGATGTCACCGGCTATCTGGCCAGGCGTCGTGATGCGTTATTGGCTGCTGGGGTAGACCGTTTGCGTATTTGCCTCGATCCGGGGGTTGGTTTTGGGAAAACCCACCAGCACAACCTTGCGTTGATGGCTCACTGCTGGCAGTTGCACGCATTGGGTTGTCCTCTGCTGGTGGGGCATTCACTAAAAGGTTTCCTCGGTAAAATTCTTAGAGATCCCACAGCGAACCGTTCAAACGCAACGTTGGGAGCGGCTCTGGCATTGGCCAGTCAGGGGGTACAGATCTTGCGCGTCCACGAAATTCGGCCTTTACGTGAAGCCCTACAGGCATTCGCCGCAATTGGCGGTATCGAGGGTACCGCTAGATAGGGGAAGCGACGTTGACCCAACTGGGTGGTTAAACGATACTTAGCAGAAACATTAAGCGTTAAAGGACCACCAGCATTGCCGGAACAGCGCGGAGCTCGTTCCGGCCTACGATTGAACCCTCAACCCTCCGGCCCCGACCCCCGAATACTCGATCCTGAACCTGGGCGTGTAGGGGGCAACCTGGCATCATTGGGCCCAAAGCATAAATCATAAATCATAAATCATAAATTCCCCGACACCTGACACCCAATGCATGCGAATCCAACCGTGAACTCGGCAGACTCCAATCCTGATGATCTCTCGCAATACTGCACCGACGTTGCCCAACGGGCGAAGACGGCTGCGGGGCAGCTTGCCATAACCCGTGGCGAGGTGAAAAATGCCTGGCTGCGACGTGCGGCCTCTCTGCTGCGCGGGCAAGGTGGCCAGCTCCAGGCGGCCAATGTGCGTGACCTGGAAGCCGCGCCCAACTATGGATTGACCGAAGCTCAGACCGACCGCCTGCGACTCACGCCCGAACGGATCGAGGGGATTGCCTTTGGTTTGGAAGAGGTAGCCGCATTGCGGGAACCGATTGGCCAGGTCATCGATTCTTCCATCCGGCCAAGCGGGTTGGTTGTCAATAAAATCCGGGTGCCTTTGGGAGTGGTGTTCTTCATTTATGAATCACGCCCCAACGTAACGGCCGATGCCGCGGCCATTTGTGTAAAAGCGGGCAATGCGGTCATTCTCCGTGGTGGCAAGGAAGCGCTCCATTCGAGCCAGGCCATTGTCAAGTTGCTGCATGAAGCAGCTCGCGACACCGGCTTGCCAGTCGATGCCGTACAGTTGGTACGGACGATCGATCGCGCGGCAGTGGGCCAGTTTTTGCGGATGTCCGACCAGATCGATCTGGCCATTCCCCGAGGCGGTGAAGGACTGATCCGTCGAGTCGCGGCAGAGGCACGAATGCCCGTCATCAAGCATTTCAGTGGTAACTGCCATGTCTATGTCGATGCGGCTGCGGACTTGTCCATGGCCGAAGCGATTGTGATCAACTCAAAGTGCCAGCGTCAGGGTGTTTGCAATGCGGCCGAATCGCTTCTGGTTCATGCCGCTGCAGCGGCTGAATTCCTGCCCAGGTTGGGGGCTGCCCTGCAATTGCGGGGAATCGAAGTTCGTGGTGGCAAGCGGGTGTGTGAACTGATTGCCGAAGCTCGGCCTGCGCGCGAAGAGGATTACGCGACCGAATACCTGGGGCCCATTCTATCGGCCAAAGTCGTCAGTTCCCTCAGTCAGGCAATCGAGCACATCAACCGCTACGGATCAGGTCATACCGATGCCATCGTCACGAGCGACCTGGTGGCAGCACGCCAATTTGCCGCTGGGGTTGATAGTTCCGCAGTGATGATCAATGCCAGTACACGCTTCAACGATGGAGGGCAATTTGGCCTGGGAGCTGAAATCGGCATCAGTACCGACAAATTCCACGCCCGAGGACCCTGTGGCGTGGACGAGCTGACCAGCTATAAGTATGTGGTTCACGGGGATGGGCAAGTGAGGGAGTAAGACGCTATGGGTGGTGATATCCTGAGTCAGGCAGAAGTTGAAAATCTTCTCAAAGCCATGGATGACGATTCGGGCATGGCCAGTGATAAGGGCGCCGGGCCGACCGGGCCCGTGCGCCCACGTGAAAAAATAACAGCCTATGATTTCAAACGCCCCGAGCGCGTCGGTAAAGAACAGATGCGTTCGTTGCAAACGATGCACGAAGGATTCGGTCGTAATTTTGGCGCGGCCCTCTCCGCGCTGCTGCGGACCATCGTCGAAGTGAAACTCACCAGTGTCGACCAGTTGACTTACAGCGAATTTGTTTTCAGCCTGGAAAATCCAACATGCTTCAATTTGATCAATGCTTCTCCTCTGGAAGGGCAGTTGATCCTGGATGTCAATCCGTCGATTCTGTTTCCCATCATCGACCGTTTACTGGGTGGCACGACCACTTCGGCGCCGCCCGCCAGGCGGCCGCTCACGGAAATTGAACTGAGACTGGTATCGCGGATTACCAGTTTATTCCTCGATGAGATGCAGCATGCCTGGGAGAATGTCTTGAAGCTGGACTTGGAAATCGATCGGGTGGAAAGCAATCCGCAGTTGGTGCAGATTATCCCGGCCAATGAGGTCATCGTACTGATCAGTTTTGAACTTACCGTGGGGGAAACTCGCGGCATGATGAACCTTTGTATTCCATTCAATTCGATCGAACGGATTGGCAACAAATTGTCGGCGAATAGTTGGATCAGCTACAGCAAGCGTCCTCCCACGGCCGAGAGCATTGTCCAAGTGAGTCGGCACGTTGCCAATGCGCCGGTGGAACTTATCGTCGAATTGGCTGAAACGCATATCACCACGACCGATTTGCTGGGTTTGTGCGTGGGAGACATCATCGCCAGTGAAAAAGATGTCCAACAGCCGTTGGTAGTTTATGTGGAAGGCCGCCCCAAATTCCATGCCACCCCTGGCAAGTACAAAGGACGCAAGGCGATTTGTGTGTTGGATGATATCCAGGAAAAACCCTTAGCGGTTGCCATTCCGGCGGAAGATCCGACCGCTGGACAGGGAGATGGTGTTCGTTAAGGCGCAATACGTCTGCAAAGTCTTCCCACATTGCACAAAATATGCGGGCACAAAGTATGCGGCGACCCCTTCTTGCGAGGGGTAATGCGAGGGCGACTAGGATCGCCGCATTTTTCAGTGAGGTTCTGATTGACAGACCACGCCATTCTGCGAGAATTAAAGGATAGGCTCATCTACTATTCCACGCGATGCACCACGTGGAAGCCTCTCAAGTGCGGGGAGGACTTGTTATGGGGATTGCGGTTAAGTGCCCGAACGGGCATCAATTCAAGGTCAAGGATAAGTACGCTGGTAAAAAGGGTCTCTGTCCCTATTGCGAAGGACAGGTCCTTGTCCGAGTTCCCGATGCGTTGTCGTCGCGGGATTTCAAGGCGGCCGTCCATCGAGCGGCCGCGGCGGATCGAGCGGCTTCATCGGATATCAAGAAGAAAGGTCCAATGCCCGCGGGTGTCGGCATTTCCGCTGAGAAGGACAAGGAACCTGGTCATGGCTCTTCCGTCTTTGACGAGCCGATGTCTCAGGATGCAGACACCAGTGGGAGCCTGCTGGGTTCTTCCGTCATTCGACACAACGTCAAATGTAAATGTGGTGAGCATGTACCGATGTGGTTCGCCCGCTGTCCGAAGTGTGGCCAGTACATGCCGCAGCGTTGAGGAGTACGGAGGCAGGCACTGGGTCGATATATATCCTTTAGGGGATAGCTAGTAAATAACTTTCTCATTCAAGACGGGTGTTTTAGCTTCCTTATTTATTCCCAAGCCCCTTTTAAGGGCCTTCCTCAAACCACTTGCTCTGCAGGTGGTACCTGGCTTCTCAGTATTCATTTGCTGGCTTCGGCTTCAGCGGTGGCAGCGCCTCCTCCAGTACGCCCCGGGCACGCGGCCACATTCGCACCGCTTCGATAGCGATCCAACCTTGCAGCGTCAGGATGACGGTACCGAATCCTAGCAGCAACCAACTACGGTTTGGCCAGAAATCGTTGAGGATCTGGCTCAGCATGGCCCAGCCTGGCAGAATCAACATCATCACCGCCGGTATTGCCGCGAACCAGAAGGGCAGATTGCGGCGGGCAAGATAAAAGAGAAGAACCAGAAATGCGAGTCCTGCCAGGAGCTGGTTGGTTGCGCCAAACAGAGGCCAGAGAATCAGCCCACCCGAACCGGGGCCTGCCGGTCCTGGCACCAGGGCGATAGCCCCGCCCGTGACGACGGCCACCGCGGTTGCAACGTATTTGCCGCGCAGTGGGGTAACGCGTAAGGTGGTCCCCAATTCCTGGATGACATAACGCTGCAGGCGGGTTGCCGTGTCGAGTGTCGTGGCTGCAAACGAGGCCACCAGAACGGCAATGATTGCAATACCGAGCTGGATCGGAATACCGATAGCGGTCAAAAAATTGGCGCCACCCTCGACAAAGGCCCCCACTTTTTGCGGTAAGCGGTGATTTTTCCAGCCCCCACGGGTCACGGGTTGGCCGTTTTTTAATACTGGCTGGCCATGGTCGTCCAGTACGGGCTCGATTCGTGCCTGGTAGATGCTTTCCCAAGCCGCGCGTCCCGTTAGCCGCGTGCTGGTGCTTGAGGTGGGGTCGGTGACTCCCATTCCCAGGCCGGAGCAGCAGGCCAGGATGACCACAACCGCGAGCGCACCTTCCAGCAGCATGCTGCCATAGGCGACATACTGGGCGTCTGGCTCGCAAGCGATCTGTTTGCTTGTTGTGCCGCTCGATACCAGGCAATGAAAACCGCTGCATGCCCCGCAGGCAATCGTAATGAAGAGGAAGGGCCAGATGAGTGGGGCGTCTTCGGGAATGTCTCGGGCGACCGCAGGGGCCGTGGCGGCCAGGTCGGTCTGTCCCGTCAAGCCCGCAACGGTCAGGCCCAGCACCACCAGGCCCATGGCGACAAACAATTGATGGCTGTTGATGTAGTCTCGAGGTTGCAACAAAATCCAGACTGGGAGTACCGAGGCAAAAAAACAGTAAATCAACAGGATGGCTGTCCACAAAACGATCGGAGTTCCCAGAGGACCCCAGGAGGAGATGGAGGGCATCTTGATGGGCCAGAAGTAGGTGCCTGCGGCAACGCTCAGGTAGAGCAGTACCAAGGCAATGAGCGATGGCCATAATAGCCCCACGCCTCGTCTGTAGACGAGCACTCCCACGATCACCGCCAGCGGCATGGCAATCCAGACGCTCAGTACCGACTC
>JAJRWS010000578.1 GCA_024276705.1 Planctomycetota bacterium | reverse complement strand
GTACTCGTACTCGAGTCGCATGGCGAGTATCCTACGGCCGTCGAGTACGAGTACCGCTTCGCTGAGTACGAGTACGAAGAGAAGCCAAAATACCCAACTTGAAATGGGGAAGTTATTCCTCGTTCGCTCCTAAACCACCAATCCTCCCCTTGCAGGCGGTATTTCTATTTCTGGGACTGAAATCAAATTTCCTATCAGCATCAGCGACCGTGTCCCCGAGCTCTCTTTCCTGCCAATCTGCCAATTTTTCTCTTGCCTTACAGCCCCTCTTGGTACAATCAGTCTTGCTTATAGGGTAAAATAAATTTCCTATTCAGTTGGTACCCGTCTGCAGATATTACAAGATTGTTTTCGGAGCAGCAGTATTGCCAATACCATGGTAACCTTCGCTGGCATGAAAGATACAATGAACATGAGTATTATTTGGGTAGTATTGATCGTCTTGGGAGCATTTTGCCAAACAGTGCTTGCGGTGTCATCGAATTTCATTGCTTCGCCTGAACTCGGTGATGAAGACTGGACTAATGCGGTGAACTGGGATAACGGCGTACCAAATTCGAGGACCGACGCCGGAATTGCAAATAGTGTTCGCATTGGGGCAGCCACTTCCGCAGCTACCAACCGTCTCCGAGTTGGCTGGGGATCTCTTGCCGAATACAGCCCCACTGGCTTACTGACGGTCGAAGGTGATCTAACCGTTCATCATAGTATTGTGTTGGGCAGTGATGGTGACGGTGCCAATGGTACCATGGTTGTCGAAGCAGGTGCCACGGTGGACAACCTGTCGATGGCTTCGTCAGGTAAGTTCTCAGTGGGAGCGAATGGAATTGCCGAATTGTTCGTTTCGGGGACAATCAAGTCGGACTCAATGGAGATAACCAATTGGGAATCTTTCGGGTCGATCGGCACAGTGCACGTGCTTCCGGGGGGTGTCGTTGATTTGGCAGGCCGTCTTACTGTAGATTTCGGTTTCGGGACAGGTTCTCTTATAATTTCTCCAGGAGGTTCGTTATCTACTGGAGAGAACTGGGGCGGATGGCTGGATACCTGGGAATTATCTGGTGCAATCCGTGCTATGCCTGGTGCTTCGCTCGTGGTAACAAATCATGCCATGAATTCTGGCCGAACTTACACTGCCGTCGGTTTTGTCGAATCCGATTTCAACGAGGATGGCGATGTCGACGGAGCGGATTTTCTCGCCTGGCAGCGAGGGACGGAGTATCCAGGATATGCATATAAGAGTGAAGGGGACGCCAACAATGATTACTTTATCGATGGACTCGATTTGGAGATATGGAAGATACAGTTCGGTGGCGAGACGGGTATTGTGACAGTCGTTACGCCTGTTCCGGAGACGGCAACCGGACTCCTTGCAATCGGAGCCCTGGTAACAACCATTGGGTGCGGTTTTCGGCCTCGCAGTTGCCTCGGCATTTGACTCAAGTATGTATTTCTCGATCCCAATTCTGTCATCTACGAAGATCTAACGGAATCGCTCAAGCAAGGTTCAGCCATTCTCTAAAAAATTACAGACAAGGAACGTAGTTATGCGCGACTCCCGGAAGCGCCTCACCGCCAGAAAACTTTGTTTGGAACGACTCGAGCCGCGCTGGGTGCTGGCCAGCACGATGCAAATCACCGAGTTCCTCGCTTCCAATCATACGGGCTTGACCGACCAAAATCGCGACACGTCGGACTGGATCGAGCTCTACAATCCGACCGATGAAATCGTTGATCTGGAGAATTGGTCGTTGACCGATGATTCCGACCAGCTCGGTCTTTGGCGTTTTCCGGCTGTTACGATCAATCCGGGTGCCACCATGATCGTCTTCGCTTCCGCCAAGGATCGAACTGATCCCGGTGGCGAGTTGCATACCAACTTCAAGTTATCGGCCGATGGCGATTACCTGGCGTTGGTTCAGCCCGATGGGATCACCGTGGAGCATGATTATGCAGATCCTTTCCCACGCCAACTGGGCGATATCTCCTACGGCATCGATCCGGGAGACCCGGCCGCCGGGCCTTACTATTACACTACCCCCACGCCAAATTCACTCCATGGCGCGGGACAACTCGGGCTGGTTGAGGAGCCGGCGTTCAGCATCGAACGAGGCATGTACGATGCGCCGCAAACGGTTCGATTGACCACGGAATTTCCCGGCACGTCGATCCGCTACACGACCGATGGAAGCACCCCGACCGAATCGCATGGCACGCTCTACACTTCTGAATTGCAAATCACTGGCACGACCATTCTCCGCGCGATCGCCACGCGAACTGATTATGTCCCCTCCACTCCAGTGACTCATACTTATTTATTTCCGACCGATATTGTGCAACAATCATCCGATGGGACGACCCCATTGGGATGGCCCACGGGGCCAGTGAACAAGCAGGTCCTGGACTACGGAATGGATCCCGATGTCGTTGGCGGCTTATATACCACGCAAGAAGTCATCAACTCAATCGAGTCAATTCCTTCCGTTTCGCTGGTGACCGATATGGACAACCTGTTCGACTCGTCAACTGGCATTTATGTGAACGCTTACAATCGAGGCGACCAATGGGAAAAACCGGTCTCAGTCGAATTGATCGGGGCAGTCGGGACTCCAGGATTCCAGATTGATGCGGGAGTTCGGATCCGGGGTGGTTTCAGCAGATGGGGAATCAACCCAAAACATGCTTTCCGATTGTTTTTCCGCGAGGCATACGACGGGCCACTGCAATTCCCTTTATTTGACCAGGAAGGAGCAACCGAGTTCCATAACATCGACCTGCGAACTCCTCAAAGTTACTCTTGGTCCGTTGAGAGCAGCACGAGTAATAGTTTCACACGAGAGGTCTTTTCTCGTGATACACAGCGTGACATGGGCTACGCCTACACCCGTAGCAAGTATTATCACCTCTACCTGAATGGCGAGTATTGGGGCATATTTCAAACCCAAGAACGCTCCGAAGCAAGCTATGCGGCAACTTATTTCGGTGGCAACGCGGATGATTATGATGTCATCAAAGTTTCAGGAAACGACAATGGCTACCGAATCGAAGCAACCGACGGCAACTATCGCCTTTGGCGAGATCTGTGGAGTATGGCAGTCGCCCTGGATGGCGATCCGGTCGGCAACATCGACAATTACTGGACCATGCAAGGCTTGAATCCCGATGGCACCCGCAATGAAACATTGCCGGTGTTGCTCGATGTGAATAATCTGATCGACTACATGCTGATCATTTTTTACACCGGCAATACGGATGGACCCGTGACGGCCTTTGGCGGTAACAACATTCCCAACAACTGGTATGGCATCATCAATCGCGAGACGCAAGACCAAGGCTTTCAATTTTTCATGCATGATGCAGAGCACACCCTTGGAGTTACACACAGCAGTCCCGATCGGACCGGCCCTTTCAACTCGTACGCCGAAAAAAGTTTTGGCTTCAGCAATCCTCAATTTTTACACCAGCACTTGATGAACCATGAGGAGTACCGCATCCGCTTTGCCGACCGGGTCCAAAAACATTTACTTGGTACCGGCACGCTAACCGCTGGTGCTAGTTCAACACGGTTCAAAGCGAGAGCAAACCAGGTCGGCCCGGCAATCCTCGCCGAATCGGCCCGATGGGGGGATTCGAAACTCGGCCCTTCCGTCACACCTCCCTCCCTTCCAGAATGGGAAGAACAAATCGATCAAGTACTCGACTTTTTTATTGGCCGTTCAGAAACGGTGGTCGGCCAGTTGCAGGCCGATGACCTCTACCCCAACCTGGCGGGGCCTGCCATGAACCAGTATGGGGGCCACGTTCCGGCTGATTACCATCTGTTACTTACGACACCCGAGGGTTCCGGCAATATCCTTTACACACTCGATGGGACCGACCCGAGAGAAATAGGCGGCGGTACAAACCCCAACGCTTTTTCGTATGACGGCTCGGTCACCCCTACCACCTTACTGGCGGCTGGTCACACCTGGAATTATCTGGATGATGGCAGCAACCAGGGCATCGACTGGATCGCTCCCGAATACGACGACTCGACCTGGGACATGGGACCTGCCCAGTTTGGCTATGGCGATGGGGACGAAGCAACCGTTGTCAGTTATGGCGGCGATTCGGACAACAAGAAGATTACCGCCTACTTTCGATCGACTTTCCATGTGGGCGACACTTCGCTGATTGCCGACCTGACACTCCGGCTTCTGAGGGACGATGGAGCGGCCATCTACCTCAACGGCGAGGAGGTTGCTCGGTCGAACCTGCCTGGAACGATCGGAACGCCGATCGATTTTCAAGAAAGAGCTTTGAGTGCGGTTGGCAGGATAGACGAATCAACCTACAACGAAATCACAATCCCAGCCTCATTGCTGGTAAGTGGTGAAAATTCGATCGCGGTCGAAGTTCATCAGGTCTCACCAGCCAGTTCCGACATCAGCTTCGACTTGGAATTGATCGCCAACGAAGTTGCCCAACCAATCATTCTCACTGAAAACAGGACCATTTCGGCCCGCGTTTACGAGGATGGCATCTGGTCACCTTTGACTGAAAACGCCTTCATTGTCGCTGCCGAACTGGCCGATTTGTCGAACCTTCGTATCACTGAGATTAATTACCACCCCTCCGATCCAACCGATTCCGAATTGGCCATTGATCCAGAACTGAATGATGACGATTTCGAATTCATCGAACTTCGCAATGTAGGCCCCAGGGTGATCGACCTGACTGGCGTACGCTTCACCGATGGAGTGGCCTTCGACTTTGCAGGCTCGGACGTGACCGAACTCGCCTCGGGCGAACATGTACTGGTGGTTGAGGATCAGGCAGCTTTTGAGATTCGGTATGGGAGCGATTTGCCGGTTGCAGGCACCTGGTCGGGCAAACTGTCCAATGGCGGCGAGTTGCTCTTGCTGGAAGATGCCGAGGCTGGAATCATTCAGCTATTTGCCTACGATGATGAGGCAGGGTGGCCAACTGAGCCGGATGGAACAGGGCCTAGCCTGGAAGTCATTGACATCGATGGCAACTACAACGACCCAGCCAATTGGCGGGCCAGCACAGGCCATCTTGGCACGCCTGGCACCATGCCGGACCTGCCTGGAGACGCAGACGGTGATGGTGACATCGATGGCAACGACCTGCTCTCGTGGCAACTGGGATTCGGCCGGTTTCCAGCAGGTGGTGCGACCGCCTCCGATGGCGATTACAATGCCGATGGAAACGTCGATCAGGATGATCTAACAATCTGGAATGGCAACTTTGGCCTGGTGGAATCGAATGCTATGGCGGCGGAAGAAGCTTCCGCGAAAGCCTTTTCGATTGATGCCCATACCACTGCAGTAAATTTTTCCTCCGTTGCATCAGCTAACACTGTGGCAATGGAGGAAGCATTGGTAAAACTCAATGCGAGCATTCCGCAGGCACAACTTTTGGAACAGACTACCGAGGCATTTCTCCAGGCATACTTGCTGAATCGATCGAACCACGAAATAAGATCATTCCGACTCGGTCAAACCACCAACGACTTGCAAATATCAATCGACTTGTTCCATCAGTATCACTCCCTGGCTCCCTTGGAGTCGGATCTGCTACTGTCGAAATCTTTGATCGAACTGGAGGTTGCTCTCGATCACGACGTACCACAAGGTCATGGTCCGATCACCGCGAGAATTACAAATATCTTGCATGCAATCGATCATGCGATCGAGACTGGCATTGAGGGAATCAAGTAATGAAACACACACTTTTTCGAACACCCGGTGTGCTGTTCGTCCTACTACTAGTCGCCCCGAAGTTGGCCGCCGAACCGGCGTGGCCGCCCATCTTTTACGCCATGGACACTGCGTTTAAGCGACCTGGACTCAGCGGCGACGAGCAGTTGGATATCGTCCAACAACTCGGCTACCCAGGTATCGCCTGGCATGAGGAGAAGCCCGAGCAGATCCAAGTGATCCTTACCAAGCTTGAAACGCGGGGGCTGAAGATGTTCACCATCTACTGCCCCGCCGAAATCACCGCCAACGGGAATCTGACGTACTCGCCAACCCTGACGAAGCTGATGCGTACGCTTCGCCGGCACGGCACGATTATTTGGCTGCATTTTAG
>JAJRWS010000034.1 GCA_024276705.1 Planctomycetota bacterium | reverse complement strand
TTTTCCACATGTCACTTGTCGCCGCCTGCTTTGCTCGCTAAACCCGGCGGCGGAGACGTGGCCGAGTGGTCGAAGGCGCTCCCCTGCTAAGGGAGTAAACGGGGAACCGTTTCGAGGGTTCGAATCCCTTCGTCTCCGCCACCTTACCTTTTTCGCTGATTTCGATGGGTCGCCTTGGCGGCCATTTTTCTTTGTTTTGTAGGCTCTTAAAGGCAGCATCGATTGTTCTCGCTTTCTTTCGATTACACCTGTATTCTTTCATCACGTGGTATGAATCGTGGTATGAAAGATGGCGGCGCTTAGCGGGAAACTCACAAAGAAGCTGATCGACAACCTTGGCGCCGGGCGTCACGGCGATGGCAACGGGCTGTATCTGGTGGTCGACCCGTCAGGCGCGCGACGTTGGGTCGTTCGAGTTGTGGTCAAGGGGCAGAAGAACAGGAAGGGCGCCCCCCTGCGTACCGATTTCGGTTTGGGTGGGGCTGACATTGTCGCCCTGAATCAAGCGCGCGACCGGGCGTTGGAATATCGACGCATGGCCAAGCAAGGGCTGAACCCGCGTTTCAATGCCCGACAGGAAATCCCGACATTCGAGGAAGTCGCGCAGCAGGTGCATATCGACCGGTTACCGACATGGAAGAATGCCAAGCACGGTCAACAATGGATCAACACTTTGCGCGACTATGCCTTTCCCAAAATCGGGCGGATGCCGGTCGATAGTGTGGACCAACCCGAAGTCCTGATGTGTCTGTCGCCGATCTGGACCGAGAAACACGAAACCGCGAAACGATTGGCGCAGCGGATCAAGACGGTTCTGGATGTGGCAAAGTCAAAGGGGTTCCGTTCGGGTGAGAATCCGGTGACGGCGATCAAGGATGCCAAGGTTCTGCCCAAGGTGACGACGAAGGTGAAGCACCACAAGGCGATGCACTGGCAGGATGTGCCCGCGTTCTATGCTGACCTCAGGACGCGCAACGCGATGTCTGCGAAGGCTTTGATGTTCACCTGTCTGACGGGATCGCGCACGGGCGAGGTTCTGGGGATGCAATGGGGCGAGATCGACTTTGACGCGCGGTTCTGGACCTGCCCGGCGGAGCGGATGAAGACGGGGGAGGATCACCGGGTTCCCTTGACGGACGAAATGTTGGCGATCATCGAACCGTTGAAGACGATGCAATCCGACTATGTGTTTGAGGGACAAAAGCGCCACAAACCGTTGTCGAACATGTCGATGCTGATGCTTTTGCGCCGGATGAAAGTCGAGGGCGTCACGGTTCACGGGTTCCGCTCGACGTTCCGGGATTGGGCGTCTGAGGTAGCGAGTGCGCCGCGAGAGGTGGCGGAGATGAGTTTGTCGCACAAGATGGGGTCGGATGTGGAGCGGGCCTATGCCCGGTCCGATCTGCTGGAAAAGAGGCGGGTTCTGATGGCGCGGTGGTCGGACTTTGTGACGGGCGGACAAGGCAACGTTGTTCGAATGGTCGAATGACGGAGAATCGTTTCACCAAAGCAAACCGAGAAACAAAGGTCTTGTCGGTGCAAATCACACGGTCCGTCCCCGGCGATCCATTCCACCCAAGCAAGAAATCCGGTCTACGTATGGGACTTGAAGATGCCGAGCTTGACGGACCAATTTGGCATGTTTGGGTGGACGACCAGACCGGTTTTGATCACAGAGGATCGTCGCTATCCTACTTTTCCGATGAGGGTGCAGCAATGAAATTTGCCAATGCTCATCCCGAGGGGTCCGTGTGGTCCGATAGCGCAGAGCTTTTCCCCCTGAACCTCAGGGAATGTTATGGGGATAATAACAATAACTTAGAACATCTTCTTTCAGCGGGTAGTGATGATTTCTTCAAATGTTACGACGTGTTGTTGGGCGCCGGGGTCAAAACCCGTGGTGGAGGTACTGCCCAGGCAGTACTCGATTGGTTCGACGACGCATATATCAGATGGCTCAAGAATGAGTTTGGTGAGAACTGGTCAGTAGCCGCAGAGCTGGAGTATTGCACAAGACATTTCCCTAGATCCTCTCTGGCTTACTTGGCCACCAGGATTTTTTTCAACTATTTCATACGCGCCGATGATTTCTCAACAGGCTACCTGCTTCGAGAGTTGGAACTGATTATGGGGGGTGCTGAAGAAGTTGCCACGTCCGCAATGGCCACACGCCGCAATGCCGGGGTGGCAGGCAGCAAAGCTTCGCGAACTGCCAAGAGCAAGCGACTTGAGAGCTTCATGCAGGAAGTTGAAAATTTGGGAGATCTTTTCCCACGCATGAGTGAACACTCCATTTTGGATCAAGCGTTTCAAAACGCAATTCAATCCGACCGAAATTCTTGGCGTCAGGGTCAAGGCAGGCAGCAAGAATATGAAGTCGAACTGCGGTCAGATAAAAAATTCAAGTCCCGATATTTCGCGATATTCCTTAAAACCGCTTAAGCGATTCACCGCGACTCCACAATTGCTCAAGCCCTTGAAATTCAATGTTTCGAATCCTGGAAAGCCGCTCATAATTGAGCGCGAACAACAATACAGGAACGGAACTCAATAATGGCAACCCTGTTCGAGCAAAACCGCAGCTACGTCCTTGGCGATGAAGAATTGGATATCATCGGTGATCGTGCCAAGCTGGCCCAATGGCGGCACAAGGATATCGGGCCAGCATTCTATAAACTTGGTCGCAAGATAGTCTATCGTGGTTCCGATCTGAACGCATGGGCCGAATCCAACCGGGTTGATCCGGCCAAGGCGGGGCGAGACTGATGGCCAAGCGCGTTTCGACGCGCAGGATCAAGAAGGACCGTATCTACTCCTACTCGGAAGCAGCGGACAAGCTTGGCGTGTCCACTCAGACAGTGCGATCTTGGAGACGGGGCGGGTTGATCGTTCTGGATGGTCGAAGACCCCATTGCATCCTTGGCGAAGCACTGATCGAGTTTCTGAAAGACCGGCAGGAAAGACGATCCGTCAAATTGGGCGCGGATCGCTTCAACTGCTTCACCTGCCGGACACCACGACGCCCCTACGGTATGATGGTCGACTATGTGCCGATCAACGCCACCAGAGGCCGCCTGGTGGCGCTGTGCGAGGTCTGCGAAGGGCCGTGCGGGCGGTTCGCCAGTGAAGCTTCGCTGGATGCGCTGGGCAAGATTTTCGAGATCGTCAGACGCAATGCGAAGCAAGCCTAGCCGAACCCCTGAAGCCAAAGCCAAACCATAATTTCAGCGGGTGCGAGCACCGGACCATCAAGGACGAGTTCTACGACATCGCGTTCCGCAAGAAGCTTTACCGGTCGGTGGAGGAATTGCAGACCGATCTGGACGTGTGGCTGGCCAAATACAACGAACAGCGGCCGCATTCGGGAAGGCACTGCTAT
>JAJRWS010000577.1 GCA_024276705.1 Planctomycetota bacterium | reverse complement strand
TCCATACCGGGGGGTTTGGGGGGGAACCCCCCAAACCCCCCGGCCTTTCGTAAGTCAATACGTAATTTGTGGGTATATCCAAGAGTATTTCGATTTTTTACCTTCAACCTTCAACCTTTTCACCTCTGCTGCAGGTACTCTTCTATTCGTTCCGCTTTGCGCAGCAGGAATGGGGCGTAATCCTTGGTGGCATCGATCGAGCGGACAACCAGCCTCAGGTGTTGCTCGAATTGATCGGCGAATTTCTTATGCTCCCCATCACGCCAGGTCGCATTGAGCGCGTGGAGTTGGCCGGTGAGTGAAGCAACGCGTTCCTCCAGCTCCTCGTTGAAATTCTTCAATTGATGGGCAAACCGGCGCAGCTCGCCGGGCTCGACAATCGCCTGAGACATGATGTGAGTACCTCATTGTGCGGGGCGTGTAGGGGCTTACCTGGGCGAAGGGGTCAGGTCTAAGTTTTCGGCTTGTGCGTCCATCGGGTTGGATGCCTGGTGGACCGAAAATTAGACCAGACCCCGCCCTTCTGCGCTCTACGTCTTTTGCTCTCTGCTCTCTGCTTTCTTAACGACCCCGCCCTCCGGCGCTCTATGTCTCCGCTCTCTGCTCTCCGCTTTTTTTACTGCCTCCTGCCCCCTGCCGACTGCCCCCTCTCCATCAATTCGGTTCCATTCCTCAGCCACTGCGGCCACGGTTGTGCGAATTTGCTCATCCGTGTGGGAACTGGTAATAAAGAATCGCAGGCGGGCCGCACGTTCTTCCACGGCTGGGTAGAGAATGGGCTGTACGTTGATACCACGATCATGCAATTGGTGCGAAAGTCGTAATGCGTGTTCTGAGTTACCAGTGATGACCGGAACCACGGCCGTGTTATTGCTCAAGCCGGTGTTGAGTTCTGCCTGCCTGGCAAGCTTCAGGAAGTAGTGGGCATTGTGATTGAGTCGGGCAACCCGTTCGGGTTCTTCTTGCAGCAGTTCGAGAGCGGCCAGCGCTGCGGCCGTGTTGGGTGGTGACAGGCCCACGCTGTAAACAAAGCCAGGAGCCGTGTATTTCAGGTATTCGACCAATGTCTTAGCGCCGGAAATGTAGCCGCCACAACTTCCCAGCGACTTGCTGAGTGTTCCCATCCAGATGTCCACGTCACGTGGATTGACGCCATAGTGCTCTGAAATTCCGCGGCCATGCAGGCCCATCGTGCCGAGTGAATGGGCTTCGTCGACCATCAGGTAGGTCTTGTGCCGTTTCTTGATCTCGATGAAATGAGGCAAGTCGGGATAATCGCCATCCATGCTGTAGATGCCTTCAATCACGATCAGGACGCGGCGATATTCATGCCGGAACTGTTCCAGCAAACGTCCGCACGTATGCCAATCATTGTGAGGAAAAGGTCGCCGTCTGGCTCCGGAGAGCAGGGCTCCCTGAAGAATGCTGTTGTGTGACAAAGCGTCGTGAAGGATCAGGTCCCCCGTGCCAAACAGGTGGCCAATGGTCGATTCGTTGGTTGCGTGTCCGCCCACGAATACGATGGAATCTTCAGTACCGAGGAAGTCGGCAATGGCACGCTCCAGCTGTCGATGCAGCGGTTTTTCACCCGATACCAGGCGGCTGGCCGACACGCTGGTGCCGTACTTGCGAGTCGCTTCGTTGGCAGCCTGGATGACTGTGGGGTCGCCCGACATGCCCAAGTAATTGTAACTGCAAAAGTTGATATATTCGCGGCCGCCAATGGTGGTGCGATCGTCCGTGATGCCTTCGTGGACATTGAAAAAGGGATTGGCAAGCCCCGCCTTTTTCGTCAGTTGTAAATTTTCTTGTAGTCCCAGGTATTCGGCCGACTTGTTGAATTGGTAGTCTTCTTCCGGTACCACGTAATCGGCGGACCTGGGTTTGTGCTCCTTGAGCTGATCGCCCAGGTGAGTTTCGATGGCCTCGACTACCTGGCCACAGGTTTCCATGTCGGCCATGGCCTGTTCCGGGAAACGGCCACCAAACGCCTCTTCCAGCCCCGCGATGATTTCCATCCGCTCCAGCGAGTCGAGCCCCAGTTCAACAATATTGGTGTTCCAGGAAAGGTTGCGGGCCCGTTCACGGCCCACGGCTTGGACATGTTCATAAACGATTTCAGCGATTTCGGCCGCTTGGCCAGAGGGGGAAGGTTCCAGGGCCGTGCCGGTTGCCGGTGCAGGTTTGCCGTTGCGCTCGGCGGGTAGCGACTTGCCTGGCCCCTTTTCTTCTGGCTCTTTCTCTTCGTGAGGGCTCCCCATGGGGAGTGTCTGCTTGAAGGTGGTCGTCTCGGGCGGGTCTTTTTGAGGCGTTTGAGCCCTTTTGCGTCGTGCTGACCGAATGATTTCGACCTGGCCTGTTTCGGCCGACCAGGTGGCGAGCGCCGCCAGGGTACCAGCCAGGTAGCCGGCCCGGCAGGCATGACGTTGGATTTTGCCGCTGGATGTTTTGGGGATGCTACCCGGTTTGAGTAGCACGATAGCCGATACGGCCAACTCATGTTGGCTGGCAATCTGTTTGCGGATGGCCTCCATGCTTGCGGCGAAATGAATATCACGCCTTCGGTTGGCTTCTTGCACAATGACCAGACGCTCCTGGCCGCTTTCACCCACAACAAATGCCGCAACCGCACCTTGTCTTCCTGCATTGTGTGCTGCCTGAACTGTGAGTTCAAGATCTTGTGGATAATGATTTACGCCGCGCAGGATGATTAAATCTTTTTGCCGTCCGGTGACAAACAATTCACCTTCGCGCAAAAAACCAAGATCGCCGCTGCGCAAGAAAGGTCCACGGCCGTCTTTGAGGTAAGCATGAAAAGTTGCCTCGGTCAGTTCCTGGCGTTTCCAATAGCCTTGCGCTACACTGGGGCTGGAAATCCAGATTTCGCCGATTTGTTCATCTTCCCGCGGTTCGTAAGTTTCCGGGTCGGCAACAACAATTTGCTGGTCGAGCAGATTGCCTCCACTGCCCACCAGTTCGTGGCTGCCTGCCGCTGGTTCGCCTGCTTGAGGAGGGACTACCAGGTTGGCTCGGTTATTCTCCAGGGCGGCACTGTCGAAAGAACGAATCGTGGGGGGGCTTTCTTTGTAGCCGCCCGCTACGATGAGAGTGGCTTCCGCCAGGCCATAGCACGGGTAAAAAGCCTCCCGGCGAAAACCGCATTCCGCGAATGCCTGACTAAAGCGATCAATCGATTCCGCCCGCACCGGCTCGGCCCCATTGAATGCCAAGGCCCAGCGACTCAGGTCCAGCGACCGCTTCTGTTCGGCGGTCACTTTTTCAACACACAGGTCGTACGCGAAATTCGGACCGCCACTGATCGTCGCCCCGAAATGCGAGACGTTTTGCAGCCAGCGCACCGGTTTTTGCAAGAAATGGGTCGGCGAAAATAGAATGTTCACTTTGCCGATATAGATAGGCTGTAGGATGCCGCCGATGAGCCCCATGTCATGGTAGAGGGGTAGCCAGAAGACCGAACAGCCTGAGCGAGTGTGCTCGAAAGCATAGGAAATCATGGCCGAATTGTGCATTAGGTTGGCATGTGACAGCATGACCCCCTTGGGGGTACCGGTGGTTCCCGAGGTGTACTGCAGGAAGGCCAGGGTTTCGCCATGCACGTCGGGCCGCTGCCACTCGTCCGCCAGCGAATCGTCCCATCCGTCGGTGGCACGCCACCTGATTTGTTGCAGAGTGGGTGTGTCGCCAATCATCGTTTGCACTCGCTCCAGCACATCGCCCGTGGTGAGGGCGATTTTTGCTTCCGCATCGCCCGCGATCGATTCGATACGGGCCATGTTGCGGTTGCGTCGGGGAGGGTATGCCGGGACGGCCGTCACGCCAGCGTAGAGGCAACCAAAAAAAGCGGCGACAAAATCGAGCCCCGAGGGATAGAGCAACAGAGCCCGTTCACCTTCCAGGTTCATGTTCAACAACCTGGTTGCGATGGAACGGGCTTTACGGTCCAGATCCGCGTAGGTCCACTCGATGTCGATCTGTTCGCCATCCGACATGTATTGAAAACTGATGTCGAGTGCCTGGTGCTCCGCTCGATGGCGTAACAATTCGATTAAAGTCGAAGGTCCAAACAAAGAACCGGGGAGATGGTCCAAGTGCACGGTATTGATTCCTCTGGCAAAATAATCAGGGGACCTTTGGCAAAATAATCAGGGGAATTGGAGGCTTCTATTTCTCCCCCGCGATACGGCTGGCGCGATGGCGGAGATGCCCATCGCTCCATTGGCCCCGTCAGGTCCACGGTGTAGGCAGGGAAGGGTTAAGGGCAATACCGTTGAATTAACGCTTTTATTCCGGTTAGATCCAGCCATTGTCATCCTGAACCGAGTAGTACGAGGCGAAGGATCTCCTTTAGCTCCATGAACTTACGAGAGATCCTTCAGTCGCTTAGGCTCCATCAGGATGACAGGAATAACACCGATAGCAGTGCTTCATTCAACGGTATTGG
>JAJRWS010000033.1 GCA_024276705.1 Planctomycetota bacterium | reverse complement strand
TCCCCCGCTGACGACCAGCCCCACACAGGGAAATACGTCACGTCCACTGGCCAGGCGGCAGGCATAGATATGCGCTTGCAAGTGGTTGATGGCGATCAAAGGCAAGCCGTGAACCAGACATAGCGTTTTGGCGGCCATCAACCCCACCAGCAACGACCCGGCCAGACCGGGCTGGTTCGCGACCGCCACGGCATCGAGATCAGACAAGTCCAAACCGGCCCGATCCAATGCCTGATCCAGCACGGGTAGAATCCGTTCGACATGGGCGCGTGAAGCGATTTCCGGTACCACGCCACCGAAACGCTGGTGCAGCGCATCTTGCGACGCCACGACCGAGGAAACGACCTCCAACTGGTCGGTTACAATCGCCGCCGCCGTTTCGTCGCAGGTAGTTTCAAGGGTCAGGATGTAGGCCATGGCGGGATCGAAGATGTAGGAATGATGATTGTTGAATTGCAGCAGGATCCATCTTTTCGTTCATCCATCACAGATCACAGATCACCCATCTTCCTCTCCTCTTTGTGGTGAATTCTACCGTGACTTCAACGGGAAATGTTGAATCTCATTGGAAATCCATCTTCCCTGGTAGCCGTAGATGATGGACCCAGGCGGGTGGCACATTCGCCAGGATGCATTCTCGGTCGATTTCCCAAGCGGCGAACTGACGGGTGAGTATCTGCTCGATTCCCGAGAGCCGTTGCCGCTGTGGTAATTTACAAAACAGCGATTTGGCTTTGCGAATCGCTACGTACTCAAAAAAACTGAGCATCGCCTGGGCCGCGGCCAATTGGTGAAGTCGGTCCAGGATGGCCGCAACCATGGCGCAAGAAAAATTGTTCAACGGCAAGCCGGAGATGATAATGTCAAATGGCTGATCGGTGGTTAATTCCTCGATAGGCAGACAATGGATCTTGACCCGATTGGCATGCGCTTGCCATTGTGGTTCCCGTTGCAGACGCTCTTGCAACACCGAGACAAATCGTTCGTTGAGTTCCACCAGGTCGAGCGTATCGCGAGGGCCCATCTGCCGGAGGATTTGGGCGGTGACCGGCCCGGTGCCAGGGCCGACTTCCAGGATCCGCAGGACCTGCTCCGAATGCCCATTTTCCGGTTGTGCCTTGGCCGTCGACCCAGTGGCCGGAACCCCCTCGACCGGAGAGGTGTGGCGGTTGTCGACACGGTGGCTGTGGGAGGCTGGGGAGGGGATGCCAGGCCCAGAGGCTTCCCGTGCATGCTGCTGGTGATCCTGTCCTACATAACGGGCCAGCGCCTTGGCCAACGAGGTTCCACTAGGCAGTACCGCCCCGGTACTGGTGAAGGTCTGGCGGAATTCACGCCAGAAGATTTGAGTTTCGGCCAGTCGCTGTCGCATCAACGCATTGTAACACTTTCAATAATCGTACCATAGCCCGGCACCGATTTGCTGTTCGAACTGGTTGTAAAACTGGAACTGGTTCGATTTGCCATTGTAATAGTGGAAGCCAAATCGAAGTTCGTTATCGGTCATGCCCCGCCACAACCAGCCCGCTTGAAACACCACGTTGCCGCCATAGTTCAATTCCCCACGAATTTGCCCATTCGCAGCCACGAAAGGAATGCCGAGCAGTCCCGTGGCACCCGGCCGGGCCCAGTCGACGCCAAATTGGAATTCCCACGGCTGGGCGATTTCACCCGTGTAAAATGCCCAGCCTGCTTCCGAGTACAAGCGTAAGGCAGGCACGACATAATACGAAGCACCCAGCACGAGCGCGTCGCGGCTGTAGTTGATGCGTCGGTCCAGTATCGGGGCATCGCGAATGGCAAGCTCGTCTCCCAGATGAGAGCTGAGGTGATAGTAGGAAAACTTGAATTGCCACTTTTCACGACCATAGGTCAGGGGGATGCCGAAGCGAAAATCGACCGCATCGAGATCCCAATTGCGGCTGAGATTCAGCCGGGGGAAGGCTGCCCCTTCGATATCGAGTTCCCAGCCCTGGGGCCGGCCCGCATAACTTTCCGGCGTGCCATAACGGAGAATGCCCACGCGCCCACCCAGGGAAATGTCGAGCAGGGTCGTGTCGCCTTTGACAAAAACCACCCCCGACATGCGAGGTTCATGCACGCCGGCCATGTACGAATGGTAAATGACATCATCGGGAAGCAAGTTCCAGCTCCACAGGTCGGCCGCTTGTTGCAGGGCCACTTGCGGTACGTAGGTTCCGTTGACCACCATGGGAGCAGTCATCATCGGGACGACCGCCGTATAGCCCGGTTGGTACGTGGCTCCCGCATAAGGATCGGTGACATAGGGCACCGAAGCATATGGGGTCGGCAGACAGTAGTTTGGCTCACAAGCAGCCGGTGCGTAGGGTGTGCAGGGAGCGGGGGCACAGGTCCCTGGTGGTAGCTGGGCCGTACGCAGGCGGTCGAGGGTCGTGCCAGTGATTGCCTCGCGGGAGGAGGTTGGCTTGATCGTGAGAGGTACCACGGCTGGCGGGATCTCGCGATAAGGTGCCCAAATGGGCGGATCTTTTTTCGCGGTTTGGGCAAGCGCTTCGGTGGTTCCTTCGCAGAAGATCGCCAGGGCGAGCAGAAGCCAAAAGCCGTGAGTCGATCGTGAGAGGATCATGTCTAGGCGTTGATGGTGAACCAGAAAAATGCGACTTTCCACTGGGGAAGTCGGCACGGAATGTGAGCACGGAGGGCGGCAGAGTAGTAAAATTGCCTGCTCGCGAGAAGATCGAATTGAGAGCCGCCTTGTGGTGTGCTAGCAGTCGGCCTCGACATTCGGTTTAGCCGGTTTACAATGAGATCTCCGGTACCGGCCCAGCGTCGACGAGAGGAAATCCAGCAGAAACATGGAATTGTGGATAGGTAAGGCGAATGAGATCAGCGGACATTGACGCCATTCTGGGGCGGATTCCCAGTGGGATTTTTATCTTGACTGCCGGCACGGGAGAGCGTGCCACGGGCATGCTCACCAGTTGGGTCATGCAAGCCGGATTTGAACCGCCCATGGTTACGGTAGCGGTCAAACAAGGCCGCTATCTGGCCGCCTGGCTCTCAACGGGAGAACCATTCGTGCTGAATATGGTGGGCCAGCAGAAAACGGCCTTATTTAAGCATTTTGGCAAGGGATTTGAGCCGGGAGAGCCGGCATTTGAGGGGCTTGCTATCGGTGCCTGCCCGCGTGGAGTACCTATCCTGGAAGAAACGGTTGGGCATCTGGAGTGCGAACCGGCCGGACACCTCGATTCGGCTGATCACCATATCTTTTTAGCCCGTGTGGTACGCGGCCATTTGCAGGAGGGCAGGCAGCCCTATGTTCACATTCGCAAGAGTGGAGCGAGCTATTAACTGGCGGCAAGCCGAACTTTTCGGAAAGTGAGGAAAGTCTGGAGGGGAGGGCAGCGTTTGGTGGAACCCACTGGGCCGAAAAGATTCGTTTGCCTTGGGGGACGCTGGCGCGATGGGGCGAGCTTCCACAGAGTGGGCGTGGCGGCAAGCCGAACTTTTCGGAAAGTGAGGAAAGTCT
>JAJRWS010000576.1 GCA_024276705.1 Planctomycetota bacterium | reverse complement strand
GTCGATAACTCCCGTCGACACCAGGAGGGCCGTCTGTATGGCAATATCGTGGGTGTGACGTCTGCCGGCCCATTCTAGCACCCAACTGACTCCTAGTCCATAGTTTGCCAGCGCATGAGAGCCGGTTGCGTTGTGCGCAATTCATTATGATTCAGCGGTTTGCAAGAAGGCCAAAAACGACTTCCCCGCAAGAATACGCCTTGCATCAGGGTGTGGTTAGGTTCGATGGGGTCAGTGGCTCTTCCTCTCTGTACTGCAACTTCATATCTCCATGGATTAGCGTCCATTCGTGTCCATTCGTGGTTTTTTCTTTGTTCCTTGTCGATTTACCCAGCGCTGTAGGATTAGGCGGCAGAGGCTACTCGGTCAAAGAAGATTCCGCTCCTTATGCATTCGCGGGATTCAATAGCGATTCCGATAGCGATTCCGATCCCGATCCCGATCCCGATGAGGCAAGTACTCGTTGTTTAGAAAGGCTGCCCCGTTTTTCCGAAAATGTAGGATGTTGATTAACGCTAGTATAAAGTCACTCCTTAGCACCCTGTCATCCAGGCGGCCAGGCGTTGTTCGCAATGGGCCAGCAGGGCCGTAGTGGCCTGCTTTCGCTCCTGGAACTGCGTACTCAAATCGATGTGCCGAACCAGCGTCAGCGTGGTGTAGATTTCGATCGCTGCCCGCGTGCGCGTGGGAGAACCGGCCAGGCGGATATACTGTTCGATCATCGCCTCCTGGCACTCGGCAAAATGGCCGGGCCGCCCATACGCGCGCAAACTGTATTCGATCAGATGGCCGCAAAAATTCCCCAGGTCGAGCCCCACATCCCCCAGGCAGAACAGGTCATGATCGAGCACATGGATTCTCCCACCATCGACCAGGATCTGGTCAGGATAGAAGTCGCGATGACTGCAGACCGGCGTCGTCTGCGGCAGTTCGTCGGCCAGGTTCCTGCAAGCGGCCAGAATGTCCGAAATCCGTTTCTCGTCTCGTGGCCGCATGCGCGCCAACCGCGTCAGGCGTTGGCTGAGAATTTCCAGTTCCGTGTCGATCGTGTGCCGGCGCCGGGTGGGTAGTTCCACTTCATGGAGTTTGTACGCAGCGCGGGCGATTCTCGCCGCCACCTGGTTGGCTTGCCCAGTCTGCAAAGCGTGCCAGGCAGTCCGGCCTGGCAATTTCTCCTGCAACCAGAGATGCCATGAGGGAATGGTTCCCAAGGCACGGGCAACCGTGATGCCATCGGCTGCGCGGTCGTCAAAACCGGCTTCCCAGAGAGCTGACTGAAGCTCATAGCAAGTCCTGTGTTTCCCTTTGGCATGAGCCTTGCCCAGGACCACAATAGGTTCGGTCCCATCACCCTGGGCCAAGGTGTACTCGATCATGCAACGGCGCCCTGGCTTGTAACGCACCACGCGAATCGCTCGCAAGCGCAACGTTCGGGTGCCCTGGGTCGCTGCCAGGGCTTCGGACAACGCTTCCTCCGCCTGTTGCGGATCGATCGCTTCGGGCAGGAACGACATCGCCGGATCACTCACCACGACAAACGGATCGACAACCTCGACTTGAGCCCTCCCCTGCCCTGCCCCGTCCACGCCTGCATGGCTAGAGGTCACAACAACCCACGGGGCGTCCCGTCCAGAGGCCCGTCCCGCCCCTTGAGTAGCCACGACCCGGTGAGGTTCCTCCAGCAGACGTTCGGCCCGGTCCAGCAGAAGATCGATCTGCGCACGCCAGTTCTGGCTGCGGTAGCGAAATGGTTCGTGCGCCAGTTGCACCAGTCGTGCCGCCGCGTACACGGCAAGCTGCCGCGGGTCGACCCTGCCGGCAGTTTCCTGATAACCTGACAGGAGAGCAGCCCAAACTTGCTCGGATGCAACCTCGCTGAGCTGGCCAAAACTTACTTTGCGCTGCAGGTGAGCTAAAAAATTCCCCAGATCCCAAAACGGATTTCCCAAGGCAGCCTGGTCCAGGTCAATCAGCCCAATCGAATCGGCCGCTGCCCCATCGAGTACCAGCACCTGACTGGGGTCGAAGTCGCCATGGATGGGGACCGCCCCAGCCGGCGCGCATGCCATCTGGCAACAGATCTTCGGCACGAGCCGACCCAGGCGACTGGCCAGATCGTGCACCAGCCAGCAGAGTCCGTCAGCCGCCTCGCGCAGGCTATCGATTTCGTTCTCCACGGTGCGTAATGGCAGCTTATTCGTCTTCTGGCGATGCAGGTCAGCCAGACACTCTCCCACGCGGCTACCCAGCGATGCGTCCCATTGGGCCGTACTTAACCATTCGTCCAGGGACGGCCCTTGCAACCACTCCAGCAAGAGTGTCTGGTAACGGTCGGAATGTCCCAGGGGACGGGCGGTAGGGACACCGGCAAGATTGCCGAGTGTTTTCACGGCCCGGCGTGCCGGTCCGTACTCCGCGGCACTGTACATTTTCAGCACGGCCCGAGGAACGCTTTGGCAGTCGAATCGGGCAACGTATCGTCGTTCAGGTTTGTAACGCAGGGTCTCCAAATGACAATCCTGGCTGGCAACATCCTGCAAACTCGTCTGGGTAGCGAGCATCGGAATCGCGGGTAACAGGCGGCCAATCAATCCTTGCCTCGATTCGTCCCGTCGCAAGGCGGCCAGATAAGGCAACTTGCTGTCGTGAGGAAACGGCTGGAAGACCAGAGCCAGATCGGAAAGCACTTTTGTGCGCCAGGGAGATGCCTCAATTTCACTGGAGGCGCCGAGCGATTTTCGCATTTTATCGCTTGCAATTTTATCGCCCGCAATTTTATCGCTCACATCGGGCCGATGTGCTTTGGCGATCCAGAGTCGTTCTTCCTGACCGACGACGACCTTCAACCGGGCCAGGCAACTGGTGTGCGGCTTGTAACGCAAATAGCCGCAACGCGCGGAGCGCGCATGTTCCATACCCGGGCAACGGCGCACCGCGGCCAACAAGGCGGCTTCGTCGAGCAAAGTCGCCAAGGCGGGCAAATCCGGTTCGCGCTGGACCAGCAGTGCATCGTCGGGAGTAAGCATGAGGTGTCGGGTGTCAGGTGTCGGGTGTCGGGTTTCAGGTTTCAGGTGTCGGGATCGGGACTCGGGACTCGGGATCGGGACTCGGGATCGGGACTCGGGATCGGGACTCGGGACTCGGGACTCGCTAGCGTTAACGCTATCGTTGTCGTTATCGAATTCCGTGAATGCATAAGGCGAGCGGCAGATGCCAATGTACCCTCTCCCCCGCCCGCGCAGCGGAATAGCGGGGAGAGGGCCACGGTGAGGGGCGGTAAATTCTTATCTGCCGGTCGCCTAAGGAGCGGAATCTTTTTTGACCAAGTAGCCGCTGCCGCGGGTACGACTGCACTATGTAAGGTCACAAGGGAACCGCGAATAAACGCGAATAAACGCTAATAGGATAGAGATAATCAACAAGAATACGTATTTCATCAGGAAGTGGTTAGGTTCGATGGGTCTGCAGTGGCTCTCTCTCTCAGTACTGAAACTTTATATCTCCAAGGATTAGCGTCCATTCGTGTCCATTCGTGTCCATTCGCGGTTTTTATATTCCTTACCAGCTTTGCCTCGCGCTGTAGGGCCGGCGATTGAGTATGGCAATAATTCGGTCCAATTCTTTTTTCGTTATCGAGAGGCGGTAAACATCCAGCTTTTTGTGTCTCAAGCCCATGTTATTTCGAGTCCCGAGTCCCGAGTCCCGAGTCCTGACACCTGACACCTGACACCCGACACCTGACACCTGACACCCGACACCTGACACCTGACACCCGACACCTGACACCTGACACCTGACACCCGACACCCGACACCTGACACCTGACACCTGACACCCGACACCGAGTCCGAGTCCGAGTCCGAGTCCGAGTCCGAGTCCGAGTCCGATCCCGATCCCGATCCCGATAGCGATCCCGAGTCCCGACACCTGACACCTGACACCCGACACCCGACACC
>JAJRWS010000575.1 GCA_024276705.1 Planctomycetota bacterium | reverse complement strand
TCGATCATGCCGTCGCGATCGACATCAACCGGTTTTGACGGAAACCCCTCCAGTTCCTGGCCGGATGACCACGAATAGATCGGCGTGGACGGCCAAACGCCCGCAGTTCGGGGGTTGGCGGGAATCTCAAAAAGGAGAAGCTGCTTCCCCCCTTGATTCCAAGATACGAACTCGATCTTGCCATCGCCGTCGAAGTCACCCACTGTCTGGTCATGGTGTTTTCTGGGACCACTCTGCTTGATCAGCCGTCGCTTCCACGGCTTGTCGAAGTTCGGGCAAGGATTCTCCCACCACCACATGTCCGACCCTCGGCTGTCCTGGCCGAAGACGACGTCTTGATCGCCATCGCCATCGACGTCGAAGCAGACGCCCCCGGCCTCCGGCCTCAGTTGCGTATTGTCGACTACCCGCTTGTCCCAGCCATTGCCGTTGTATTTGTACCAAACGATGGAGGGTGTCTGAGTACGTTCGCCGACCACGAAGTCCTCAATGCCGTCGCCGTCCAGATCGGCTACGACGCAGCACGTCTGCTGGTCGCCCTGATTGGGCACCGGCAGGTCACCCGTGATGCTGCTTCTGCGTTGCCAGGATGGATCGCCGGCGACCGCCAAGGAAGCAGTAGCGGCCAGCAGCAGAGTTTGTGAGACAACGTGGAGTTTCGTTTTCATGGCTTCATTCACTTCCGCATGGTTCGTGGTTTCCAGCAGTCCGATTGTAAAATGCTGTGGTACGTGGTCCAGGTATTTGGTGACCCCTTGGCGGCCGAATCCGAACACGGTCATCTGCCTGTTCATCGGGTAGAAACGGTCGGGGTGGTCGTCGTCCTCATGGTGTAGCAAGAAGAGGACTCGTTTCAGGCGGCGGTCTCCGAAGGCAATCCATTCCGGTGCCGGGATGTCACCATCATGTGCCGTTGTCAGCGACTGCGGCGTTTTGGTGCCCGAAGTGATCCACCAGTCCGTAGCATCGTATTGTCCGCCGGGAGTTCCTTCGTACAGGACCCAGTAGCGCCGCTGCCGCGGCATCCGTAGCATCGTCAGGGTGCAATGGGTTGGAAAGAAATCGTAGCAGCAGGCCCACTGGCCATTGTGGGAAATTGCTGAAATGGTGACTCGATCGGGGGCGACGTGTTCGACCTTCGTCGACGAAACCCCCGTGGCACGGTTCTTCGGATGAAAGTAGTTGCCCGCCTGCTGGTGAACGGCGTTCGGAAAGCCTCGGTACTCGCCACCGGCACCACTGCCAGGCTTGGGATCGAAGCTGAGCCAGTCGTGGCCGTCGCGGTCGATCAAGCTGGATAGTCCGGCGCCGGTTTTCTCCAGATAGTAAGTAGCCGTTGGAGTCTGCACGCAATAGGCCGGCAAGCCGCCGGACGTTTTCGCGTCGCGCGTAAAACGAACTTCGCCCCCACGCGCGGCAAGCACGCCAACGCCTAGCAGAACGAGAAGGGAGAGTGCTGTCTTCACGATTTGAGGGTCATGGGTTGAGATCCACCGTTTGGTCCAGGTTGTTGATCGGAATGCGGCCCAGCGCGGTCGTCCTGTACGCGCGTTTCACCGAGACCAATCCCATCACTGCCAGCTGCCCGAAAGGCTCTCGCAACACGTTTCGGATGACTTGAAGTTGCGCAGTCAACTCCGCGTCGGCTGGTAGTCGATCACCAGCCTGCAGACCATCGGTCTCAATGAACTGCTGCAGCTCGCTCACCACCTCATCGAGCAGCGATGTCCGGGCGACCACAGAAACAGACATATCGGGTTCCTTGCGCGGCACGTAGGAGATTTGCACGTGCGGGGATGTATGTTGTCCTACATCCTACTTTTGAGTCCTTGTTCTAACAATGCCCAACGCGCAGTCGGTCGCCTTGACTCCGACGGACCATTGCCGTTGGGTGGACAACCGACACATAGCGCGAGTACGCCATGCACCGTTACCTCCTTTTCACGCTGCCTGCAGCCGAGGATGCCAAAACAGGACGTTACTACTACCGGCACCGTCAGTACCACAGCCAGTTGGGTAGGTTCGGGAGTCGGGATCCGATTGGATTCCTAGGCGGACAGAATCTGTTTCAAGCCTACTTTGCTCCATCAGGTTACGACCCGTTCGGCAAATGCCCAGCGGGTGAGAAGTGTTGTTGTTGCGTTAAGGATGTGGAATACGAAGACTTAGGGGAACTCAAGCCAGGAGATGATGTTACGGCATGCTTTGGCAGGAAGACGGTGGTCGGCAGTTCCAGTTATGGTAACCAGTTTCTATTGAATTTCAAGATTCACAAGAAGAGGGCGGATGAGGAGAAGCCTTGCACTTTCGAATGGTGGGAAGCGTCGAACAAGACTCAAGCGACAAAAGGCGGTAAGGTCATCCTCGTGCGCGGAAAGAAAATCGAGCAGTTATCACGAGGGTCCATGATATCTGAAAGATTGGAGAAAGAATACGCGAAACGGAGTTGCCCTACAGTGGGCGACTCGGATCTGCTTTTTGCGCGAGACTGCCCATTTACCCGAATGACCAGGGCATCAGACAAGCGATTGCTGTGCATTGAGGTTATCATCAATGGGGGGTGTTCTGATTGTGCTGGGCCGACAAAAATCTATATCAAGCAAAAATGTGTGTTTCGGAATGGACAACCAAAATGCACTCTGGAGAAGAGTAATGTTCCCTGTACTCCGCAAGACTGGGCGGAGTTTGGCATGGATATCGGTGATGATGGCCCAGGGGTATGGACGCCACCGGGAAAACGGAAGTAATGGAGTCATAGACAATGTCAGCTCACGTTGTTGGAACTGCTGTCGCATTCCTTTGCTCGGTCGCAGGAATATGTATCGAGAAGGCACTGACTGAAAACGCAGTGCGAAGAGTCGAATTGGTTGTCAATCAGCCAGAGGGTGTGGATTCAGTAAGCGTGTCGAACGGGCACTTCTATGTCCTTGAGTATCCTGATATCGATCGAGTTCTCAAGAATAGTGAAAGAGCCGTTGGAACGGTAGACTTGGAGCGAAAGCTGTACAGGTTACTGGCTGCAGAGAACGCGAGGATCCGTTGGCGCGCAGCGTATGCAATTGGCAGCTCATATCGCACTACGGTTGGTGCGAGAGGGACGGAACGTCTTTGCACTCGACTGAAACAAATGATTAACGACGACGACGAAACTGTTAGTGGCGAGGCTATCTCAGCGTTGCGAAAGATTGAGCAGAAAAAGGGAGTGGCACATTTTTCCCGGCGAAACAGGTAGACTGGGCAAGTGACTTGATCGCTGAGAGTACACGCGCGCACGACATGCCATAGTCATGTCACTAGGTAGCGTCCCTAAAGATACACGCACAACGCCAAAACGAGACGAGGACCCGGAACGGCGAGCCGGGGGAGAACGCGAAGGAGAGCGGTGAGAAGTGGCGATTCGGGCGGTGACTCTATATCTTATGGGAATTATAAAGCACTGCGTACTG
>JAJRWS010000574.1 GCA_024276705.1 Planctomycetota bacterium | reverse complement strand
ACTCAGCCCAGCGGTACTCGTACTCGAATCCAAGTCATAGGTAAGGTCGGTCATCATCGACATCCATGGTCTCCTATTTCGTTTGCATCCAATGGTTCTATTCGAGTACGAGCACGAGTACGAGCACGACGGAACGGCGGAGCCTGATGGGTACTCACCAGCAGAGCTGGTGGTTTACGGACAGGAATCAGAGACATCCAGCCATTCCGCTCCCTAATTCCCGTCCGTAATCCACCAGCTCTGCCAACGATTTTTAACGTCATATTAAATTAGACTGATTTATGGCGGAATATGATTGCATCTCGTGTTTCGTGGCTGCTAGCAGGTAAATCAATAGAAACATAAGGGGGACACTCAATACTTGACGCATCGCAGGCAAAACCCTATGATATGTATAACATAGCATGCGACAACTACCATAAAGGTGCCAGGTCATGAAAATCGAACGTGAATTGATGCGTGGGGCGGGGCCGCCCGCGGTGCTTCAGTTGCTCTCTGGCGGCGAAAAATATGGCTACGAGTTGGTCGAAGCCCTGAGTCGACAGACCGACGGTGTCCTGGCGATGGGACAGTCGACCCTCTATCCGATGCTCTATAACCTGGAGGCCAAAAATCTAGTCAAGTCGCGCATCGACAAGAGCGGCCCACGACCACGGCGTTACTACCGGCTGACTCGCAAGGGAGAGCGCAAATTGGCCACCGACACCATGCAGTGGCGGGCCCTGTTCGATGCGATGCAGTCGCTAGGCATCGCCCCCCAGGGTGCCACCGCGGGAGGTGCGGGATGACCTTAACCGCAAAATCCTGGTGGCACCGCGTCCGACATACGCGCCCGCGCGATATCCTGCATGGCCGGATCAACGGCCAACTCGACTGGCGGCAGGCGGTTGCTGGAGCCGACTTGCCGGTGGCGGTTGCCGATACCATCTCACTCGTGGTCCGCAAGACCCGCCTTTGGAAACGCGAGCAGTTGGACGTTACCCTGGAACTGATTGCCCATTTTCAAGACGGCCTGGAGACCGGCTTGAGCGGCGAAGAACTTCTGGCATCCTTTGGCGATACGGCCAACGCCGCGCGACTCATTCGCCGTTCGAAGAAGCGTGGCCGGCCATTCCTCTGGCAAGCATGGTGGTGGGCGAGTCGTTCGATGGCGGCTTTGTTCGCGGTCTATGGAATCGTGGTCCTATTGCTGGCTTTCGATCGGCCACGGATTTCGACCGACTACCTGGCAATTTTGAACAAATCATCTATCTCCATGCCGGAAGACCAGCGCGGCTGGCCCTATTATCAGCAGGCCTTGGCATGGCTCAAAGCGAACACCGAAGCGTCTCCAAGACGCCCCAATGTTTCTGCGGTTACCGTGGAAGACTGGTTGACCGGCCCCACCGATGGCGAAACGCTTCTGCTCGATAACTACCCCAAACTGGATACGGCCCAACGAAAGGTCGTCGACGCCTGGCTGAATGAGCGGGCGGAGTTCTTGGTCCTTCTCCGGAAAGCCGCCCGACAGCCGCGGCTTGGTTTGGAACTTGGCAATTATTCGCCCCAATATCGCCGACTGTTTGGCATGAGGGAGTTCGATGCTGACGTTGCCGAAAAAAAATCGGCGGTGGAGTCTTCCATCTACTTCGTTCTGTTGCCCCACATCCAAGCAATGCGAGGCATGGCTCGAGTGCTGAAAGCCGATCTGCAGCGATCCGCATTCCAAGGAAATGGCACAGCCGCCCTAGCCGACCTGCGGGCGTTGACCGGGATGGCGCGCCATGGCGGCCAGGCCCCCTGGCTTGTTTGCGGGTTGGTCAAGTGCGGCCTACTCCATTCTGCCATGGAGGGGCTCGAAACCGTGCTGGCAGCACACGCCGAGATTTGGTCCACACGAGAGCTTGCCCAAGCCGCCCATCTTCTGGCAGCGGTCAGCCTGGATGTCCGCGATTACGTTCAGGGAGAAAAAACGTCTTTCTTCGATCTGGTACAAAGGCTTTATAGTGACGATGGCAGGGGCGACGGCTACCTCACCGCGGCAGGATTGCGACGACTCGATCGAGAAGTTCTACCCGTCTTAAGAGCCGGTGGAAATTGGCAAGCAAACCATTTTTCCAACTGGCAATATTTGGCTGCCGCACCCGCAACGTACTTTGTCGGCGCTTCGCGCCGGGAGCTCCTGGCCAAACATGCTGAAATGTGGGCAAGGATGGAGGCCGAAGCAGAGCGACCGCTATGGGATCCTTTGCCGACCGAGGAAACGGCGGCTGGGCAGTATGAGCGGATGTCGCCCTTGGCAAGACTCCGCTATGGCATGCTTGACAGGAGCCTCCCTGCCTACCGGGCTGTCAGGATGACCTTTGAAAAAGCGAAAGGTCTCCGCGAAGGTGCGCTGCTTGGCATCGCCCTGCAGCTCTATCGACGGGAGCATGGCAAATGGCCCGAGTCGTTAAACCAACTTGTGCCACTCTCCTTACCCTCGCTACCGATCGACCGAATCAACGGGGGACCGTTGCGCTACCGCATCGTTGACGGACAACCGGTTATTTACAGCCTGGGGGTCGATGGGAAAGATGATGGCGGTGTGCTGCCTGATTATTGCATGGGCGACCCATGGCGCTACCGGTTGTTATGGCCACCGGCACACGAAGTGGCCGAAGAGGAGAAAGGTGACTGGGTCATCTGGTCGACGGGCAGTGCGAATTCAGAGACCAGTTCGAGTGGGACGTAGAACGCGAATCCGGGCGATTGGGGAATGTACGTTGTCGCCGAAATGGCAGGCCAGGCAGGAGACAGCAAAGGAGCACGGAAAAGGGGCATGCCCTATTGGATTCCCTATTGGATTCCCTATTGGATTCCCCATTGGCCTAATCTAATTGGATTTGTAGAATCAGATAAAGCTGCGGGCTCTCCGCCGACGCCTGTTCATTCGCCACCGGAACGTTCGGTTGCCCCATCGGGATCGACGCAGGCTTGTAGGTCAGACCTCCCACGACTACCGGCTCCGCCAGCGGGAGACGCAAGGTGGTGGCCAGTTGTTGCGTTTCGATCGCGACCCGATCGACGAAAGGGGGAGCAGGCGACGGTGCAAAGCCACCCGGATTGTTCGGCTGCTCACCAGGAACCGTAATGGTAGCGGTCAGGTCGACCACTGCTGTTTGGCTACCAAGAACCAAAGTCGGACGGATTTCGAGCAACGCGCCATAGTTCGTCTTTTGCACGATCGGTTGGTAACCAACGTTCGATCCCTGCTCAGAAGCAGGCTGAACATCGGCAACAAAGCGAAAAGTCGCGTTACGCCGCTCGGCAACCAATTGCTCATTGGAGCGAGGGCTCTCGATGCTACCGACCACCGGAATGTACCCCGAGACCTCATTTCGCTGCGTGCCGCTCACCACGTAGACCAACTGTCCACTGAAACAGCGAGTGAGGCCACGGATACTGGTGGGCCTGCGGGTAAAATGGGCAAGCACCTGACGGTCGACGTGTGCTGTTCCGTTGTCATCCGCCGTTGCTAACCTGGCAAGGTCATCGGAGTTGAGCAGCAGCCAACGAACGTCGACTTTCAGGGTCCGGCGGTCTCCAGTGCCAGCCCGAAGTGCAGTGAGCAGTTGCTGAATCTTTTGCTGGACCGGCTCGGCTTGCCACACCACCAACGCTGTCCCAAAGGGCTGCATTTCCCCGGCTCCGCCTCCACTCGCAGACCAGCTATCGGGATCAATCGTGGCGACGATCACGTCGATTAGATGGTCCATGGAATTGTTTGACGATGCTACCCCAGAGGGACCACCGGCAAATCCTCCGCCACCAAATTGAGCCAGATAACGCGGCTGCCCAGCGGCAATCTCGGGCACGCTGAATTGCCCGCCTCCACCACCTCCACCGCCTCCCAATCCGCCTCCGCCTCTGCCCTGAAATCCACTACGATCTTGGGACATGGACTTGCTGTAAGGGCGGTCGCTGATACTTATTGTCAGGTCGCCCACTTCGTAAGTCCGCAAGACGTAGTCGCTTTTTTGCTCCGTTTGGGCGCTAAGAGGAGGCCCCAATAGAAACGCTACGAGACTGGCGAACAAGCAGCCAAATACCGGTCGTGAAAAACGCATGGAATCATCTCCGTGAACATGGTGAAAAGCAGGGGTTAGTAACTTAGCCGCGTCCATTGCAATCGGGCATTATTAAACTGGCCTAACAATTGAGGGCTCCGCGTGGCATGAACCAAAAACGAGTCCGCCGCATCGCACTGACATGCAAACAGTGCAAACCATGCCTCCTTGGAGTCCGAGGGTTGCTGTTGAATTCGTTTGATTAGCGCCGTGGTCATTTCGCAACGGTTTAATCTTCCGAGCACGACCGCGGCGGCGAGCCTGATCGATTCGTCCCTGTGATTGAGCAATGCAATGAAACCATCGACCGGTAACTTCGGCATTTCAGCACCAGCAACCAACGCTTCGTCACGTAGGGTTTCGTCGCGTACAAGTTTCAGGTATGCGACCAAGGCAGGTTGAGTCTCTATCGTAAGCAATCGTTGCATCATCTCGTGACGGACCTCTTCGTCTGGCGTCATGCGCACCACCTCTCCCCACCGCTGGACACCCACCATCGCTTCGATGGTGTTGAACGATACGCCGCGAATGGATTCGTCACGACTTATCGCCACGATTTGTGCGAGTGCACGTTCGGTACCATAAACGGCGAACAGCCTCAGAATGGCTCGTTGCCGTTCAACTTCAGCATCGGCTAGTTTTTCCAGCAATAACTTTTCGACTTCCTCTCGACCATAGCTCTTCGCATCAAGGCCCACGGATTTACAAATGGCCCTCACGTCCGCTGCTGGTTCGGCAGCAAGTCGATCGATAAGGCATTCCACCACTTCGGTGGTCGAAAGTGACGCAGAAGGTTCCTGGATTCGAGTGGCTGCCAGGAAGAGAATGCGCTCGCAGGCCGTGGGCGGACGTCCAGCAGACAAGTTTTCGGCAGGGACAACCAGCTCAGGCGTGATCGGCTCCGAGTGGGCTTGCCAGCTTGGTGCTGCCGGATCGGGAACCGTAACGCCATGGGACGCGGGAATGTATGGGCTCGACAATTCAGGGCTTTTCCCGCCGGTGACAGTATCCTTGGGAAGCTCCTGTCGGGGAAAGAAAAAGAAGATGCTAGCCAAAAGAGCCGCGGACACCAGGGGGACAGCGCGCCACGCTAGTCGCCTGCACGCATGCTGCCGCGATTGAACACGCCAATGTCCCTCCAAGCGGCCAACGCAAAGTGGGTCCTCTTCCTGGCGGAGTGACTCGCGAATCAACTTATCAAGCGATTCTCCCGCAGGTGAATTATGGGAATTGTAGTGTTCCATGTTTTTCTTATCGTGTCACGGCCTCGATGCCAATCGCTTGTGCGATTCGCTTGCGAGCAATATGTATGCATGTGTGTACATTGGCAGCGGTGACGTTCAAAATGCCGGCAATTTCGCTGGCATCGTAGCCTTCACCAAAGCTGAGCAAGGCCACCTCCCGTTGTCGGTCAGGAAGGTCATCGATGGCTTCTCGAATCTGCTGGCTCAGTTCAGCCGCTGTTAGTTGTTGATGGGGATCGGGAATCCGGCTCACAAGATGCTCAAAGGCGACTTCGGTGGGTCTCTGGCGACGACATCGATCACGACTGACGTTCACCACAACCTGTATCATCCAGGTACTGAACGCTGCCTCGCCTCGATAGCTCTTCCATTGTTGCAAGATGCGGCAAAGCGCCTCTTGCACAATTTCCTCGGCAATCGAGGCATTGCCTGAGAGCCTTCTCGCAACGCGCAATGCCGCCGGCATGTGCTCGACAACCAACCGGTCAATAGTTCGCCTGTCAATTGGCCGCGCCATGCATTCCTGCCTTGGTTCATTTACTAATTGAGACGCGGTAAGCAGACAGATCTTAAAAAGAATTTGGTCGGGCTGGCCATATTTTATCAGATTTCCGCTGGCGAAAGGCAATACAGCTACCTTCCAGGCAAGACAACGCTGGCCGATAGGCAACAACGCAAATAGATCGTGACTAGCCTGGATGTGGTGGCAAAGTCAGGTACCACCTGCAGAGCAGATGGATTGAGGAGAGCCCCTAAAAGGGCTGGAGAAAAAAATGGATTCTCACTCCCCAGAGCTGGGGGACACCCACTGGGGGGTAGTGGGATAGGGGGAAGTCACGTACCACCGGCAGAACCGGTGGCTTGAGGAAAGCCCCTAAAAGGGGCTAGCTGGACAGCGCCACTTTGACACCCCCTACAAGCCAGAAGCGCCAGCGAGTGAACAACTTACGACAATACACTCGCTGGCGCTTCGGGCTTGTATGTTTCGATGTATTGCTCAAAAGTGGCGCTGTGCAACTAGGGAATAAATATCGTACTCGTACTCAGCAAAGCGGTACTCGTACTCGAATCCAAGTCAGAGGCAAGGTCGGTCATCATCAACATCCATGGCCTCCTGTTTCGTTTGCAGCCAATGGTTCCATTCGAGTACGAGCACGAAGAAACGCCCGAAGCCTGATGGGTACTCACCAGCAGAGCTGGTGGTTTACGAAAAGTCAATTAGGATAGGGAGGATAGGGGGACACCCACCAAATCAATTAGTGCAAAAGATGCGTGTCCCCGAATTCACCCTGTCCCCGAATTCACCCAAAAGATGCGTGTCCCCGAATTCACCGAATTCCTCTTGCCGACGTTCCACGCGGCAAGAGATGGCCCAACAATAACTTCGAGATATGACTGACGGAAATAGGGTCACCCTGGGCTCCCGAAAATAGGCTTTTTTCTCGGAGAAACAACTTCTAGGAATTAATCGATTTTTGTTCCACTTGTCATCCTGAGCGCAGCGAAGGATCTCCTGCTTGTAGTACGCAGCAACTAGCCTCAACGAGAGATCCTT
>JAJRWS010000573.1 GCA_024276705.1 Planctomycetota bacterium | reverse complement strand
GGATGGGCCTTTTCGGCTCGAAGCGAGCTACGCATCTCCAGGCAATTCGTTGGAGTTGGCCAAGGCTCGAATCGTTCCGAACGTGATCAGTCTGCCCGAGGCTTTGACTTCCCAAACTTGGGTGCTTTTTCGATCCATTCGGGAGGGGCTGGTTGCCCACGCGGGTGAGGGCATCTCGGTAGCCTTTCCCGCGATGGAAAATTCAGCCCCTGCTGGGGATTTCAACAAAGCGGACTTAAGCAAGGAGGACTTCAGGGCAAGCAGATTTTTCATGCAGCGCGCAACTGAGTCGCTACCCATTTTAGGCTGCTTTCGACTCGACTCCGTTCGCTTAAGTCATGGCCGGGGGGGAGCAAGCCAGGATAAAGATTTGCCGGCTTTGCTACCGGTGGTTTCCGCCTCGCAAGATCCAGCATCCGGGCAAATGAAGAGCACTCTATTTGCTCGGTTTGCCGATTTCAATACCTATTGTTCGGCCGATGGAATTGCTTTGAATGTCCTGGTCTATTACCTGGAAAACAATGGCCGCCTGGCGGGCCATGAGGCCAGGCAGGTGGAGGTGGTCATGCCCGAGGGCGTGGATTTGCAATCGGTCTGGCAAGATGGACGAAAAATCGATTTGGCCACATTGGCTCGTGGCAACACCCCTTTCCAAGCCAGCCGCCCTTTCCAGATAAGTCTAGGCTCGTTGACCAACAAACACCGAGGTACCCCTGTCGCCTTGACTTTGCGTTACGTGTCCCGTGGTCAACCGCTGGCTTGGCAGACGCGGGTAGAACCGGTCTATCCGAGTGTGTCGCTACCCGTGATGCATGGGCGCTGGACCTTGTGGACCGCGCTTCCCTGGAGCCCGCGGCTCGCATTCGGGCCTTCAGCCATGAGCATGGATGGGTGGAGGCTGCGACTTTTTGGACCTCTGGCACGTTGGTCTCAGGAACCTTTTTTCAACCCGTTTCAAAGTCGTGCCTGGCGAAATCTTTGGGCCGATCCATTCGGACAGTCGCAGGCGGCGCAACGATGGGCCCCATTTTCCACAGGTCGACCCGATACGGCGCGATGGTCTCCCGGGTCGACCCATTCTGAGGGAGTCCAAGTGGCAGCGGACGTTCCTGGTTCATCGCCAGGGAAACTGGAAATGCCTGGCTGGCGTGCGCATGCAGTGGGATTTGTGGGGCGACCGATTGCGATGGAATTGGTGCGTATCGAGACGGTTCAGGCACGATGGTTTTTGCTCTGGCTTTTGGTCTCCGTGATCGGGGCCTGGCAATTGGCCCGCTGGCCTCGCTTCCTGGTCTTGGGTTTCGTAGTCGCCGCTGCCGCCTGCCTGTTTGTGGAACCGGACTGGGTACCCGCCGAGCCAGCGAATGGGCTTGCGACGGATCTTTCAAGCATGTCGAAGGAAACCGGCAGATCTCTGGGAAACGTGTTTCAAGCAATGTTTTTAGGATTGCTTGGATCGCTCCTACTACGAGGTGTGCTACACTGGCCCGCGAGAATTCGGCGTGGCGAATCACGGTTCTTTGTGCTTTTGGTTTTCGTATTCGCACTTGGGACACAAGGGTTTGTGGTGCCGTGCGAGGCAAGTCCAAAGTTGCAGGCGAACCTCTCACGCATGTCGACAAGTGATCTTGAGTCCCAGGTCCTCCCGCGCGTGCTTGTACCGGTCGATTCCCAGGGCAAGACTTCTCCCGAGGGAGAATTATATGTTCCCCAGTCGCTTTATCACCAGTTGTTTGAACCATCGCCGAATACACTTGCAGCGGCCCAATGGGTATTGACTGCCGCCCATTATCGCGGCAGTCTCCTGGAACCGCGATTCTCGATTCCTGGCCCTCAGGAGCCTGGAATCCATCAGCGGCAGTATGTTTGCGGAGACTGGAAACTTTCATTCGATATCACCAGTTTGCGCCCCCACTGCCAATGGGTACTTCCTTTGCAGCAAGGATCCGCTCAATGGCTCGAGTCTGAACATCGTTTGGATGGAGAGCCGTGTCGGATCGAATGGCTTCCGGGTGGTGTGGGTTGCCTGGTCCATTTGCTTCGGCCGGGAGCCCATCGGTTGGAGCTTGCGTTACGCCCTCGCATTTTGCGCCAGCCGCGTACCGCCTCCTTGCGAGTTGCCGTTCCGGCAGTGGCAGGCGCCACGCTCGATCTGCAAGTGCCGGCAGAGCTCACGGGTTTGAGAGTTTCCCATGCAACTCTTATTAAGCCTTCGTCAAGTAACGAAAGCATGCGCGTTCTCATGCAACCGGTCGATGCTATCGAAGTGCATTGGACTCCGGCCTATCGGGCCGTGGATACGCGCGCCAGATGGAACGCGGAACAGTGGATGTGGTTGAAGGTCGAACCGACTCGCACGCTGCTTGAACTGAAACTGCGAATTCGTGCCGGCGCGGGCCCGTTGCCCATGCTCCAGCTCGATACAGATCCTCAGTGGGAACTCATGCCATTGGGACCGGAATCACCCATCGAGGATCTGGAAACATTTGCGGGTAATCCACGCACGGTGCAAATAAAATTGCGTTCCGATGTGCGTGCGCCGGTGGAAATTCCTCTTCGTTTTCGTTTGGGCCGTGATACGTCCATCGGACGAATTGCCTACCCACGGCTACGACTGGTCAATGTGGCCACTTCCCGTTGCGCGCTTGCGGTTTCGGTTTCGGCGGGGCTATCTTACCAGGAACAAGCTGACAGTCGGCTGAATGTTCTGTCGCCCGTGGAATTCAAGGCTCAATGGGGCATTGCGCAGGTGGAGCCACTTTTTGCTTACGTCCTGTCCAACTCGCAGCTCGTGCCTGCCGCGGCGCCCTTGGGGTCTTTGGACGTGCGCCCGGATCCACAGAGTTTCACCGCGAAACAGTCACTCCTGCTTCGCTGCGGGTTGGAGAACATCACCTTGCGTTATCAAGCGCATCTAGACAGCATCGCGGGGCCATTGTTCATCCATCGCCTGGAAGTGCCCGCCAATTTGCAACTGAAAGCGATTCGCATCCGGGAATTGACGCAGGGTGAAGCCATCCAATCTCGGTGGGCTACGACGACGAAAGCCGGGTCCGGAACACGCGAAGTGACTGTTTTTTTC
>JAJRWS010000572.1 GCA_024276705.1 Planctomycetota bacterium | reverse complement strand
CGGGGAGAGAATATCGTACTCGTACTCAGCAAAGCGGTACTCGTACTCGAACCCAACTGGAAGGCAAGATCGGTCATCATCAATACCCATGGCCTCTTGTTTCTGTTGCATGCAATGATTCCATTCGAGTACGAGCACGAGCACGAGCACGAGCACGAGCATGACGGAACGGCGGAGCCTGATGAGTACTCACCAGCAGAGCTGGTGGTTTACGGACGGGAATTAGCGGGCGTCTGGACTCGACCATCAATGCGGAACAAGCAGACCGCCGCACTGCCCGGCCAGTTTTGGCTCGATCCGGGCTATCTCGCGACGGATGTAGGAGAGATGGCTTGAGCCCGCAGTCTGGAAGGCTTGGAGTGCTTTTACGAAGTTCGATTCACTGGAGGCCACGATTGCTTGGAACACGCTGTTAATCTCGGATGACTCGATTTGAATCACCAATCGCATGGCGTTGCAAAGATCCTCGACGGATTCGAGCGAAGTCGTGGCTGTTTCCATCTGCTGCTCCAGACGAGGCACGGCGTTGCGCCACGGTACGACTTGACGATCAGCCCACCCCCCACGTCCTGCCGCCGCTTTACACAACTTGAGCAATTCCGCGTGACTTTGTTCCTGCCGGGCGAGTGTTTTGAAGAAAACCGCTGCCTCTTTGCAACTGCCAAACCGTTGCGCCAGTCGATTGTAAATCTCTTTTGCCCGCAACTCCAATTCGACACAACGATCCAGTAGTTCGGAAGCTGGCATGGCCGGCAACTGCAGTGTACCCGTTTCGGTGAGCAGGGAGAGAAACGTGCAATGGCGACCCGCAATCAGTACACGCAAGAAAACACGCCAGCCAAAAGCCTGGATCGTCACGAAAGGGTGTGCAAGGATGTCCCGTTTGCGAATTGCCCCGACCATATTGGCTCCCTTGCCTGCGGGCACTGGCACTAGGGAATTCAACCGCGAAGGTCTCTCGTAACAATCCGCGGCACACTGCCCCGCAGCGTCCTAGCCCGAATATTTCATGAACTTTCTGCTACGAGCCTGGCGGGCAGATTAGACCTGCTAAACATCGATGTCAAGTACGCGCGACCGACCGCTCATTGCAAATCGTCAAACAGCGATTGACGGATCCTGGCAGGGTAGGTTCGATATCGGGCTGGCGCGGCTGGGTCGGTCGCCGGGATACGGCGCAGACGATCCGCGACCGAAGTGCATTTTTCGTCCAGTTCGTCCAGGACGTTGAGCGCGGCCATGGCGACCCATGTACCATGCCGTGACACATCGGCCAGATCGACCAGCACCGCCAGCGCTTGCTCCAGGTCGTCCGGCCCACAAAATCGAGCCAGTGCGTCGGCGGCGACGATCCGCACACTGGGCGAACGGTCGCCGAGCAGTTCACGCAACCGGCTACTGACCGTATCGACCGCTCCTTTGCCACGCATCAACATACCCATTGCAGCCCAATAGCGGACGCAACCATCAGGATCGTCCAGTGCGTGTACCAGTTCTGGAGTCGCCTGGGAGTCGAGCGATGAGGCCATCTCGGCCGTTTTCAGTATCCGTGGGAGGGGATACTGGCCCTCATCCCGGGCCAGTTCATACGGAGTGCATGAAACACAACGAGCTTTCATTTCCGCCTCGGGCATAAAACTGATATCCCGAATGGCCAGCAGATGATCGTGGAGCACTTTGCGTAGTCGTTCGAGTGTGGGCCGCTCGGCAGATTGGGCAGCCAGATTGTGTACCTGCTCTGGATCGATGTCAAGGTCGTACAATTCCTCGGACGATTTGCGCTCCCAAAAGTAGGTTTGCGGTGGCTGTAGCCGGCCTTCATCGTACAGTTTTTTCCAGACCTGGGTGGTGGGCGTTTTGAACATGTAAGCCAGATATTGTCCCTGCGGCCGATGTGGCATGTAGTTACGAATGTAGAGGTAGTGCTTGTCACGAACCGCGCGGGAAAGATCGGGACGTGCATCCATGCGGGCCCGATAGCCAAACTGGTACTGCGGTTCTGGCTGCTGAAACTGCCCCATAAAAGCACTTCCCTGATAATTTCCAGGGGGTTTGATGCCTGCGAGGCTCAGGACCGTGGGAGCAAGGTCGATAAAACCGACAAGTCGCCCGCTGCTTCCACCCGCAAGATAGTCGGCCGGAGCCAGATGGCGAAATTTTTTCGGAACGAATACGACCAGAGGTACTTGCAAACCAGATTGGTAGAGCCACCGTTTGCTGCGTGGCATTCCCGAGCCATGGTCTCCATAGTAGAAAATAATCGTCTGGTCGGTGAGACCCGCGGCCTGTAATTCATCCAGCCTTGCCCCAACCTCGGCATCCATTTCCGTCAGCTTGTCGTAGTATTGGGCCCAGTCGTGCCGAACCTCGGGCGTGTCGGGATGGTACGCAGGCAAAGGTGCCCGGGCCGGATCGTGCACCAACCGGTGGGGACGTTTCCGAAGCTGGCTTTCATGCGATGTGGTGATGTTGAACACGGCGAAGAATGGCTGTCCTGGCAGGCGGTTCCGCCAATGGGCCTTGCGTGAGGAGTCGTCCCAAACCTTTCCGGGCTTTTTCAGATTGTAATCCTCCTTGACGCAGTTCGTGCAGTAATAGCCTGCATCACGCAGGTACTGAGGAAACATGCGAAAGCCGGCTGGCAGCTCGACCAGGCTTCGCATGTGCTCCGAACCTGTGGACGAGGGAAACATTCCCGAAATGATCGTCGTCCGCGCCGGCGCGCAAACAGGCGCATTGGACCAGGCGTTCGTATAGATAAGCCCCTGGCTGGCGAGACGGTCAATATGAGGCGTTCGGGCATACGTATCCCCGTAACACCCAAGCTCCGTTCCGTTATCCTCACTGGTAATCCAAATAATGTTCGGGCGTAATCGATCCCCCTCCCCCGCCAGTGTGATCGCCGTTAGCATGGAGCCCCAGACGACTGCCTGGAACAGAAATGGAATGCGGCGTCCTAGCAAAGCAAAATTATAATACATCGCTAAACTCCAAGTAAAACGGGGCATGTAAAGGGTGACCGATTAATAAACTTGGCGATTTCACGCATTGATACCGGTTACCAGCGGATTCGGAATGCTGGAATAATGGAATGCTGGGAGTACTATTCATTTCATCTTTCCAATGATTCATGCTTTGTCGATTCAACTATCATACACCGAAGAGCCTATCCCAAAACCCTATTACGTCTTGCCACCATTTCGAGACGACCAGTTCTGGGTTAGGCTCTAAGGAACCATAATTGCTATACATCAGGAGACTCTGTAATGTCATCGCGTGAAGTCGTTGTGCTCAGTGGAGTCCGTACGGCTGTGAGTAGCTATGGGGGCAGCTTGAAAGACATCCCTCCCAGCAAACTCGCGGCCCGCTGTGTCCGCGAGTCGGTCCGTCGGGCGGGAGTCGAACCGGACGAAGTAGGGCACGTAGTATTTGGAAATGTGATCCATACTGACATGCATGACCACTACCTGGCGCGGGTCGCGGGCATTCATGGCGGTCTGCCAGTCGAAACACCCGCCTTGACCCTCAATCGTCTCTGCGGGAGCGGGCTGCAAGCAATCCTCACTGCGGCCCAGACGATCATGCTGGATGATGCGAACGTGACGGTGGCGGGTGGCGCGGAAAACATGAGTCGTAGCCCCTACCTGGCTCCCGCCATGCGTTGGGGCGCGAGGATGGGTGACACCACGCTGGTCGACGTGTTGGCCGGAGCGCTAAGCGATCCGTTTGACGATTGCCACATGGGAATCACGGCAGAAAACATCGCCAGGCAGTGGGGGTTCTCCCGTGAAGATCAGGATCAACTTGCCGTGACCAGTCACGCCCGGGCAGCTCGTGCGATCGAGCAAGGCTACTTCAAGGAACAGATTCTGCCCATCGAAATCAAGAAAAAACGTGAGACCGTGTTATTCGATACCGACGAAACTGTCCGCCCCGGCACCACGGTGGAGCAATTGGCCAAACTGCGGCCAGTCTTCGACCCGGAGGGAACGGTCACGGCCGGCAACGCTTCAAGTCTAAACGATGCCGCGGCGGCGGTCGTGCTAATGGAACGCGAGCAGGCCCGAGAACGCGGTTTGCAACCCTTGGGGCGATTGGTCGGTTACAGCCATTCGGGCGTCGACCCCAAAATCATGGGGATCGGCCCCGTGCCAGCAGTGCGATCTCTCCTGGCAAAAACGGGCCTCCAACTGGAGGACATCGATGTCATCGAGGCCAATGAAGCGTTCGCGGTACAGTCCCTGGCTGTGGCCCGCGATCTGGACCTGCCCGCGGAACGCACCAACCCCAATGGCAGTGGCATTTCGCTCGGTCACCCGATCGGTGCGACTGGTTGCATTCTCACCGTGAAGGCACTCTACGAACTGCAACGGACCGGTGGCCGGCGAGCGCTGGTAACCATGTGCATCGGCGGCGGGCAAGGAATTGCCGCTCTTTTCGAACGAGAATGATATGTCCAGCGACCTGGCCCCTCACTGCGTGGTGCCCCGACTGACCACTCTCTGGCTGGGCAATCCCTATTACCACGAAGAAGAAGTCGATTCGACAAACACTCGCATCAACGTGATAGCTCATGCGGGCGGCACGCATGGCACCGTCATGGCGGCCGAAACTCAGACAAAAGGCCGTGGCCGCTTCGACCGCGAATGGCATTCCGCGGCCGGCGAGAACCTGACCTTTTCGATTTTGCTCCGCCCCAACTGGCCGGCTCATGCGGCGCCACCGGTAAGTCTGGCCGCCGGCGTTGCCGTGGCGGAGGTGGTCGATTTGCTGCTGCCCGGAACGCCAGAACTCAAATGGCCCAATGACATCCTCTGGCAAGGCAAGAAACTGGCGGGCATCCTGGTGGAATCGTTCGTCAGCCGCGACCAAGTATTGCATAGCGTGCTGGGCATTGGCCTGAACGTCAACCAGTTGGATTTTCCCGGCGAACTCGTCGACCATGCGGTCTCGCTCCGTTTGGCCACCGGCAGATCCTGGAACCGGGTCGAGGTACTGGCATCTCTGCTTGCCCGTTTAGAACTCTGGCTGGACCATCTGACTGACCCCGGGACGGACCGGCTGATTTCCAGTTGGCAACGTTTTGCCCCCTGGATCGGCCAGCCGATTAGCGTCCGCCGTGGCAAACAAAAATTGCTCGGCACCGCGCTGGGCCTGAGCCCCCAAGGCGCTTTGAGGATAAAAGATCGGCAAGGAAAAGTTCACCTGGTAGCCAGCGGAGATGTCCAGATCGATCCGTATGGGCCCCATCAACACGGGCGACGCGCCAGCGCCTCGGGCTGAACCTGTCGCGGCCAATCCTGCCAACGACGCGGTTGCCGAGTTCCTTGCTTGGCTTGTCGCTGGTAAGATGACATCTTACCAGCATGAACACCACCGTATCCTCAAAAGGGCAGATTGTGTTGCCGCCGTCGCCAAGAAACACTGTTTGGTGGTGGCGACTCGCAACGTAGCAGACTTCAAGCACGCAGGCGTAAAATTGGCTAACCCGTTTGACGGCTAGTATCGCTCTGGGCTCACTGCGGGTCTCGCAAACCGTGAACATCACGGCCCAAGTAAACCATTTCACCGACGCACAGATCGAACAGTTGATGGGCGACGGTGTGCTGAATAAAAATTCGGCCACTTCCTACACGTTCGATCTGGGCACGGTCGCCCAGGGCCAGGGGGAGTTGGCAGCCGAGTTGGGCGTCACCAACGACGCACTGGCACAGGCCGACGACCTGAGCGGAGACTTTGACCTTGATGCCAATGTCAGGAAGGAATTTGGAGTCCTCGAAACGAAATAACACATACTATTATCGTCACTCAAAAGACGACCTGCGACATGGCTACTCCGTCACAGCAGCATGGGATGTAGGCATCGTGCAGGGCCAGGTCGAACGGAGAGCAACAGACCAGTGCCCCCAGCAGAGGCATCCGTTCGGCCAATGGTTTTCCCCCGTTGAAACGAGCCAGCACTTCCGGCAGGACCGTTTGCTGAAAGTCATAACCAATTTCAAACGCATGGCCGCTGCCTTCGAAAAGAGCCCAGGCTTCCGTGAGTTGGTGGCAGAAATCCTGCAAAGCCGCGTTACGAAAAGAGTAGCTGACCTCGCTCGGCCAAACCCACTGTACGCTCAGCGGCGTTTCGCCCCATCCTTCCGCTCGCCGACCATGGCAATCTTCAACCACGACTCGCGCCCGCGCGCAGATTACCGAAGTGAGCGTCTCGGGGCCAAACTTGAGCGGCATGCGGGTGTGGACTGGCAGGAAATACAGTTCGACACCTTGGATACGGACATCCCTGCTCGCCGTGCCAGGATCACGGCTAGACATTCCTGATTGTAATGGTTGTGGAGTCAATTCAGGTAGCTTTCCGCAGCAAGCTCCCAACCCCGCACCAGATTTGCAGGCATCCGAACGGTGGTCGTTCAATCTGCCCAGCTCATGGAGAGAGGAACACTAACATGCATCTGGAGGTCTCGTGCTTCAGGAGGCATGACGCATCGTCACAATGCAATCTTCGGTATTTCTCGCGCAAAGTTTCGATTATCAGGATAGTATGAGGCTCCACCTCATTCAACATGCCGTGAGGTGATCTCGGCAAATGGAAACCTACAACAGTTGGCTCCAAAACATCATTCTACTTAACGCGACTCTATAAACCAGTACCCTGCTTCTGTTTTACCGCAACACCTGAAGTTGCCTTGCCGTAATGACTCTCATCTCGGCCTCCACGATCACTGTAATCGACCTCTGCCATACCGGATTGCCATACTTAGGAGTTAAGATTACCGTAAGGAGAAAGCCTGCGGATCGGTCTTGAAGAAAATCTTTCAAGGCACCTGCAATTCCAAGACTTAACAATGACAGTACCTTGAAAACCATGAATCGACGAAAATTTCTAGCTCGTACCGCCATGGCCGCTTCTTCGTGGTCGCTGGTCCAGGCAATCACCCCAGCGGCGGACTCCGTGCCGCTTGATTATCGGATCTGTGCGTTTGAAAAGTTCTTGCAGGACCTTTCCTACGATCAATTGGCCGATACGATCGCCGATCTCGGATTCGTCGGCATCGAAGCGACGGTCCGCAAGAAAGGCCATGTGCTGCCGGAGCGGGTCGAAGAGGATTTGCCAAAACTGGTCGAAGCGCTGAAGAAACGCAACCTGGAAGTGACCACCATGGCTTCCGACGTGTTGAGCCCCACTCAGCCGCTCACCGAGAAAGTGCTGCGCACCGCGGCCGGACTCGGCATCAAGAGCTACCGGATGGGATACTACCGGTATGACCTGGGCCAGCCGATTGTCAAGCAGCTAGGCGAAATTCGGCCTAAGCTCCAGGAACTGGCCGCCTTCAACCGGGAACTGGGGCTTGGTGCCATCTATCAGAACCACTCCGGCGCCAAGTTTGTCGGTGCGACAATCTGGGACCTGCACTGGCTGCTCAAAGACATTCCCGCGGACCAGATTGGCAGCGCGTTTGATATTCGGCACGCGACGGTCGAGGCGGGCCTGTCGTGGCCCGTTCTCTACAACGTCATCAAGCCGCATATCCGCACGGTGTTTGTCAAAGACTTTCAATGGCAGGACAAGAAGGCCGTGAATGTCCCCCTGGGAACAGGCCAGGTCGATCCTGCTTTCTTCGCGCTGCTGAAGCGGGATGGTTTTGCTGGCCCATATTCCCTGCACGTGGAATATCACCCTCCAGGGGGGGCCCCGGCATACATCGATGCGCTGCGCCGAGACCTCGGCGTCCTGAAAAAGTGGCTCCACGGGGAAGCGTGATCATCTCAGGTGACTCAAATGAAACTACCAGGCAAACGGGCTCTCATCACGGACGGCACGGAGGGCATCGGCGCCGCCATTGCGCTACTGCGAATGTAGTTCGAAATCGTGCTGATTCATTTCACCTGCGACCACGTTGCATCGGAGCGTGCTGCTCTGGTTGTAGCTCGCGGGAATGGCGATGTGCTCCACCTCATCGGTCATCGTGCCAGGAGGCGCTGGCGGTCCAACTTCGATTTGACGCCCGGTTTTAAAAATGCCAGAAATGCGAACGATTTTCTCTCCTGGGGGAACCGCCGCCTTGCCAGTAAGTTCGTAGCGTCCTTCTCGTATCTTGCCGCCCGCCGTCGCACCGTTTTTGTCAACGGGCTCAAACACAATGATACCTCCCGGCAAAGGCCTGCCCTCTAACGTGATATTCCCTTGGACATCCACCAAACCTCGATTGCTGCAGCCACACCATCCAACGAGCCAGACGATCAACATGGCAAAGTTTCGGAAATGTACTTTTGAAAAATTCAGCGGAGTGATCCTTATATGGAACGGTGAATTACAGTGAATCGACGATTCGTTCTCCCTTGATTTGTTCCGGCGTGGCAAGTGCCTGCCAGATGCCCAAATGGATCGAATCATCAATGAATCGTGCGCTACTGTCGCCCAACAATAAATTGACGCCACCTGGATGATAGCTGCGGGCGGTCATGGTAAGCCTGCGAGGATTCCAGCTGTTAAAGGTTCCAATGCACGGAGCCTCCGGCACGTCGACGCACATGCTTTGGCGAATTTCGTCCGGAATCATACTGTTGGGTGTATAATTGTGATGGTAGAGCGGGCCTTCAGGGTAATGAAATACACCGCGAAAGTCATCGCCTTCCACGACACGTATCTCTGACACGAATGCGGTTTTTGATGTGCCGTCGATAATACTTGCCGCGCGCAGCATGCTATTCAAAAAAAATGCTCCGGCTGCGGATGTAGAAACACCATTACTTCCCGGTACGCGCCGTTTGACCGGCAAGTTAGCCAACGTACTGTCTTTCATGGGCCCAAATCCATTGTTTGCAACATAGCTACCGCGTGCGTAGGCACCAAACCATGGCAAGCCCGCGGGCCCCGAGGGGCATAGAAAGGAACTCAAGCTCTGTTTGATGGGTACGACGTTTCTGTCCATCAGAGCATGGCCAAAGCTGAGTTTCCAATTGATCTGCTGTTCGACCGTGCTCTCTTCCATGAAGGCAAGCAGGTAGGTTACCCAAGTGGCTTCCGCGCCATCCGCATCTCCAAGATTTGAATCGGGCCAGAAATGCCCCGTAGGAAAATGGCCTTGAACGGCGTGTACGTTATGCATTGCTACGCCGATCTGGCGGAGATTACTGATGCACTGCGTGCGCCGGGCTGATTCACGCGCTGCCTGGACGGCAGGCAACAGTAGGGCCACCAGGATCCCAATGATGGCGATGACAACCAACAGCTCAACCAGCGTGAACCCCGTGCGTTTCGGCACGAGCATGTTTGGATCTCTCATGATCGGTCCTATCTCTAGAACTAAGTTGAGGATTATGATTCCGGGATTTCCCAATGAGATGGACGCGAAAACCACTCTCGGCTCGGAATCCTTCCTATAGTAGCAACTTTTCTCCCCCCCTGTATCTGGCGCATAGGACATTTTTCTGGTTCAGCCGATTCGGACCGACTATTGCCACCAGCAGTGCCTCGGCAGAACGGTCGGAAAGGGAGGCGAGGTTAGCCCCGACATCGGTCCCCTCCCCTTCCAGACGTTGGCAGATGAAGCAATATTTGCTGAAGGCTTGCTTTTCCCCAAGGGGGGCCCTTCATGGATCCGGCCCCACGGGCGAGGATCGCGTCGACCTGTTGCATGACCGCCGGCAGGAGCTGCTTGGTCCTCTGCTGGCGGCCCGTTTTCTCATCACCCATCAGTTCATGACGGGCGAAACGGTGATGGTGGACGGCGGCATGACCATGCAGATGGTCCGCTGACTCATGCCGGGGGCGTCATCGAGCGGGCCTTGTCATAGGCTGCCCGCAGCCGCGGATCGGTCCGGGTATGCTCTCCACGATAGACGAGCAGGAGCCCCAGTCGCGATTGGTCGCTGTGATTCGGCGCGGAATGGTGAACTATCTGACAATGATGGATCGTGACATCTCCCGGATCGAGAGTCGCTCGGAACTCCTGCTCCTCGGGACCACGTGGCGGCGACGCCAGGCCGATCGAATTGCCGGCAACACCCGACGGTTGCGTGGGGAGCATGCCGAGCCGATGCGAGCCACGCAGGAAGCTGACCGGCCCGTTGGCTTCCGTCACCGCGTCGATGGCCACCCAGACTGTCAACATGTCGGCAGGAACCTGGCAGAAGTAGGCATTGTCTTGATGCGAAGGAACGGCCGACCCGACTCGAGCGGGCTTGTTGAACGTCTCCACACCAACCAGCAGGGGCCGACCCCCGACCAATCGGCGTACCAGGTCCGTTATCTGACGTTGGTGACCGAGTTCGTGAAAGAATGAATTGTGTTGTTCAAGACGCCATAAATTGCGAATTGTCTCTCCGTCCGCTTCAACGGTTCGCGCATCGGCTGGCTTCATGGCCAGATCGTCCCGTACGTACCGTTCCAGTTCCACCCGAATCGCTTCAACTTGTTCCGGCTGGAAAAACGCGCGAATCCGCACCACGCCATCCTGTTGGTAAACCGCTGCGATTGCATCGTGATCTTGCATGGCATTCAACTCTGGTTGACATAAAACCGTTTCCCCCACAACCTATAAGGTAGCCATTACCATAACGAAGCATCGTCTACAACCCCATGAGATGCCGGCACATGCGCAAACCTGGACGACCACTTTTTTCACTTGGCCTGCGCGCTTGCCTTGGGGTTTCCATGCTGTTCGGCGTGCCGCTCAGCAAGGCCCAAGTGGCGGTCCGAATCGGCAAGAACCATGAACTGGTCAAACAGCAGTTCCGCTCCGTCATTGCTCGAGCAAATTTAAGTACGGTTCGAATCTTTTCCGAAGATCAACCGCGGGACGTGGCTCTCGGCACGCTAGTCGGCTCGGGTAGTTATGTGCTGACCGTGGCAAGCCGTTTGCATGGTAACCTTCGCTGCCAGCTTGCCGATGGACGGCAGTTCCCCGCCAAGCGGATTGCCTCGACCAAACCACAAGACCTCGCACTACTGCGACTGGCCGCGCAAGGATTACAGCCGGTGATTTGGTCGCGCGGGCCCCTGCCACCGTTGGGAAGCCTGCTGGCAACCGGAGGCCGCGGCCCCGATCCGGTTGCCATTGGGGTGGTAAGCATTCCTGGTTCCATGATCGATTCTCCTTGGTTGTGGCACGATACAACGCTGCGGCCCAACGACTGCGGCGGGCCGGCAGTCGATCTGGCGGGTCGTGCAGTCGGCATCAACATGGTGAGCGAAAAGCGTGTGACAAGCCGAGTCCTGCCCGCGGCGAACATAAAAAAGATACTTATGCAATGGGCGGCTGATCATCAGGAATTGGCCGATCTCGGCAGCGACCGAATCGATCAGCCCCGCAGGCAAGCGGCCAATGAGCCAGGCAGACTCAAGCAGCTCGAAGTGAAGATTCAAGCGGCCGCCAAACGGGCCACTGCCTGCACGGTAGGTCTGCGAATCGGCCGCACGATGGGAAGTGGTGTGGTCATCTCCGACGACGGGTATGTGCTTACGGCCGCCCACGTATCGCGTCAGGCAGGGTTGCCGGTCGAAATCTACCTGGCCGATGGCCGCACCGTTAGCGGCAAGACGCTAGGCGCAAATCACGCCACCGATACCGGGTTGATCCAAATCGATCCGCCTGGCCCGTGGCCGCAGGCAAAGCATCTGCACGGCCCGGCCGCCCAAGCGGGCCACTGGTGCGTGGCGACCGGTCACCCGAACGGCTACCGGCGAGGCCGTCCTGCCGTGCTCCGACTGGGACGCATCTTGTTAGCGGCGCGTGATGCGATCGTGACCGATTGCATCTTGAATCAGGGCGATTCGGGAGGGCCCCTGTTCGATATTGATGGGAATCTGCTGGGCATCCACAGCCGAATCGGCCAGCATTTGGCTAACAACGTTCACATCCCCCTCCACCTGTTTCGCGCCGACTGGTCCCGCCTGGCGCAAGGAGACGTGTGGGGTCATAAATAATTCCCCCGTGACTGACAATCAGTTCATGAGCCGGTTGGAGTCTTAGGAGCGAACGAGGAATAACTTCCCCATTTCAAGTTGGGTATTTTGGCTTCTCTTCGTACTCGTACTCGTACTCAGCGAAGCGGTACTCGTACTCGACGGCCGTAGGATACT
>JAJRWS010000571.1 GCA_024276705.1 Planctomycetota bacterium | reverse complement strand
CATGATTGGTTACATATCTTTGGGCTTTTTTGGCGAGTACAGAGACTTCAGGCTGTTTTGCGAAATGAGATACCGAATAAAGTTGACCTGATTTAGCAACCAGCATGGCCAGCTGATCTGTGCACAGGTTCATTGATACAACTTTTCCAGGTACCTTTGAGACTGGTCCGGCCGAAACCGGACCAATCAAAAACAGCAACACCGCCACAGCAATCCATGATTTGAAAATAGGGATCATTCGTATTTTTTCCAATGAGCGGTGGAGGTGTCTTGGAGCTTGATGCGCAGGCCGGCATATGCCGCAATCTGCGGCGTATTGTATCCTGAGATTTCCTCATAATCCGCATTGAGTAGGTTCTCGACGCGACCAAATAATTCTATCTGAGGCTTTATCTTGTAGCTTGCAGCCAGAGACATGAGAACGTACTCATCAAGTGTTACGATGGTCGCCGGGAATGTACCGAAGTTGCGGTCTGTCATATGGCCGTTATAGGCGGCAGATAGACTCACATTTCCTCGCCCTTGGTCAAACAAAGCTATGACTTCGGCTTTGCCGGTATGTTTCGGGCGACGACTTTCCTGGGTCCCATCTGGCTCATTGGCGTTGAGGTAGGTGTAACTGGCCCCCAGATATAGCCACGGATACAGTTGAGACTTCAGTGCGACCTCGAGGCCGCTACGGGTGCTTTCCCCTTCAAGATTTCGGGTTGTGTTGCCAAAACCTCTGATCTCGTTTTCGAGGTTGGCTTTAAAGTAAGTGACATCCAGAAGGGCGTTTCCGAAGGGAAGGGTAAATTCAACGCCAGCGTCCCAGCCGAATGATTTTTCTGGCTCAAGATCTGGATTGCCGGTGAAAATTCCCAAGATGCTCCCGAATTGTTCGAACATTCCTGGCAAAGCAACAGACGTTCCAGCACTTGCATGGGGTCTTATGCCAATCTCCGGCGTAGGAATCGAAATGCCCGTATGCCATGTTGTGAAGTCCTCAAAGGTATTGTTGCGATCTTGACGAAAATTGCCGGAGAGGAAGACACGATTGGCAAATTCGCCGCGATACTCGGCGACGGCTGCAACCTGTTCTCGCTCCCGTTTGCGCGCGTCAGTAAAACTAAAGCGTGGCGTAAATCCCTCAAATTGCTTTTCAATCAAGCCCGAAAAAGTGTGACGAGCTGATACAAGTAAAGGCGTGTCAAAACGGTAGGTTATCAAGTAGCCGTACTTTGAAGATTCGCTGAGGTTTTCGGTGTTGCCAAAGGTTGTTGAACTTTCCAGATTGGTACGGTTGCGTGTTGCACGAAGAACCTGGGTCAAGGCGCCATCAAAGAGTTCCCATTTCAGATTTGCCCCTCCCAGAAAGACATTCGTGTCGGACGTGTTAGGGGCATCAGTTGCGACGTTCAAAAGGCTACCCGGTGCGCGCGCTTCTCTATCGAAATTGAGGAACTTTTTTGAGTTGCGAAGGGTGAAATCGAGTGTCACGCCGTCAGTGATTTGAGCGCCCCCCTTCAGGGAAACTGCCGTGTTGCGCCAAGGGTCGTTCTCTTCACCGACAATGGCGATGTTAAAGCTGTTGGAGGCTTGATGCTGCATACTTGCTGAAAGCCACATTTGGTCGGTGCCTCCGGAAATACGCGCTGCAATGCCACGGGTTTCGAAGCCACCGCCTTCTGCCGAGGCCTCTAGTGTGATGGGACCTTTGCCGCTTTTGGTGATGATGTTGATGACACCGCCTATGGCTTTTGACCCGTAAATTCCACTATGCCCTCCACGAATGACTTCGATGCGTTCTATATCGTTGGTAAGTAAGTTGGAAAAATCGAATTCTCCGCCGGAGGTGCTGTTGGCTTCGATGCCATCAACAAGAACCAAGGTATGATTTCCTTCGGCCCCACGCATGCGAACCTGGGTGAAATTTGAGACACCACCTGAGCGATTGACATGAACTCCTGGAAGACTTCTGAGTGCGTCCCCTGCATGGCGCACTTGCGAAGCGCGCAGCTGCGCACCGGTCACAACTGTCACTGCGGAACCGACTTGTGCCGCTGGAATTCCATTTCCGTTACCACCGTGAAATGAGCCTGCTGCCGAAGATGTGGTGGAAGAATTGGCACCTCCAGATGGTGTGCCACTGGAAGATCCGATATTCTCAATTTCAATGTTTGACGATGAGGCTGGTGGTGGCGGGCCTTTCTTCTTATGGCCAGCTTTCTTGGCTGCAATGGAAGTCCCTTGAACAGTGATATAAATCGGGGGTAGCTCAACAACACCGCCTTGGACCTGCGCCCAGTCCTCTTGAAACTCCTGAACGTCACCTTGTTCCTGTGCTGCGGTTTGTTCGGTAGGGAAGGTTGCCAAAAGAACCATGATTGCCGCAGTGGCTAACAGTGGTCTCGTAAAAGTGTCATGCGCGTACTTATTCATAACTCTACTCTCAGTCATACTTGAGAGCATCAGAAAGTCGGCGCCTAAAAATCACGCTTTACGCTCGTTGGCGGTTCCGTTTCGCCAAGAAACCTGACGATCACGGATACAATTATCCCTTCACGAGGGATGAAATACGATGTTGTTGAAGCATGTGATAGGCGTGGCGTTCCTGATTGCCCTTCAAAGGTTACATATCAGTCGCCACGACGTTTCCGTTTCCCCTCACCACCCGTGATAAGGAAGAGCGACAACGCTCGGGCAGGTCTCCTGGCTTGCGGCTCTATCGTCTTACCTGCTCCTTCCCGGCCCCTTATCAGGACCAGTGGATTTTTACAGGTAAACTCGCCGCTCACAGTTGCGGGGGCAGCCACGGAATTGCTGATGAAAGCGCACCGTGTTCCCTATTCACCTTGGATGAGTGTTTCTCCAAGGCACCTGAGCGCCCGTTAGAACTGCATAACATTTTTTGAGAGTCAATAGCTTTCAAGAAGGCCCATGATTTATTTCAGCTTGGGTCCGTGAACGTGCTGACATGGAACTGTTATGAAAAACAATCATGGTGATTCAATTTTTACGAGCCAGCTATGAGTGGGGAAGACTCTTTCAAAATTGAAGCTTGGGTTTGTCATGAGACACAGTGTTTTGAGCAGGGTCAGGCTATCAATGAACTAACATTTAAGCAGGTCCAATCGATAGTGGTCGGTCAGGGGAACCTTTGGTAGGCCTCGATTAAGCAGTGCTGAAATGGGTCTATCCCTACGGGTGTGGGGGGAGTCTGTGTCGATTTCGCCTTTGCTTCCAGCTAAGGTTTCGGCAAATTTTTCACCTGTCAGTTTGCTATGCTTACCTATGTAACGGACACCTGGAGAAACGGCAGAGGAAGGACGACGTGATTGAGGCTGAGTGGGTTGACGTGACCCCAAAGGAATCATTGTTGAATCGGTCGATGTCTTGGTTTGCGGCAAGATTTCGTCGGCAATCTGATTTGGCGTCACAGGATCAGGAGACCGAGAAGCTTGAGCCGAGGTCGGTGTTGGCCCAGGAAGCCAAGCCGTAAAATGAGTCAGATTATTAGATGCCAAAGGGATAGAAATTTCTTGTAGGCGCAATGTCGATATGCTGAACTTTACGATATGAGCGCCGAGGTTCAGGGCGTTTGCTACAAAGCCTGTGCAATCCGAGGGGTTCTCAAGAAATGGTATCTGTAGTTCGTTCTTTCATTTGCATAATAATTTTGTTCCTTTTGACTGCACAGGGTTGGGCGCAATCAATAGATCTCACTCATTATTATCGTCTCACAACACAATTCCGGGGTGCTGGAATGGCGTTGGATGTATTTAATGGCGGCGCAAAAAATAATATGATGCATCTCACGGGAGTGAAAGATGTGTCTGGCCAATACTGGAGGTTTCAGCCTGCGGGTCATGGCTATTATAGACTGACCACAATGTTTAGAGGGAGGAATATGTGTCTGGATGTATTCAATGGGGGGGCGAAGAATAACCAAGTTCACTTGACGCAATGCGCGAACTACTCGGGTCAGTTCTGGAAGGTGATATCCTCGGGGAACTGGATTCGATTTAAAACTCAGTTTCGCGGTGATGGAATGTGCCTGGATGTCTTCAATGGCGGACCTAACAACAATCAACCTCACCTGAGCCCGTGTGCCAAATATTCCGGCCAGAATTGGCTGCTTTCTCAAACAAGTAGATTGGTCGATCGCGCAACATCTGCAGGGGATTCTGTTACGAAACAGCGCCCTAAGAAAACGAATAAGCTTCGAGTCGGGTCATGCGCCTACTGGAAGGATCAATGGAAGCAGTCAGGCAGTCGCGGAGCGTACCGTAAAATGAGCGATGCCTGTGGAAAAGAAGTTGGGAAGAATTGTGGTCGCAATGCCCACCGCAGTACCAACGGGAAATGCCATTGTAACAAAAACTACGAACGTCGTCAGGGGAGGTGCCAATGGAAAGTCGACAGCAAAGGCTTTGAAGTGGCACCGTGGAAGAAGTCGGGATGCAAGACTTGGTTGCAGAAGTGCAATAGTGGCAATGGCGCCGCCTGCCGTAAGCATGAGGAGACATGTCAGGTTAACTGATGGTGAGGAGACCTTGGGGTTTGAAGCATGCAACCGGCGTGAAAGTGCTTGCGGTAAAATGGTGTTCAAGGAGCGTGTCTCGACCTGGCAAGTAAGTTTCATATTGAGTGCCCTTTGGAAGTTACTTTCGGTCTATATCCGCCGTCCCGCTTCTTCAGGACTTCACCTAGCAGCGGATATCGATCCAGTCTCACATTGTGCAAACCATTCGAAGTCACGTGATGTGGCATACGATGTCCGCTGGCGTCGGAGAAATCTGCACAAATGCAGTGATTTCGGACAATCTATAGCTTCTTCCTATGGCTTTGCGCGTTCCAACTTGAAAATTGGCGGATAACTTGGCTGGATTGTGAGGCGCCCGACCGGGATCACGGGGCGCTTGCTTTTGATGGCGAGGGTGTAGCGCTTCAGCACTGTCGCCAACATGATCTGAGCCTCGGCAAGTGCGAATACCGCACCGATGCAGATCCGAGGACCGGCACCGAACGGCAGATAAGCACCACCGGCCGTCCATGGCGCAGACTTGCCTTCGAAACGATCCGGGATGAAGGCTGTTGGATGCTGCCAGTGTTTGCGATGGCGATGAAGAACCCAAGGCGAGATATAGACCTGTACGCCGCGTTTCACGGTTTCTCCCATGATCACGTCATCGTCGATGGGCTCGCGCACCAGCAGAGGCACTGGCGGGTAAAGCCGGAGAGCTTCAAGAAGCACGGCACGCAGGCGTGGCCAGTGCTCCAGATCGCCCAGAGTTGCTACACGCTCGGGCGGGAACGCATTCACCTCGTCTGCGACCCGCGCTTGCTCACCTTGGTCCAACGTTAGCAGATAGGACGCCCAAAACAGCAGCCGCGCCGTTGTTTCATACCCCGCGAAAATCATCGTAGCGCACTGGTCGCGGATCTCTGTTGGAGCCAGTGGTTGTTGGGTTTTTTCGTCGTGCGTTGCGATCAGCAGATCCAGCATATCGCGATTTTCCGCATCGTGTGGAGCGCTTCGGCGGGTGGCAATGACGTCGTCGACAACGGCATTCCACTTCCTTTGAAAGGCACGCCGTTTACCCAACGTGAACGGGAAGGACGTGTCAGTTTTGGCGAACCCGTCTAGAATTTGTGGGCGGCCAGGCCCGGTGATGTATTGGGTAACGAGATAGCCGAGCCGATCGCGCTCCCGTTGCTCGGGCATGGAAAAGAGCGCCCGCAGCACGGCGTTCAGCGCCGCACTCTGGTAGGCCTTAGAGAGGTTGGCACTTTCCCGCTCGTCGAGTTGGCGAACAAGATCGTTGGCTGCTGCTATAAAGTGCGGGAGGAGAATGTTCACATTGTGTGGCGTGAAGGATGACGACAACAGTCGTCTTTGCCGACGCCATTCTTCGCCTTCTGCGAGGAACAGACCTTGGCCAATAAGCGGGCGCATAATGCGCGCCATCATCGCAGGGCGGACGTAGTTGGAAGCGTTGGTCACCATCATGTGGTGGACGCCCGTAGGGTCGTTGATCAAAACAGTCTCGACGCCGAACAGACTATTGCGGCTGAAGGGGCCGTCGAATGCGTAGTCGGGCCAGATCGCAAGGCTGTTATGAATGCTCTCGAAGAGAAGCCTTATTGGGTGTAGATCTTTGGGATGGATGGGCGGAGCCGGGGGTATGATGGGTGGATTTGAGGTAAGCATGGCGATGGGGCATGGCTCAAGTTGCTGATTGCCCCTAGTATGGTGCCGGCCCATCAATCTGTATTGAACGTATCGGACATGGCATGCCGATGACGTCGTTTTTAAAAGGGCAGGTTATGATTTCGAAGACCACCTCCCAGATTGTTTGGCCACGCCCTGCTCTCGCGGCATGCATTTTTTGTGTTATTGTTCGCGATACTCGGGGCGTCGCGCTCGATCAGGCACAGAGGTTCAACTATTTTCCGGCATCTCCGCTGTGTTGCGTGACCAGGCTCGTCGCCGGAGACATACATCTGATCACCGATCCTCAGCAGATGCAGCACCCTTGGACGGCAATACGGCTCCCGCACTTCATGTTCTCGGGGGCGCAGCTTGGGCCGCTTGTCAGTTGGAGCGCCGGAGAAATGTTCGCAATAACTGTTGTATTCTACCCGGATGCTTTTTCTGCGATGAGCGGACTCGATTTAAGCTCTTTCACGGGGCGCATAGTAGCCGCCAAGGACGCTCTGCCACAGTCAATCTTCGAGCCTTGCGAGAACTTCTTCGATGTTGTTGAGCGTGAAGGATTTGAAACGGGTATCCCACTTCTGGAAGATGGAATTGACAAAATTTGGTCCAACGTGCGCCCTGTGGGAGCTGGACCGCCGCTCTGGCTCAAAGACTGGGCGCGAAGCCTGGCGGCCAGAGCTGTGCTTTCCGGTCCTGGAAACAGCGCACGGCAGATCGCTCGGCGGATTAAATCCTGGACCGGCATTAACGCGCGCGACCTGAAGATCCTTGGCCATTCCGAGCAGCTCTATGCCAATATTCATGAGGCTACACAGAGCGGCGATATTGACTGGGCCGAGCTTGCCGCTGCGTCTGGGTTTTGTGACCAAGCGCACATGATCAGACGAATGCGAAAGCACACCGGTTTCACGCCAGAACAATTGCGCCAAGGTGCCCAGAGCGATGAAGCTTTGTGGAGTTACCGACTGCTTGGAGAGTATTTTTCGAAACCGAATAACTGAAGTATCTACTCTCGCGGAATGTCTCTTTTGGAGTCACATTCAGCCTATTGAAGTATATGGTTGACACGGAAGGTTTATCCCTGCAAGCGGCTGTACCCATTCACCAGTGTTGGTTTGCTGTTGGCCGGCTTTGTCGGTGGCGACGTTGCGAAGTTTCTGATCCGTGAAGACCTTAGCTTTCATGTCCTTGACCATTTCTTCAGCGCCACCAAAGGGTGCGATGACTTCTACGACCCATAAACGGTCGCCGGAATTTCACCTTTTGAACCACTTTTTTTGATCTATCGCTGCGGTCGCTCGCGCTGATAAAGTTTTTTTTGGAAGTGTTGGGCGTGCTCCTAACCCGCTATGCTATGCAACGGTTTTGTCCCCAGTTTAGTGACCTGAATAACACGACCTTCCCCCGTTTTGCCGCAGCCTGCAGCGATTTCCTTGCTCAGTTTTTGCCAAGTCGTTTAGTTAAAAACTAGGTGTGTGGTTGCGAGATTAAGTCATG
>JAJRWS010000570.1 GCA_024276705.1 Planctomycetota bacterium | reverse complement strand
TCCATCTCCACGTAAACCAGTTCGAGTCGTTCGAGGGCCACCTGCACGCGCTCGAGGTCCGCGCCGGCCTGATCCCCGGTTAGCGTATGGTTGACTCGGCCCATTTGGTGAGACTCGCGAATTACCTGCAGACAACCATTTTCGCGCGTGGCCGGATCGACCGCGATCATCACGCTGGCCATGGCGGGAAACAGGCAGCCATTCTCGTACCAATAGCCGTAATCCTGATGCCAGGCCCAAGCCCCGCCAACGCGAGGTTCCTTCATGTTCATTTTTGAATGGTAATGGTAAACCTCGCCATCGAGCAGCTTTTCCATCGAATCGACCAGGCGGTGCCCGCGCGAAAACATGCCGTAGATGTCATCTCCTGGATGATTCCAGAGGGTTAAGCGGGCTATCCCTCCTTCGCCATCTTCGCGCTGGATCGCGTTCTCGTCGAGCATCTTATCTTCGCGAGCGGCCCGGCTGAGCAGATCGATTTCCTGGGCATTGTATAACCCGCGGGCGATCAGGTAGCCGTCCTGGTGAAATTGGCGCACTTGCGCATCGGTCAGGCATTTTTCCGGCATTGGGCTCTCCTAAGGAATGCTTCAAAAATAACTTCCTGCTTTGGGATAACTATGGAGAAGCACGCCATACGGATGTTTGAAGTGTGATCGATGATCGATGAACGTAATCGTTCACATTCCCATTGAACCACCAGTTTCTGATTTCTCGTATACCATCGATTTAGTGACTGGATATTACTGCATCTCTCAAAAGGAACCACGAATGAACACGAATAGACACGAATCCGAGTGTCAGGAAGCACCCGTACCGTGGCTAACTTGGCACGAACTCAAAGTGCAAAAAACCAAGGAGCCGTGGTTTGTACCGTTTTCCGCATGTGTCAAGAATGCGCTTAGCCTCTGGAAAGCAATTCGTGTGCATTCGTGTCCATTCGTGGTTCTCATATCACTCATTCTATTCCTCACCAGGATGAAAGGTGCCGCGACTTTGCATGGAAATGCCGAAGTTATTGATGAGCCGTCCCTAAGTGATGGCATACGGCGCGCGCTGTTCACGTCGCAGTAACTGGTTGGCCACGTCATCGCCGGTGAACTGGTACGACTTGGGGTCGAAATGGACCTTGCGCTTCAATAGCATGGCGATGTTCGCCATGTGGCAGGCGTTGACCGTATTGCAATGCGTCCAGACATCGGAGATCGGTTTTTCGCGGGTCTTGATGCAATGGAAGAAATTGGACATGTGCACCAGCTCACCCTTGTATTTTTTTTCGACGGGCATCTGGCGATAGAGTTTGGCGACTTCCTCCGTGAGCCACTGGGTGTCCTTTTTGCTGGCGGCGATTTCTTCGACCGGCTTGCCGGTCAAGCCTCCCCGGTTGACGCGGATCTTGCCTTGGTCGCCTTCGATGATCAACTCGTTGGTTTTACTGACCAGATTGATTGTATTGTCATTGGGGAGAGTCATCTGGCAGTCGAAATCGCGGGCCACGTTGAACTTGTTGGGTAGTTTCACGCGGCCGTTCAAGAAGTCGATGACGTTTTCCGTGTAAGGCAGGCCTGGAAAGACTCCGCTACCTTCCACGGTGGCCACTCCCGTCTGTTCCCCGCCGAGTGCCCACAAGGCGATGTCGGTGTGATGCACGCCCCAGTCGGTGATTTGACCGCCGGAGTATTCCTGCCACCAGCGGAAACTCCAATGGGTTCGTTCCTTGCAATATTCAACACGGGGCGCCTGACCCAGCCAGAAATCAAAATTCAAATGGGCTGGCGGGGCGGAAGTGGCGTAAGGACCATTGCGGAATTCACCCTCTCGGGCAGCTCGTCCGACCGAGCTGATCGCGTGCAGCCTGGTGCCCAAACGGCCGCTGCGGGCGATGGCGACCGCTTTCAGAAAACGTTGGTCGAATTCACTTCGCTGTTGCGTGCCAACCTGGAAGACGCGGCCCGTTTCCCGGGTGACCTGCTGGATCTGGCGGCTCTCGTCGATGGTGAGGGTTAACGGTTTTTCGCAGTAGACATCTTTGCCTGCCCGCATCGCGTCGATGGCGATTTTCGTATGCCAGTGGTCGGGGGTGCCGCAGGTGATGGCGTCGACATCTTTGCGGTCGAGGATACGGCGGTAATCTTCGTATATCTCACAGCGGTCGTTGTACCTGGCGGCGAACCCACGGGCATGGTTGGCATCGACATCGGCGACCGCAACCAGGTTGCCCAGGCGGCCTGCCTGGTGGCCGATATGGGAACCCCGACCTCCCACGCCGATCGCACCAATGTTCAGGCGGTCGCTTGGGGATCCCTTTTTGCCTGTGTCCTGCCCCAGAGCAGCCCTTCCGCTCATGAGAAAAGTAGCGGCCCCCGTGACCGTGCCGCGTTGGAGAAACTGTCGCCGGGAGAAATTTTGGGGTCGGTCGCTTGCGAGTTTCGTAATGATCGTACCCTTTCCTGTTGTGTGAATCGGGGGAGGTGCCAACAAGAGGTAATTATGAGGTAGCGGCTGAGGTATTTCAAGGAGTTGGAGGGTTGAGAGTTGAAGGTTGAGGGTTCAGAGGTCAGGGTTCAGGGTGGATCGTGTGGCACGTCCCAGAGCTTCCGGCGATGGGCGTGGTGGAATCGCCAAACCGCGATGCCACTTATCAGAGTCCACAATTCCCCTTACAGCGTGGAGCATCCGGAATGCTGCTCATTTCGGCAACGGCCAACCAGGATTGTAGCAAGGAACGCTGATCTTCGCTTATCCTCACTAATCCTGAATCTCATGAGCGCAGATTAGCGTGTATTAGTGTTCTCAACATTTTTTTAATTACGTTCCGTCGGGAGGTCATGCTGTAAAGACTGATACTTTTTCAGTGCCCTGCTCTCAGCAATATCTAGTGGCTACTCATCTGGTATGGGATTGGTTACGATGGATGCCAACGTGACAATTGGTCTTTTCTGTAGCCAGCGAGAAACTACTTGCGTAGTGGTTTCTATGTGCCGATATCGGGAGTTCCCCCATGCTTTCCATGAGCCTGCAAAAGTTTCGGTTATTATTATCCGGGTTGACCGTGTCCCTCGTGAGTCTGTATTGCGCGGAATCTACGGCGGATCAGCCTCCCGCCGATCCCGATTTTCGGGTGCAGGGAGAATATACGGGAACGCTCTCGGTGGATGGCATGTCGCAGCAGTGGGGGGTTCAGGTCATGGCATTGGCCGAAGGTAAGTTTCACGCCGTCGGCTATCGGGGAGGTCTGCCCGGTGATGGCTGGGATGAGACTGAACGGCGACAGGCCGAGGGGAAAACGGACGGGAAACATACAGTTTTTAGGGCCGACAATTTTAGCCTCGAAATTGATGAGGCAGGCCGGATGAACGTGCTGGATAGCGACCGGCAAACGTTGGGACAGTTGCGAAAAGTGGTTCGCCAGAGCCCTATTTCGGGGGCCAAACCGCCCGCGGACGCCTTGGTGCTGTTCGACGGGACGAGTCCAGACGCCTTCATCGGCGGGCGCATGACCGACGAAGGATGGTTGATGGAAGGGGCGGAAAGCAAACGTCAGTTTGGCAGTTTTCATCTTCACCTGGAATTTCGTTTGCCTTTCATGCCGGCGGCACGCCATCAAGATCGGGGCAACAGCGGCTGCTATTGCCAGGGGCGGTATGAAGTGCAGATTCTCGACTCGTTCGCCCTGGAAGGGCATGACAACGAGTGTGGAGGGATTTACCATGTCGCGCCGCCCAGAATCAACATGTGCTATCCACCGCGGGCGTGGCAAACTTATGACATCGATTTTGTCGCGGCTCAGTACCAGGGGGAACGAAAAATAAAGGATGCGCGAATCACCGTGAAACACAACGGTGTGCTCATCCATCGTGACCAGCCGTTGCCCCATGCCACGCGGGCCAGTCGACTCCCGGATGGTCCCGGTCCGGGACCTTTGTTCTTGCAGGACCATGGCAGTCCGGTGCGATTCCGGAATATTTGGATACAAGAAAATTCTCATCTTAGCCCGTAGGAGCTTCACCCCATGTCTCTATTTTCTGTAACTGGAAAATCTGCAGTTGGCAAATCTGCAATTGGCAATTCAGGTGCTGACAATACCTCCATGACAAAGTTGGCTGGTACTCCCGATCGCCGGGCGTTCCTCAAATCGGCTGCGGCTATTGCCGCAGTGCCGTTGGCGGCGCCGAGAGTGCATGCCTCAGACAAGGCGGGCCGTAAAAGACCCATTCTCGGTTCGGGTGAATACCAGTACGAATGCATCCACGATTGGGGCATGTCCAGCTTGCCGCCGGGGGCTCACTACGGGAATGCCTCGCATGGTGTGACCATCGATTCGTCGGGGCTGATTTATATTACCCACTACGGCGATCCGGGGTCGATTTTCGTCTTCGATCCAGACGGAAAATTCGTCAAGTCGATGGGAGAATTCGACCAGTTGCCTGGAAAAAACAATCATGGCAAGCATGGTTGTGGCCACGGGATCGATATCCGCAAAGAAGGTTCCGAGGAGTTCCTCTACCTGGCACCCAGCGAGTCGGCCCTCGATTTCGTGAAAATCGATCTGCAGGGACGCGTCGTATGGAAAAAAGGTCGCCAAACGTTGCACGAGTTGTGCGGCCAATACGGGCCGGGGGCCAGTTACCGGCCGACCAACACCAGTTTTTCGCCAGACGGAGGTTATTTTCTCGGCGATGGTTACGGCAGCAATCTGATTCATCAGTTCGATCCGGCGGACCAGTACGTCCGTACGATCGGCGGTACGGGTACCGAGGCTGGCCAGTTCAAGACTCCTCATGGCCAGTGGCTGGACGATCGGGACGGCGTGCCGAAGTTGGTGGTGGCCGATCGAGCCAACAAGCGTCTGCAGTGGTTCGACATGGCGGGCCAACATCTCAAAACCATGGACGGTTTTTTGTTTCCCGCGGACATCGACATTCGAGGCGAACTGATGGTGGTGCCCGACCTGCATTGCCGGGTCACGTTGCTCGACAAGAACAACCGGATCGTTGCCCAGTTGGGCGACGACCCAGCGTGGCGCAAACGGGCCCTGGCCGGTTTCAAAATGCGTGGCCAGCGCGCGCAGTGGCTGCCCGGCAAATTCATCCATCCGCACGACGCCTGCTTCGACCACGGTGGCAATATCTTCGTCACCGAATGGGTCGACACGGGCCGGGTTACGTATCTGAAACGGATTGTGTGAACGATTCATCTCGTGCACAATACCCTCAGCGGTGACTTGGCCCCGTACGGGTTGACCATGCATCGCGCTTGTCCACACGCATCGCAGAAGATTACATGGGCCATTAGGTAATCGTGCTTGATGGTGCCATGCTCCCATGTAAAAAGGCCATCTGCTGAAGACGGGCATAGTGCAATTCGTTTTTGCGCGGTGCGGCTTCAGTGGACATGTCTGCTTCTTGACACGAAACTAGCTCCCGTAAATCCTACTAAACACAAGATGAGTGTAGCCGACTCAGGGACAAAGGTAATTACCAATTGAGGGGCACGTTGACTGGTATCGATAAGGTAGGCAGCTTCTTCGCCCGTGGCCAACTGTTGCCCCTCCGAAAGCTCAATCCGAAAAGCGGCCAATGGATTAGATTCATCTGCCAACATGTCGATCATCACGAATTCAGTAACATCAAATTCGTAGTACTGGCCAGTGGCTTCTGCTGGGACGACAAGATCAAGCCCAGTATCCAAGTACGGCGTCTGAAAATCCGCCTTCGTGGTCCCGTAAACGTTTTCGTTAACATTGTGCAGCAAAGAAAGACCGTTGGTGAGAGTACCAATGACATCGGTCACGTAAATTCGCAGAACTGCACGATCGATGTTTGGCAAAGACTCCGTGGGTTCTGGTACGGTAAATTTCATGTCCAGCTTAACATCGCTAAGCCTGGCTACGTTAAAACGATCACGATAGTAGACCGAGACTCCAACGTGGTCCACAGGTTCATTGTGGCTGTGAAATAGGAAATCGCCGATACCGTCTAGGCCACTACCTAAATCCATGTCTAATAATAGTCTGCTCTGAGTTGCCCAGCGAGTTCGATCACTCCCGTTAGGGTTATTCGATAGTACTGCAGTTACTGGACGGTGGTCCGACGGCTTCAGTCCATCAATGAGAGTGGTGACTACCTGAGAATCAGTGATCTGGAAATCATCAGTATTCAAAATAAAATCGATTTTCTTACTATTGGTGGTTGTTGAACCACACAGCGGCTCGCAAGCATCGACAAAAAATCTGTTTTGCGTCCCACTCCTGCCACTAATTTCCAGAAAGTGGTCTGTTTCTGGTAATCTGGAACTTTTGATTTGTGCGAAATTGAAATCACCCGTCAGAATTACTGGTAGATCGAGGGCGATCTCGGGAATCTTTGCTTGAATCTCTGCTGTCTGAATTAATCGTGTGTCGCTGTCAAATGGATTTAGGTGCACATTAAGCATCACAAACGATTGATTTGTTGTCACGTCCAATAGCTGAGCCCAAACCGGTCGGGAGGCGGCTCCGCTGGTTAATTCGAAGCTGCCAACGCGTTGTAATTGGAAACGATCTCGCTTATAGAAGATCGCATTATAGAAACCACCTTGGTTGTTAATATAATCATATTCGGGAAGATAATCGATCAGATCAGGCAACTGGCTGTTGGTGACTTCTTGTAGTCCAATAAGATCCGGATTTTCCTGATTAAGGACTGCACCCACCCGATCACGTCGGGGATTATTCGGGCCCAGCCATTGCATTGAGGAACTCTCCAGCCAATCGGCAAGTATGTTGTACGACATCACTTTAAAGGGATCTGCCGCTGCGACAGCAGGAAAAAATAGTACTAGAAGTAAACCACAACTTTTTAGGGTAGCTTTACAACCAGTTTGTTTTTGAATCGCGTTCATGGTTGAATAGACCTCTTGTACAAGATGGTTATTTTTACTAGCGATCATCATCGTGCCTCAATGCCATATGGCAGCAGAATAATAAGTTCCAGACACAGTTATCCAAGGCCGTTACTTTGGGCCGGTGTCTAGAACGAATAAGCCAATCAATAGCCGGCTTAATAGCCAACTGCCTCAAGCAAGAAATGGCGCTTATACCATAAACGGACCTATGTGTCCAACATATTGCTGTTTGCTGATTGGGAAATGAAAATAGATTTTG
>JAJRWS010000569.1 GCA_024276705.1 Planctomycetota bacterium | reverse complement strand
GGCATCCTTCTTGCAGCATTTTCCTTTTTCCCCGTCGGCCGCGTGGGGGCACTTGCCTTTGTCACAGTCGGCATCCTTCTTGCAGCATTTTCCTTTTTCCCCGTCGGCCGCGTGCGGGCAATCGCCTTTGTCACAGTCGGCATCCTTCTTGCAGCATTTTCCTTTTTCCCCGTCGGCCGCGTGGGGGCACTTGCCTTTGTCACAGTCGGCATCCTTCTTGCAGCATTTTCCTTTTTCCCCGTCGGCCGCGTGCGGGCAATCGCCTTTTTCGCAACATTCGCTTTTTTCACTCTCTTTTTTGGTCGTCGCCTCTTCTTCGGCAGTGCCAATCAGGGGTATGGTAAGTAGGGCTATTAGTGTGAATAGGGGTAGCAACAATCGAAGCTTCATCACATTTCCTTTCCAGGAGATAGGGGGAATAAAAACTTGGCGGCGAATGGTCGCGTGGGAACTCATACAGAAAAGCAGTACCCATTTCAAACAGACATATCCTTGCGTCATCCCTGACTGGGACAGATGCTGCAGGCCGCTGCGATGGGTTTCTATCGATAGCTTGTTGCCATGTTCCTTGAAAGTCCCATTGAAGTCAACCTTGGTGGCGAAAATACCCCAGCCGAGCTTGGTGACGGTATGATATTTCACATAGCGGGCGGCAGGCGGCAGGTTATCGGTAGCAAGAGCTGCAGGTGACGGAGGACACCAGTAATGCGACACCTTTGTCCGGAACTCTCTTTCGGCGCCCAACCCAGAACCTGGGCGTGCAGGGACAGGGATTTTTACTAGCACCATTAAAACTATCGGGATCCCGATCCCGATGGTAAGAGGCGGCAGATAAATAACTTGCCGATTTCAAGTAGGATATTTCGGCTTCCCATCGTACTCGTACTCAGCGAAGCGGTACTCGTACTCGACGATCGTGTGATACCCGCCATGCGATTCGAGTACGAGTACCGCCGCAAGCGGCTGAGGACGAGTACGAGGGTTGCATTACCAGAACACCACGATTTACCTCCCCTTTTTCCTCAACCCTCAACCCTCAACCTTTCACCATGCAAGTCATTCTTTATACAAATCTGGCTCTGGCATTCGTTCCTGTCGTTTTGGTTGTGGGAGTAAACCATCAATGGGGGTTGGGAAGTGCGCATTCGAGCTATGCCGTATTGCGCATGCTGATCCAATTGCTGCTGGTGGGCTACGTGTTGGCCTTTTTGTTCACCACCGATCATGGCCTGGTAGTATTGGCGGTTGCGGGAATCATGGTTCTGGCGGCGAGTTGGATTGCTCTTGGGACACTTCCGACCTGGCGGAAGGCCTGGCTGGGCTATGCCCTGATTTCCATATTTTTAGGTGGAGGTTTTACTCTCTTACTGACCACGCAAGGTGTTCTGGAATTGCAACCATGGTATCAGCCACGCTATTTTATTCCGCTGGCAGGTATGATATTCGCGAATGCGATGAATAGTGTGAGTCTGGCGGCGGAACGCTGGGTTGCGGAAACCGAGCGGGGAATCGTCTGGAAGGAGGCTCGTCAGATCGCTTTTCGGGCTTGTTTGATACCGATTACCAACGCCTTATTCGCGGTTGGGTTGGTTTCGTTACCAGGTATGATGACGGGTCAAATCCTTTCAGGAGTTTCACCGCACGTGGCCGTGCGTTATCAAATCATGGTCATGTGCATGATCTATGGTTCCGCAGGTCTTTCCGCGGCCATTTTCTTAGCCTTGGTGTGCCGGCAGAGGCGGGGCGGAGAATAGAGGATTTTTCTGGCTCGTATCAGGAGCCGGTGGTTTGATCTCGTCGAGTTGCTCAATGCGGCTTGTTTGTGGCTTCTCGAGGTTCGGGATCCCTGGAGGGAACAACACGAGGGACTCCGATTCGGATTCGAGATCGGTTACGTATGGCAGCCTTACCGGTGCTTGCCAGGAATCGGGAACAGATGGGTAGCGTGACGGGCTGGCCTGCGACTCCTGGAAATTGACAGGAGGTTGACTCATCACCTCGGCTGGATGGCCGCTTTCGGTTTGGGGGACACTATTTTCGGTTCGGGGTATGGGAATCATCGCGATGTCGACCGTGGGAGAGTTAGCCGTGTTGATTTTACTCGTCTCATGGGGAGATGTGGCGGGCAGGAATTCGTCCTCCATCAGGTTCCCCTGATAGCCCCAGTTCCCTGAGCGATATGCTCGGGAGGGATGTGTTGAGGCTGGCAGGCGTACTCTGGGGGCATGATATCCAGGACCATTTCCGTAGCCAAAGAATTGAGGGATCGTACTGGGCAGATCCCAGCGCCCCGTGGCCTGGGCGACGGGGTCCCCGGCGAGTAAACCGCTAAGGAGCAAGCTGGCTAGGGGTAGAGTGGCCAGGGGTAGATAGCCTCGATTGGATGGAAGCTGGCTATGCATCGGTCGATCTCGCGCGGGAGCATGGAGCAGGGGGATCCGTGCTATTACATCGATGATCCAATACCTTCTGCATGAGTTTGCCAGCCTGGTTGATGATAATCCCGGCAATCCTTGCGAACCCTAACACTCGGCATGAAAAGGATGCAGACGTTGCTAGCAAATGTTTTTGTCAACCTTTGCCCAGACGACTTAAATTCGCGCGCGGTCGTTTTTTTGCGCATCTTCGCGGCAATCAAGTTGTGGTTGTCTAGCGATATTTGCCGATGAGGCTGGAGTAGCAGATTCTTTTTCGCATGGAGAGTCCAGCTCGGCTTGCCATTTCCGATGCGATTAGCTGGCTGCCACCTGTGATAACAGGCAGGTCACGTCACCCCCGTTTCCTACCTGAATATATTCTCGCACGTAGACGGATTTACATCACGATGACACGGATTTGGATTCAAAAATCTTTGCGGTTCACGCAACGAGCCATAACAGGGTGTTGTCTGGTCCTCGGGTGTTGGTGTGGGATGGCCATGGGACGGGCAGATCCGCCGACTCCTGTCGCAGAGGCCGATGCGTTTGTCCTTGGACCGGTTGATCGCTCTGGGACTGAAGCCGATTTGCCCATCGACGAATCGTCTATTTACGAATCGGCTGACGGAACTTTGGCTGAAGACATGCGCTCCGCTGTCTACGCGTCCAATGGTATGGATGGCCGTGGATCGGGATTTGGTTGGCAGTTGATGCCTCAGGGGTTAATTTATCGACAATACCTGGCCGGTGTGAAAGAGTCGCGATTTCGCGGTGTATGGAGCAACGGGAAGGGGGAGGGCAATTTGCTGGATGCCTCGCTGGGCGGGCAGGTTGGTCTCTTACGGTATGGATCTTTTGGCAATGGCAAACCGGTTGGATGGCAACTGGGCATTGAAGGGGCGGGGCAGGTTCGCCTCGACCTGGATCAGGATGCCGATGTCGATGCGGCCGATTTTCGTATGGGTGTTCCCCTGACCTGGGGCGACGAAATCACTCAGGTAAAATTTGCCTACTACCATCTCAGCTCCCATCTGGGAGATGAGTTTCTGTTAAAAAATCCCGGCTACCAAAGGTTGAATTACAGTCGTAATGTCCTGGTTCTGGGTTACTCGATTTACCCGACCGAGCTGTGGCGCGTTTATGCCGAGATTGGCTATGCGGTTTCGTCAGATGTTTCCCAGCCATGGGAGACGCAGTTCGGTATCGATTACGCGCCGAATGGCGCGACCGGATTTCACGGAGCTCCCTTTGCCGCGGTGAACGCCCATCTGCGGCAAGAGGTGGATTTTGGTGGCAACTTCGTTTTTCAAGCCGGTTGGGCCTGGCGCCGTTCCCCGGCGAGCGGCATGCTTCGTACCGGGGTCGAGTATTACAACGGCAAGAGTGACCAGTATTCGTTTTACAATCTGAGCGAACAGAAGGTCGGTTATGGGATCTGGTACGACTATTGAGGATGTTTGATGGGTGCTTGTTGATCGTTGGTATCGATCCCATGGCACTAAATCAATCACCCATCAAACATCCTCTGTAGCTTTCCCTGGTCCAGTTCGTAACGCTGCTGCAAGCGGTTGGCGAGTGACAGGCTGTGCGTCACTACGATTAGCATGGTGTCGTCTGCTTGTTGCATCTCCACCAGGACCTGGGCGATCGTTTCGGCGGTAGTTCGGTCGAGGTCGCCGGTCGGTTCATCGGCCAGCAAGAGGGTCGGTTGCCGCACCATGGCTCGGGCGATGGCTACCCGTTGTCGCTGGCCACCGGATAGTTGGGAGGGGCGATAGTCTTGTCGCTCATCGAGCCCGACGCGTTTGAGAAGCAATCGGGCTCGTTGGAGATCTTCCTTGCCTGGTTTGCCATCGGCCAGTAGTGGAATCAGTACGTTTTCTAAAACGGTGCACTGGGGCAGTAGGTGATGGTCTTGGAACACGAAGCCAATATGCCGGCTTCGAAACAACGCCAGTTGAGGTTCGGGAAGTTGCAGGGGTTGCACATCCGCTAGCTGGAGACTCCCAGCCGTGGGCCGATCGAGCGTTCCCAGAATGGCCAGCAAGGTGCTCTTGCCCGATCCGCTGGGACCCAGGATGGCCGCACTCTCTCCTGCTTGAAGCGAGAGTGTGACACCGGAGAGGACTTCCAGCGGCGGCCCGTTCGGCACCGTGTAGGACTTCGTCAGATCTTGAGCCAGGAGCTGAGTCATAAGGTCCATTGTGGCGTGATAGGGGGAGTTTGGAAAGTAGGTCGTTGTTTCGGGTGCAGACGGCGAGTACGAGTACCGCTTTGCTGAGTACAAGTACGAGGTCCAAACCCAAACGCAGTCACCACTGAAACACCGACCTACCGGGCGCCCAGTACCAGCCCGAGGGCTGCAAGGCCGTAAAAGGTGTATTCGACATCGATGGTGTCGTCCCACTCCGCCGCATGCCAGCCTCCCCCAGGTTGTTCCAGCGATGCCAGATAACACTCGGCCCGGTCTATGCGTGCGAGACTAAGTTGGTCTAAATCGCCCAGCGCCTGCAAACCGGTGTAGGTGCTGAGCAGGTCGGCCAGGGGAATGCGGGTATTGGCTCGGAAGCCGCCCGTATGGATCTGCATGCTACTTAAAAAAGAGGCCACGGGCTCCACGGCGGTCCGATTGCCGGTGTCGTTAGGGTTGAGCCAGGAAGTGAGTGTTTCCAGCGTGCCGATTGCCGCGGCGGTCGGGTTGGTGCCACTGTGGCGCATTACCCGGATCTCGACGTAACCGCCATCGTCTCGATGTTGAGAATGCACGAAATCCGCCACTCGCTGAGGTTCGGGTAGCGGCTTATCAAGCTGTTGGTGGATCAACGCGATCAGGAAGGTTTGGTAGGTACTGCCTGCCTTGCCCTCGGTCGACCTGGCATAGCCGCCGTCTGTACAGCGAAGCTGTCCGAACAGGTCTGTCAGGTTATCAGGCCAGGCTGCTTTCGACTCGGCAAACAGATCGATCCCCACGGCCGATTCAAGAAGTTGGGCAGAAAAAACGAGCGAAATCAGATCGATCAACGGGACCTGGGCTTGCATCCGTAGACGCAGGAAATTTGCCACGGGCATGGCAATTCCGTGGTCCAGCGCGCCCAGTACGGCCAGGCCACGTAACGCGAAGGAAGTATAATATAAATCACTTCCTCCTTGCCGTCCTGAGAATCCCCCATCGGACTGTTGCATCGAGCTTAGAAATTCAATATGCCGGGCCCGCCGCTCGGGAGCAATTCGTTCCAATCCAGTCGATAGGCGTAATAGCAACCTGGCGAGATAGGGCAAATTCATGTGAGTCGCCCCTAAATGGCATGGCGGCGAAGTTTCTCCGCAATATCCTCAGGCAATTTCGTGGAAACCGGCAGGGATCCCGTTTTGATCAGGCAGCAAACGCACGTCATGCGCCCCTTGGCGACGAGCCGATCTTGATGATGAAACTGAAAATCATAGGTCACACTCTTGTTGCCAATTTTCGCCACCCGAATCGTGATGTCGAGTACCTGCTCGCATTGCGCGGGTGAGACAAAATCGCAGGAAGCGTTTACTCTCGGGAAGCTGATCACTCCATCCTCATTCATGGCTCCACGCTCGATGTCGGGATGGACGCTGAATCCCAACGAACGAATCATTTCATGCTCGGCCGATTCCATGTAATCGAAAAATGAGGCGAAGTGCATGATGCCGGCCATATCCGTATCCCGGAATTCGACCATCCGTGTTGCGTGGTAAGGTTCGGCCATGGCTTTATTCGTTAGGGGGGGGTAGAGTCTTGCGTTGTTACCCATGCGCATGGTGTGCGCTGGTTGAAGCACGAAATTCGAAACGCGAAATCTCAAACAAATCTTTCCATAGGTTCGCGCACTGAACCGTAGCCACCGTAATAAGGTAATTCCCGTCCGTAAACCACCAGCTCTGCTGGTGAGTACCCATCAGGCTTCGGGCGTTTTGTCGTACTCGAATGGAAAGTGCGGTTGGCCAGATACTAGCCGCCGGTATACGACATCAGGGCCATGAACCGGGCCCGCTTGATGGCCCTGGAAACCGCATGTTGACTGGATGCGTGGCAACCGGTCTTACGACGGCTAACGATGCGGCCGTGCCGATTGGTCAGTTTGCAGAGTAAGTCCAGATCTTTGTAATCGATGAACATCGGCCGGGGACGGATACCATCGATGCAGACGGGATCCTTTTTGGTGACCTTCTTACGGGACTTGTTTCTTGGATTTCTTGGAACCATGGTACTGAGCTGCTAGGGTTATGTTCTGGGTTTGGATTTGAATAGATCGATCTGGGGGCATAGAGAAGTCCGTCATTCTAGCATGTCGGCAGAGTGACACAAGCGGTCACCTTAGGGGGGCACCAACTGGCGATAGAGGGCCATCGTGGTGTTTGCCATGGTCCGGGCCTGGTAGCGAGCATGGATTGCCTGCTGGCCTGCCTGGCCAAGTTGCTTTGCCTGCGTGGGGTCCAGTAACAGTTCCGCCAGCTTGGTGGCCAGGTCGGCGGGATTGAGAGGCTGGCAGAGCAAGCCACCTCCTGTATCCGCGATAAGCTCGGGAAACGTGCCGTGGGCCGGCTCCACGATGGGAACTCCCGCGGCGAGCGCTTCCATTACCGACAAGCCTTTACTCTCAGGGTAGACGGTAGGTACGCTGAACAGGTTGAGTGATTGCAAAAAAGCAATTTTCCCCGGGCGATCCAGTTCGCCCCGATAAGCCCATTTCTTGGCCAGCGGGCTAGTGGCAATCTTTGTTTCCAGTTGTTTCAGGTAAGCCTGGTCGCCAGCACCCAGATACCCGGCCGCCTGCAGCTCCCAGGGTGGCAGATCGTCACGAGTGGCCAGTTGCAGGCATGCGTCGATCAGCAGATGCAGGCCTTTGTCTGGGCAAATTCGTGCCAGATAGCCGATTCGCATGGGTTTTGCCGCCGGGTTGCGCGAATCCTTCCGTTGGCCAAGATCAATACCATATTCGGCCAGCCGCAGACCATGGGGGATTGCCTCGATGCGGTGCCGGTCGATGTTCAGGTAGTCAGCCATATAGTTGGCATAATAGCCGTTCATGGCAATCCAGGCATCGATCATGCCGGCCCTTTGCTGGATCAGCTCGATCGCTTCGGCCCGAAAGGGAGAGGGCAGTTTGTCCAAGAAGAGATCTTCTCCCGATAAGTTGCAGACCAGCGGGCAGCCACATTGGCTGCGGAGCGTATGCGCCATTCCCAACATCATGGAATTGGAAAAATGGATCACTTCGGGTTGTACTTCTTGCCGCAGCCAGTCGGCCAGTTTGCCGAGTTCTTTGTGCTGATTGCCCGCCTCACCACGGAGCATGGATACGGTGAGTTCGCCAAGCTGGGATGGATCGACGCTGCTGGCACGACCTGCTAGTCGGCCCAGCAGGGCGGGGTGGTCGAGGCAGTGGCTTAACCATCGATCGAGCCACCGGGGAGTACGTCGGAAGAAGGGCCACTTTTGCTGCAGAGTGACCTGAATGCCGCCAAAAAAAATGCGATCATGGCTGACATCGACCTCGTCGGTCCGTACCGGTGTGTAAGTGGGGATCAACAATACGTCTTCCCCCACTTCGAGCATGGCGGCCGCCAGGGTATTGTCGTGCAGGCAACTGCCACAGAGCATGCCGGCCGCTCCGGCCGTCAGGTAGGCGATCTTCACGATGGGGCCGATGGGTCTGGGAAGAACTTCTGTAATGTTTCGTCACTGGGGGGACGTGTGATGAGCGATACGACGACCAAGGCCACCAGGGCATTGACGAACATGGCCAGCACGGGCATCACGTGATAGGTTGAACCGCCCAGGTCGAAATGGACCGTGAATGATTCCTGAGCTGCGAAATTGGATTGATAGAACAAATAGCACCACGTACCGATTGCGGCGAGTACGGAAGCGTAGGAGCCCACCTTGGTCAATCGCTTCCAGTAGACGGCGGCAAAAACCAGCGGAAACAGGCTGGCAAAGCCGCTGAAGCACCAGACACCCAAGGTGAAGACGCCACGCGGGTCGAACAGGCTGAAAAAATACGTGAGCGCGACAATGGCCACAATGAACGAGCGGGCCATCAACACGACCTGACGGTCGGTGAAGCGGTCTTTTCCTCCGTAGTGGACGACCATGTCTTCGGTGAAGAGCGTGCCCAAACAAAGGAACTGGCTGTCAAGCGATGACATGATGGCTGCCAGGATACCGGCGCTCAGCAGTCCACTCAAAACGGGACCTGCCAGTCGCTTGACCATGAAGGGCAAGACGATGTTCGGGTTGGCTCGGACCGGGGGCGGCAATTGGATGAGGTCGCTGGTGGCCCACACACCAATCAGCACGCATGGCACCCACACGATCATGATAAACACGGGATGGAGAACCACGGGCAACTTAAAACTGTTTGCACTACGAGCGGTCAGCCAGTGCTGGAACAGGTGCGGAAACATGCCTACCGAGAGGGGAACCAGAAGGTAGGTGGCAAACTGCAATTTGGAAATTCCCACCCGTGTTAATTTTTCCCGTGGTACGTGCTGGGCAATCGCTTGGAGATTCGCCAGGAATGAATCCTGGCCGCCTAATTTTCCAGCAATGACGATGAAGGCCACGACTCCCAGAACCATGAAGACTATTGTCTGGAACGCATTGGCCCAGGCGGTGCCACGCATGCCACCAATAAATACATAGATCAGGACGACGCCGCAAATAACCAGCGACGCGAGTTGTCGCGGTACGCCTCCTTTGGAGCCATCTACGGCGAATCCCCTGGTGCCCTGTTCGAGAAATGCGGGGAACGTTCCTTCCGGAAAGGTTGGATCCACGACCTCGCCATCGACCATTCGGCCTTGGGTTACTCCGTTGATGACGCTGCCGGAGGCCATCACGCCGATTAAAAGATAAGGAATCACCAGGCCCACGAGGATGGGGAACAACAGCAAGCCCAGACGGTCGCTTTCCAGCCGATCGCGAAAGAACTGGATCTGGGTCGTATAGCCATGTTTGCGTCCCAGACTCCAAAGACGGATTCCCAAGACGAAAAAGCAGAGCGAATGGATGATCCCACTGGAGGAGGCGAGCATGCCGTAGACCCCAATGCCCGACTTGAAGGCCTGCCCTGTCGAACCCACCAGGGCGAAGGCGGTCATCGTCGTACCGAACAGGGACATCAACAGCAGGAATGGGCCGATCGAATGGCTGGCCAGCATGTAGTCTTCGGTTGTGCCACGAAACAGACGACTGGCAAACAGACCCAGCAGCAACAGCAGGGCCAGGTAGCCGCCGATGATCCAAAGTTGTGTCATGCCATGTCGCCCGAAGGTGTGGAAGGATGTGTCTCCGACAATCCGGCAGTCCTCTTTTGCCGGCTCACCTCGAGACGTTCAGGTTCCCCCGAATCCAGGTCGCCAGGCCACGCATAGCGGATCGCCAGCCACCATACGATTGCCGCCGCGACCGACAGGCAGGCATGGTAGAAAAGCCCCACCGGCATGAAACCGAATACGAGGTGAGGGTCCGCCCAGAACCAGTTGTCCTGGTGCAAGATAATTAGCAGTAGGATGAGGATCCAGATGACACGAGACATGAAAGGAAATTCGGATTGCGGAATTCGGATTGCGGAATGGGTTATATCGCATTGACAAGGGAATAGAAAGTAGCCCTGTGGTTCTCGAGGACCGGCCCCATCATGCCGACCGCTATGATTAGTGGTTCTCTTCTGCTGGGACTCCGCGCAGTCGTACTTACTGGTCCGTGGCGGTTCAGCTATTGCCCATCCGCTGCAGCCAGGGGTCGAGGTCGTCGAATATTTTTCCGGGTAATCCTTGCCCCGATGGCGTGTCGAAAATGCGGCCGATCAGCAGGTCGACCAGCTCCGTGCGGTGTTCGGGGTGTTGCTGGATGAATTTGCCGACGCGAAAGTTGCCTGAATAGAAGGCGGCGACCAGTTTGCGGATGAGGTTGGTTCGTTCGGCGAATTCAGGCAGCCAGCGGCCGACCATCGCGGCGGAAAGATCGTTCTGGCGGAAACCCTCGAGGATGGCGTCCGCGGCAAGTTCTGCTGATTTCAAGGCGAAAAGTACGCCCGAAGAATAGACCGGATCGATGAAACCCCAGGCATCTCCCACCAAAACCCAACCGTCGCCTGCCGCCCGATCATGGGAGTAGGAAAACTCCTTGACGACTTGAAGCGGTTTGGCTGCCTTGGCATTTTCCAGCCAATCCCGCAGTACCTGGCACTGTTGCAGCTCACGCTGAAAAACGATTTCCGAGTCGAGCCGATCGTCGTCGAGTTGATTGCTGAGCAAGGTATCGCGGTCTCCCACCAAACCGACACTTACCAGATCGCCGGCCAGCGGAATGTACCAGAACCACGACTTTTTCGAGCCGCTGTGCAAAATGACCGTCTTGACGCCACCGCCCGTCTCATCTCGGGCCGCTCCGCGAAAATGGCCCCAGATGGCGACTTTGCGCAAATCGGGATTCATCCGTCGCAGGCCCAACTGGTTGCCCAGCAGAGTTTTCTGGCCCGTCGCATCGACCACCATGCGTGCCTTGATCAGCCTGGACGGGTCGCCCGGGGATTTTCCCTGGAGTTTGACGCCAACTGCCCGGTCGTCTTCCATGACGACGTTTAACGCCCGCGTGCGATCGCGGCATTCGGCTCCCTTGGCGATCGCGTTTTGCAGCAACATCCAGTCGAATTCGGCCCGGTCAACATGCCAGGTTTGACTGCATGCGCGCGGGTCGTGGCTGCGAAAAAAAAAGGGGGCCGATTCTTTGCCGGAACTGCCGACAAACTGTACGCCAACTTTGTGTGGAAACCGGCTGGCTTGCATCTTATTGAGCACGCCAAGCCGTTTGAAAATCCAGTAGGTCTCGGGCATCAGCGACTCGCCGACCGAGGCCCTCGGCATGGCCGTCCGCTCCACCAGGAGCGTACGATAACCGGCCTCGGCCACCAACGCTGCGGTGGTCGATCCGGCCGGGCCTCCGCCCATGACAAGGCAGTCGTACTCAGGTTGAATGGCGGTCATGGCACGGCAATTTCAAGCAATTGTACGGCCGGTCGGTCTTGGACGATGATCCGCGCGGTGCGGCCGTAAAGGTTCGAGTTGGCCGGCAAATCGAGGTGATGCCGCAATTCCTCGCCAGGGTCCACTTGCCATAATTGGATCAGCTCCACATGCCGCAGCACATGGTGGCGGATCAGGATCCTTCCCAAGGGCACATTTCCCGCCAGTACGTCCGTCCGAACCGCTTCGGGTAGCAGGTCGAGACAAATACGTATGCAGCCAAGCTGCACGGCGCGACCATCGGTGCGACGCTTCAAGAGGCTTTTTCGGCAGTAATAGGGGGGGGCGAGATGCTGCTTCAGAACCTCCACGTCCACCAGGCTGTCGTGGAATGCTTCGACCGTGACGGTCATGTGATCGTCGTGAGCCAGCAGTCCCTGATAGGCGTCGGATAAATCAGCCGCATCCACGGGACGGAACTGTCCCAGATCGTCGAGTGACGGATAGAATGGCTGAGTGAGTTGAGCGAGGTCGGGCACAATAATAGTGGGCAGTGAGGAAAGTGGGGGAGTTGAGGTTGATTCCTGGAAGATTGAGCCGAAGGCGCTAGCCTCGGGTAGCGGGGGGATAGAGTCTTGTGTTCAGAGTGGAGGTTACGGGCGAAAATGCTCAATTCCAGAGTGCGGCGGGGCCTGGTGCAAAAAGAGTTGCGAGTCGCGAGAGACGAGTTCCTGGGCTCCGGCTCTTTCCCAGAAGTAGCGTAAAATCCTGTAAGTGAAAAGAGAAACCACGAAATACACGAAAATTCAGCAGTGTATACACGAAATGCAAGTCTGAACGGATCGCTGACGAATTTGCCCAAAAGCCCTTTTTTCGTGTCCTTTCGTTTCTTTCGTGGTTCAAGATGTTTTCAGTTTGAGTAAAATCGTTTTCCGTTTTTCTCGATGCTCGCAACTCGCAACTAGTAAACGTGCAAGCCGAAAACTTGTACCCGACCCCTTCCTATCCGGCTGCCCTCAACCCTCAACCCTCAACCCTTAGCTCTCCGCTCTCCGCTCTCCGCTCCTGTAGGCATGACGACTTCCGGAGATGAGGTATCTTCGCTTTGAAGCATGGTGTCGATCAGGTAGTACAACAGCCGTCGCAGGCTTTCTGGTTCTATATCATCTGCGATTGCTTCGGCTCGCTGCCGGTACTTTTCGACCAACTGGCAGGCTTGTTCAAAGGCACCTGCCTGTTGGTACAACTGCCTTACGCGGGCGATTCGATGGGCATCACCGTTGGCGGACTCCGTCCGAAGTTGCCCATTGGAAGGCTTGTGATACTCACGCGGGGGAACGCTCTTGGACGCTCGACTTTTCGTCTGTTGGCCGATGATTTGCAGTAGTTCTTCACGCTGTTTCGAGCCAAGCGATTCCAAGGCGAGTGCCCAGAGCAAGGTGGGGCGGCCACCGAGTGTATCAAGTCCAGCCGATAGTTTATTGTCCTGGTCGCCTTGCCAATCTTTCAAGTCGTTGAGGATCTGGAATGCAATTCCCAATTGCCGGGACAATTGTTTGAGTGGCTGTTCCAGTGCGCCCAGTGGGGCAACGCAGCGCAAACCGCAAAGCAGTGCGGCCTCAAACGCGGGAGCCGTTTTCAAGGCATAAATTTTCATCGCATCGAGCGGGGAGAGCTGTTTGTTGCCTGCATCACGCCAAAGTAGTTCGGCTCCCTGGCCTTCACTGAGGCGTAAATGAGCGTCCGCCAGCCGGTCGAGTATTTCGCCTGCCACTTCGGCGCCCAAGGACGCCAGTTCACGGCTGACCAGACGATAGCCCAAGCCAATCAGGTAGTCGCCCACGTTGATGGCGGTGGGCAGACCCATGGCTCGATGCAGCGTTGGTTCACCGTAACGGTAAGAATCGTCATCTTCGATGTCGTCGTGTACCAGCGAGGCTTTATGGAAAGTTTCAATGGAAAGGGCGACTCGACAGACCGCATCAGGTATTTGTGGCAGTTGCGGTGAGCCGGTGTTGATGGAGCTGATTCGGTTGTCTCTGGCGTTGCCAGCCAAGGCTTCGTATGCCGCCAGCGTAATGAAGGGTCTCGCATATTTTCCACCTTTGGCCAGGTAGTCATACGCCATCGATTCGGTTGCGGCGATCGGGTTGTCGAGCAGTTGCTGGTCGTGTTGAGGAATGCCGTCAGAAGGTTGCCGAGACGTTTCGAGGTTGAAGGGATCGGGTTCATTTTGCCGAGGCTTGCCGTTTTGTAGATGCTGGTGAGGGGCTCGGATGCGAGGTGCCAGCCGCTGGAGTTGTTCCGGCTGAAACATGCCGCGGGCGGCTCGTAAAAGCGGCAAAAAGGAGTGGGTTTGGACGGCGGGGATGGGTTGACGGGCTTCTATCATTTCTTGGACCCAATCTTCGTCGACCGACGTATTACGACAATCGCTGGATAGGAGGGGGACCGCCATGCATGGAATACCTGCCAGCAGTATTTTTTCGAAAGCCTTTTCCAACACATTCTGGCATGCTACGCCCAGGATGGCATCCACCTGACCGCTGACAATGATCTTGAGCACGATGGGCGAGCCTTCGGCGACTAGAACTTTGTATCCCAGTTGCTCGGCCCGAATACGGAAATCAGCAATGCAGCACGCACCACAACGTTTACAATCCAATCCGTACTGGTCGTAATCGGCGGGGCAGCCTTCAGCATGTTTAAGGCAGTGAGGTAGCAACAGCAATCGCCGATTGGTAGGAACGGCGGCAATTTGATCGTGCCAGAATTCCGAAGTAAGGATTACCATGGTCCAACCCAGGTAACGCTCTGGCAAACTCAGTTGCTCGAGCACCGTCCTGGATTCCGTTTCCAGTTCTTCCCGGGAAAGTGGATGCTGTTTATTCATTCCGGAGGCGAGCTGTCGGCAGTGTGTTCGAATTTGCTCCCGCAATGCACGTTCCGCGGGTACATCCTTAAGATGATTCGTGCGCTGCCTGCGGCTGGCAGACGCACGCTTGGAACGCGGCTCGCTGGGCTGGTCCTGCTGCCTGTTGGGAGAGGCTTGCCGCCCACTAAAATTACCCTGCCTGCTGGCCTGTGGGCGGATGGGTAACCCGGTTGCCGTGGACCCGCTTGCCGTGGAAGTGGCCGAGTTGGAGGCGGCCAGGCCCTCCACGATGGTATCGTCAGGTTTAGGTACAGGCACGGTGGACAAAGTGGATGACTCCTGAAGTTCTTCTTCCGGAGATGGGGGTGGCCATCTCTCGGTCTATTACTTTGTTGTGGTTACCTGGCCCCGTTCGCCTACTGAACGGTCGTCTTGCGAATGGCTATCCATTCTTCGGCCCGAGTGTATGGGGGTACGGGCAAGTGCTTGGACGGCAAAAATCTGTGGATAGAGCCGCTCATGATACCACAATTTGGCAAAGTAAAAACCGATGGGTGCCGGATCGCGATGCCGGTCCTCCAGAATGGCTTCCGTAAGCCAGTGGACCCCTTTTTCTATAGCAGATTTCACTCGCTTTTCGGCACCGACGCATTGGTCTTGCAGGGCCAATAAAGCATCGACAGCCAAGGCTGTTTCCTCCACACTGCCGTGGGGAGCTTCGAGTGATCCTGCCGGAATGGGCCCACTGTCGGCAGGTTTCGGCCTCTGGATCGTGGGTTTGCCGCTTTCTGGCCGACTTTTTGCGTCTACTGGAGGTGGAAACGGTGCGGGCCCCCAGCCACCGCAAGCCAATTGGGCGTCAGCCAGCCAGGAGAGTCCACGCTCGGCCATCGCCTGGTGGTGGATACCCAACTCATGGCACATGATTAGTACCTTGGCGGTGCCATAAACACAGTTCCACTCTTCCGGATGCTGTTGGTTGCCAAACCAGAGCGGGATCCAGCTACCGTCAGCGTACTGCTCATTTTCAAGGAATTGGAGGCCCTTGTGAGTGGCTTGGGCCACCTGCTGATGGAGCTGGAGGTCGGTTTGTTCCAAGTGCCACAGGTTTTTCCAGGCATGCAGGGCCCTCAAAGCATGGGCCGTGATGTCGGTGCTACTTCGATCAAATGGCAGTTTGCCCCACCCGCGGCAAAATGTGGGCCAGCCTCCATCGCGATTTTGCAAATCGAGGAGCCAGCGAATTCCTGCTCCGGCTGCAGGGTCAACGTCCTGTTGACGTAAGTTTCCAAAACGGTGTTTCCAATTGGCCAGTGCCAGGAGCACCGCCGAAGTGTCGTCAGCATCGGGGACGCCACCAGACAGATCCGTCCATGCCCAGCCCCCAGGTTTGGCGGAAGTGTAGGGGTGTGTCTGGCGATGCTGGCAATTCAGCAGCCAATCGAGGATCGCCATGGCTTCAGCCATGGCGTCCTTCTCAGGCAGCCCCCTTGTTTCGGAATGGTCTTTTGTCGCGGAATAACTTTTTGCGTTGGCATGCAGGGAAGCCATGTCAGCGTCGCACTGTTCGGGCGAGGGCCGACTTCCTGCTGGAAGAGGATCGCCGAGCACAATGCCCGGGGCGCTGTTTGCGTGGACGGAGCATCGCTGCGGGGAAAGATCCCATTGGAGCGCGTTGATGGCCTGAGCGGAATTCCAGACGGCCAGGTTGGTATCAATGGGCCAACTGCCATTGGCGCGCACGGAAGCGAGTAAAAATTCGACCCCTTTACGCACGATGGTGTGTTCCGCCAGGCCGATACTGGAGAGGCTCATGACAACGAAAGCGGTTAAGGGAGTGGCCTCCAGGAAACCACCACTTGCCGGTTGCATGGTCTCCAGGCAAGCCAGACTGCGTTTCCGCGCGGCCTGGCGAATGGATCGCACCATGGGGTTTCGCGAAGGCGCATGGTAGTGCCGGGCCTGGCCCAATGCCACCAGAGCGGGAATGGCATAGCTGACGACCGGAAGGTTCAACGCGTGGTACCAGGATTGCGGCAGACAGGCCATTTCAAAGGGGAGGGCGGGGACTTGCCGCCATGGCAGGATGTCGGCCAGTGCACAGTTGGTCAGAATGGGTACCGCGAATGTTTTGTCCACGCCGTAACGCTTCTTCAGTCCCAGGACGCCACCTTGCGACTGGACATATTGCTCGGCCCGCTCCAGGAGATCGGTGTATTTGGCCGGTACACCGGTCAAATGAAAAGCCGCCTGAACCAGCATCGTGGTGGCAATATTGGAAACATTGGGGATGGTGGTGGGCAAATCCATGGGGCCGGCATTTGGCTGGTTGATGTCGCCCCAACCGCCATCCTCATTCTGTTGCCGTGCCAGCCAATGGACTGCCTCCACGATCAGCTCGCTCAAGTCACCCTGGTAGACCGCATCGGTAAACGAAACGTCTCCTTCAGGCGAATAGACAGGCAGGATACCACTCCCTCCATGTTGTTCAGCGAGTACGAGCGCACTGATCGCCGTAGCCGTAGCGAGTGGCGAACTCGATAGCTCACCGATCCAGTGGCCGGCAGGGCACCGCTGGTCGAGAAGCTGTGTACGAACAGCCTGTTTGGCGGCTATGAGCCGCTCCACATCGAACTGGATACTCATTTGAGCCGATCGGCTCCAGGATTGGCGGGAATGCCAACACGACCGCTGGCGAACCTTTGATTCTAGGCAACCCAGGGGCGACTGTCGAGCGATCGAGAGAAAGGCCCGGCCCGGAATGGCAAAAATAAGGGTAAAATGTGTGGATCAGTGGAAATAATCGGGCTGGATAGTCTCGCTTTTTTCAAAAGGAACCACGAATGAACACGAATAGACACGAATCCGAGTGTCAGGGAGCACTCGTACCGTGGCTAATCTGGTACGAACTCGAAGTGTAAAAAAATCAAGGAACTGTGGTGTATGCCGTTTTCCGCATGAGTCAAGAATGCGTTTAGCCTCTGGAAAGCAATTCGTGTGCATTCGTGGTTCTCATCTGTTTTATTGATGGCGTCCACAATTCATCGAACGACCAGAGGCCGCCGGTGTACTTTGTAACCTGGAGCCTGTAGCCTGACACCTGACACCCTGAACCCCGACACCTGAACCCAATAGCGATCCCGATCCCGATCCCGATCCCGACACCCGACACCCGACACCCGACACCCGACACCCGACACCTATTTTATCTCGCCCATGTATTTTCGTTATGCGAAACGCTTGTTGACCGAAACTGATCTGCGGTTGCTCTGGAAACTTGCCTGGAACTTTGGTTTCAAGGGGATGCGGGCCATCGGAAAACATAAACGCCGGCTGGCGCGAGGCGAATTCTTCCCGCCTTTTCTTTACCTGTCGATCATCAATAGTTGCAATCTACGCTGTCAGGGTTGCTGGGTGGACGTCGCTGCAAAGCAGGAAAAGATAGAAATCGACGCACTCTCGCGAGTCATCCGCGAAGCAAACGCCCAGGGGAATTATTTTTTTGGAATTGTCGGTGGCGAACCTTTCATGCACGGGGAGATACTGGAGATCTTCCGCCGGCATCCAGATTGTTACTTCCAGGTCTTCACGAACGGCCATTTTATTACCGACGACATCGCGGCTCAGTTACGTCAATGTGGAAACGTTACCCCGCTGATCAGTGTGGAGGGAAACGAAATCATCAGCGATCAGCGCCGTGGCGGACAGTCCGTTTTGAATCATACGATGGAAGGCCTGCGCCGGTGCGTGGAAAATCGAGTGGTCACGGGAGTTTGCACGAGTGTTTGCAAGACGAACCTGGAGGATCTGGTTTGCGAGTCGTGGGTGGACCGGTTGATCGAATTGGGAGTACTCTACATGTGGTACCACATCTATCGGCCCATGGGCCCCGATGCGGCGCCTGAATTGGCCCTGTCGCCCGAGGAGCAAACGCGGATCCGCCGGTTCGTGGTGGAAATGCGAGTGTGCAAGCCCATTGGCATCATCGATGCCTACTACGATCACGACGGCCAGGCACTCTGCCCGGCGGCCACCGGGTTTACGCACCATGTCAGTCCCTGGGGAGATATTGAACCTTGTCCGATCATTCAGTTTGCCAAGGAATCGATTTACGACAAGCGAGCATTGGCTGACGTGTTCAATAACTCCGAGTACTTGCGCGATTTTCGCGACCTGGCCGCATCGACCACCCGTGGCTGTATTGTATTGGAACGGCCCGACTTGCTCCATGAACTGAATGTTTTGCATGAAGCACGAGACACGACCGCACGGCAGTCCGCGACCCGCGAACTATGTGCTCTTGTTCCGAGGCCATCGCAGGCAAGCATGGCCGAACCGATTCCGGAAAAGAGTTGGGCCTATCGATTCGCGAAGCGGCACTTCTTCAATGACTTCGGCGCATACGATGCGCCCCGGAATCCGTTGCAACCGAGCGAAGTGGATGGTTAGAACGTGTTTTAAAATACCAATTTCGCCGCCGGTCGGCTAGAATCCACCTGTCGCTACGTTGTGCTCCATCGACGTATAAGCCAATATGTCTGCTTCGCACGCCTTGCGACAGGTGGATTCGCTCGCCCTTTGGGCTGAAAGCGAATTTCAAAACACATTCCTAGCCACGAATCTGGCCGTCCTGCTTTTCCTGCAGGATGCGGTCGAGGAATTGGAAGACGCCATCACTACCCTGTTCCATTTTCTCGATAGCTGCCAGGAGTGGTTGCAGATCTTCATCCGAACTTTGGAGCAAGTCGAAAATTTGTCGGGTTCCATTGTGGACTTCCGAATGGGGACGTTCCAGTTTGGAGAAGGAGGGCATGCGCGAGAAGGATTGCTGGCCGTCTCCCTGATAATACCATTTGCCCAGGCGGCAATTGTGGAAGTCGACAAAGTCGATTGCCGGGCGGCGATCCAGGATACTCAGGTAGGTATTGACTTTCCAAATAACATGGTCCAGCTTGGCCAGGCTCATGAAAATCTGGTCGTTGCTGCCGACGATTTGGCGAATGGCATGGACGTTTCGCTGGTTGGTGTCCTGGATGCAAGCGTCAAAGGTGTTCACCACCTCTTCGATATGGTTGCTTTGTTGTTCCAATTGTTGCATGTCGCCCGACATGCGTTTTGACGATTCCAGAATTTCCTCGACGGCAAGAGTAATATTCTCAACGGCTTCCTGAGTCTGGCGCGAGAGTTCCTTGACTTCCGTCGCCACCACCGCGAACCCTTTGCCTGCGTCCCCGGCTCGAGCAGCTTCGATGGTTGCGTTGAGTGCCAGCAAGTTGGTCTGATCGGCGATATCTTGAATGAGTTTTGCCACATTGCCAATATTGTGCAGTTTTTCGCCGGTCGATTCGACCGATAGACGTGACTCGGCGACCGCCTGGTTGAGTTCGGTCGTTTCGGTGCGGATCGCCTGGGATTGCTTTCCCAGATGATCGCATTGCGACTCGATCTCCTTGCAATTGGTTAAGTTTTCCTCGTTGACCGCAACCGATTCCGCCAGATTGGTCTGGATGTTCAGGAGCCCCTTTTTGAGCTGGCGGTTCTCTTGTTGCAAGACTCGCAGCAACTCTCGATCTCGATGGGTAGCCTTATCGTCGCTCGCGATGACAAAATCGGTAGGAGATTCCATGAGGGCATCGGCTGGCGACATTTCCATTTTCCTTATTTCAAGTTGCGCGTTCGCATGGGCCCTGCAGTGGATTTTGGGCTCCCCCAATTCTAGGTCACGCGCACGGAACAAGGACGATGTTGCGGATAAAATCATTCCTCATGCAGATAATCGTCAGGAACGTTGCAAGACGCACCTTCGATACGCGCATTCAGGCTACATGGCGATATCGACACGGTTTCGCCCTGCTTTACGACCAGAGGGGTTTGGCAACGCATCAGGATAGCCGTTTACGGCCGGAGGAGCCTCACCTTGTGATCGCCCGTGAGTCGAGGATATATTTCTTTTGAGGCGCGAATTCCGGATCAGTAAGCAGTTGCATCGTCAACTCCACGGCCTTGTCGGCGCACAAGGGATATTCGAACGTGGCGGCCAGGATGCCATCCTTGACATATTGCTGCCCCTCCTCGGGCAGGCCGTCGATACCCACGAAAGCAATCCCTTGCTGCCGGCCTTTTTCCTTGGCGGCCAGGTAGGCGCCATAGGCCATTGGGTCGTTGTGGGCGTAGACGACATCGATTTCTGGGTTGGCTGACAGCGCCTCCTCCATTCGTGCCATCGCCTCAGCCTGGAACCAGTTGCCGGTGGCCTGATGAACGACATGGATGTCCGGATGTTTTTCCAGTACTTCAAAGGTGCCGTCGTGACGGTAGGTCGCGGCCTGCACGCCTTGCATGCCGGTGATTTCCACTACTTTTCCTTTTGGATCACCATTCTTTTTCGTGAGCCCATTCTTTTTCGTGAGATAGTCGACGATGAATTGGCCTGCCATGCGGCCGATCTCCACATTGTCACAGGAAACAAAGGTGGTGAAATTGGGTTCGGCAATGTCCCGCTCCAGGCAAATCGTGGGAATACCCGCTTGCATGGCCTCACCCATCACTCCCGCCAGAGCACTCCGTTCAAACGGGGCAACAATCAGAACATCCGGTTTTTGCAGGATGGCGTTTTCAATTTGGGAAATCTGTTTCGACGCATCAGCCTGACCATCGCTGATCACGAATTTTACTTCCGGATGCTGGGCAAACAGTTCCTCGAACCGTTTGTTCTGAGCCGCCCGGTACGGTTCGGCGTTGTTGCACTGGCTGAAAATTACCAGGTACTTGAAGGACGACTGTTGTTGCTGGCTGCAGCCAGTCAGCAACGCGGCGACAACCGGAAAGACGACGAGTGCGTGGGTGAGAGACATTTTCTGGTACATGGCGATAGGCTTTCTTTTTAGGGGTAAAGACAAAGGGTTGGATACATGAACGTAACGGTCAAATTTAAAATTGCCCATCCCTCATCCCAACTGTATTTTCGATAGGAAGAAGACGAAGACAAAATTTGGTATTAAACCAGGCGTCCTTTTTTCCTGAACCCTGAACCCTGAACCCTGAACCCTGAACCCTGAACCCTGAACCCTGAACCCTATATGTTCCCTTGACGGTGTTGCAGGGTAACCGCCAGCACGATGATAGCCGCTTTGAGCATTAATTGCATGTTGGCGTCGACGTTTCGCAGGCCGAGGATGTTTGTCAGCACGGCAATGATCAGTGCGCCGATCACGGTGCCGAGGATGCTCCCTCTGCCACCGGCCAGCGAGGTGCCACCGATGACGACCACGGCAATCACGTCCAGTTCCGAGGCGATGCCATCGTTGGGATTGC
>JAJRWS010000568.1 GCA_024276705.1 Planctomycetota bacterium | reverse complement strand
ATAGGGATCGTTCGAGAAATAACTGTCCGATGTCCCCTCGCCCCTTTGGGGGAGAGGGCAGGGTGAGGGGCCTGGAAACATGCCAGTTATTTCTCGAACGATCCTAAGTCAATCCTCTCCCGAGTGTGTGCCGTCTTGAAAAAGTTTGGAGTTGTGATGCGAACATGGCTTGGCCTGGGAATGGATGGCAGACACGCATGGCGCGAGCCTTCTGTTTCCCACGGGCATTGCGCATGCCACCTGCTGCTGGGAGCCTGGTTTCTTGGCTTCTGGTCGACCGTTGCGGTCGGTCAAACTTCCCCGAATCGTGCGCTTCGGCCAGTCCGACCCAAACACCGTCAGGTCGACCAGCGGCGGGCGGCGCTGGCCGGTATCCGCAAACTGGCCGGGCGTCATTTAACCCTTTACACCGACTTGCCGTCCAGGGTGGCGGTCGATCAGTTGCCGGCCGTGTTCGACGCAGCCGTGCCACAGTGGGCGGAATATTTCGGGGTGCCGCTGGCCAGCCTGGCCGACTGGCACGTGCAGGGTTATTTGATGGACGACCGGGAGCTGTTCGCCCAGCTCGATTTGTTGCCTGAAACGAACCGGCAGTTCAAAAATGGCTATGCCCAGGGAGATGAACTGTGGTGGCTGGAGCAGCCGAGCGATTATTACCGGCGGCATCTGTTGTTGCATGAAGGAACGCATGCGTTCATGTGGACCCAGTTGGGCGGTTGCGGGACTCCCTGGTACATGGAAGGGATGGCCGAACTGTTGGCCACGCATCGGTGGGATGGCCGCCGACTCCGGTTGCGGCAAATGCCCGCCAGTCGCAAGGAAGTGCCGATGTGGGGACGGATTAAGCTCATTCGGGAAGCCTATCGGCGGCGTCAGGCTCCCAGCCTGCCGGCCGTGCTGCATCTGGGCACGCAGGGGCAAGCGGAGCAACTGGTGCCGATGACGACCGCCCAGTACGCCTGGTGCTGGGCCCTGGCAAAGCTGCTCGATACCGATCCCCGGTTCCAGGCCACTTTCCGCAAGTTGCCGAAAGTCGCCGCGCGGGCCGATTTTCAGCACTATTTTCGCCAGCAGTTCCAACCGGTGTGGCCCGAGCTGAGCCTGCAGTGGCGGAGTCTCGTTTCGACCCTGGAATTCGGCCATGATTTCGCCCGCATGGCCATTCGGCAGGTGCCCGCGCGGCCGCTCGGCCGGCGAGTTGCAACGGCTTCGATCGCCTCGGACCGCGGCTGGCAATCGACCGGTTGGCTGCTCCGCGCTGGCCAGGCTTATCGTTTGACCGCGCGGGGTCAGTTTGTGGTTGCCCGCCAGAGCGACCCTGAAGAAGTATGGCACAGCGAACCGGGTGGCATCACGCTCCAGTACCATGCGGGTCAGCCTTTGGGCAAGTTGTTGGCGGTGCTGCTGCCGGCGGCAAAGACGCCACGTTCCGCGTTGGCCACCGGGGCGGATCGTCCGGGCTCTGCGACCGCCGCCGCGGCTTGGCTGGAACCGTTCGCCGTGGGCCTGGAGCACCGACTGACGCCCCGGCACGATGCGGTACTCTATCTGCGAGTGAACGACTCGTCGGCCCGGCTGGCGGATAATGAAGGCACGGTTGTCGTTTCACTACGGATTGACGAGGGGCCCCCTGGCAAGTAACAATCGCATGCATGAACACACCACTGGAAAATCCCCTGCAGGCCAATGATCCCGAGGTTTGGGCCGCGGTTGCCCAGGAGATTGAGCGCCAGCAAGATGGGCTGGAAATGATCGCCAGCGAAAACTACACTAGCCAGGCGGTGATGCAGGCAGTCGGTAGCGTGCTGACGAATAAATATGCTGAAGGCTACCCGGGCCGCCGCTATTATGGCGGTTGCGAGTATGTCGATGTGATCGAAAACCTGGCCCGCGAACGGGCAAAAAAGTTGTTTGGCGCGGAGTATGCTAACGTTCAGCCTCATTCCGGTTCGCAGGCCAATATGACAGTCTATCTGGCCGCCCTGGAGCCAGGCGATACGGTGCTGGGGCTCGACCTGGCCCATGGGGGCCACCTCACGCACGGCATGCGGCTGAATATTTCGGGCATGTTGTACCACTTTGTCAGCTATGGCGTTCGTGAGGATGACCATCGCATCGATTTCGACCGCTTATCGCAACTGGCCCGCGAACACCGGCCGAAACTGATCGTGGCTGGCGCGAGCGCGTACCCGCGCGAGATTCCGCATGCTCGATTTGCGGAAATTGCCGCCGACGTGGGCGCGAAGCTGATGGTCGACATGGCCCATTATGCGGGCCTGGTGGCGGCTGGCTTGCACGACAATCCGGTGCCGTTGGCCGACTACGTGACGACCACCACGCATAAAACGTTGCGTGGTCCTCGGGGCGGCCTTTGTCTGGCGAAGAAAACCCATGCCAAGACGCTCAATAGCCGTTTGTTTCCCGGCTTGCAGGGAGGACCGCTGATGCACGTGATTGCTGGCAAGGCGGTCTGCTTTGGCGAAGCGCTGAACCCGGAGTTCAAGACCTATTGCCAGCAGGTGATCGAGAATGCCCAGGCCCTGGCGGAGGTCTTGGCCAGTGGGGGGTTGAGCCTGGTCAGCGGCGGTACCGACAACCATTTGCTGTTGGTCGATGTGACTGGCCTGGGCCTCGGTGGCAAACTGGCCGAGACGGTTCTGGGGACATGCGGTATCACCGTGAATAAGAATATGGTGCCGTTCGACCAGCGTAAACCGATGGATCCTTCGGGGATCCGCGTTGGTACGCCGGCCCTGACGACCCGAGGGATGGGAGTGGACGAGATGCGTTCCATCGGCCGTTGGATGCTCACCGCCTTGCGCGCACCCGAAGATGACAGCACGCAAGAGACGATTCGGGCCGAGGTGCGTCAGTTGTGCGAGCAATTCCCGGTACCATGAGGAGCGGAGGTAGGATTCCAGATGGGTTGAGCCGAAGGCGCTAGCCTCGGGTGGTGGGGGATAAAGCGTTGCATAAGGAAATGAGTGGTGACCCGACGGCAGCGTGTGGAGAGGGTGAGAGGCCGGTGTTCGTAACAAGGGAGAAGTTCCAGCATGGATCACGATAAACAGAAACCACGTATTTTGATTGCCGATGACAACGAGGCCAATGTCGAGTTGTTGGAGGCTTATTTGAGTGGTTTGGGCCATGAGATCGCGATTGCCGTGGATGGCCAGGATACGCTGGACAAGGTCTCTTCGTTCCAGCCGGATTTGATCTTGCTCGATATCATGATGCCCAAACTCAGTGGCTTTGAAGTTTGTCAAAAACTCAAAGACGATTCTCAAACCAGTGGCATCATGATTCTGATGGTGACCGCCCTGAACGAGCTGGGAGATATTGAACGGGCCGTCGAAGCGGGTACCGACGATTTTCTTTCGAAGCCAGTCAACAAGATCGAGCTGCTCAAACGAGTGGAAAACATGCTCACGCTACGAGGTGTCACGGACGAATTGGAACGCTTGCGGCAGTACATCGAGAAGATGGAAGGTGCGCGTTAATCAGGTTGCTCCGAGACGATGGATCGGGGTAAGATGTGAGGGGTCGACCCGCGGTTTTGACCCAATGCCACTCGCTTTGTCGATTCAAACAATTGAGCCGTAGGCGCTAGCCTCGGGTTTTATAGGATTTGCGTTGCCTCGGTAGCACCCGAGGCTAGCGCCTACGGCTCAAAGTAAGTGGCATTGGGTTTGTTTCCTGACGCAGGGAAGGCCGTTGTTCGTGAAATAACAAACGGTATTCTCCCGTCTCGCCATGATGGATACGTGCGATGCATACTCGTGGATGCGTTCCAACAACCGTTTGCTGCCTATTGATGCTGTTCTGCCCTTGGAGTGGCGTGCGGTGTGCCAGCGATGAAGGGCTTGCAGTTCGGGGAGATTCCGCCGGTTTGCCTCTCGGGCAGCGGGTGAAGCCGCCAGCTGAAACCACGCCGAGGGAAGGCTTTGCCACAGCCGATTCGCATGCCGAGGTACAGACGATCGAGCGTTGGATCGAATTGCTCGGGAGCGGCCAGTATGCGTTGCGCCAGCGAGCGGAATCGGTCTTGCTGCAACTGGGGGCCGATGCGTTCGATCAACTGAAATTGGTCGAACATCACCCCGATTTGGAGGTGGCCACTCGGGCTCGCTACATCCTGGGACAGATGAAAATCGAATGGGTTCACGCCGAAGATCCGGCGAGCATTCGTCAATGGATGGCCCACTATGGAGAGCTCTCGGAAGCGAATCGGCTCGATTGCATTGCCCGGCTGGCCGCGCTGGATGATCCACACGGGCTGGGGGTGCTGGGCCGCATTGCCCGCTTCGATCCGTCCCCCCTGCTGTCGCGGGAAGCTGCGTTGGATGTGATTCGGAAAATATCTTCGGCAGAGGCAACGGCTGCCGCATTGGATACCCGATCGATTGTCCAGGAGCTGGGTCGCAGTCACCGGCGCGCGGTTGCCTGGATCCGTACCTGTCTGGGGCAACGCGATCCTGACCACTTGGGTGACTCAGCTGCCGAAGTGGCTCGTTGGACCCGGTTGGTGGATGCCGAGATGCAATTGCTCGGCACGCAGTCAACCACCACGGACGAGGAAATCGTCTTGAAGCTGTTGCACCACCAGCTCGACCTGTGCCAGCGGTTGCAGCAATCGGGTGCCTTGGTGGAAGTGCTGGAGAGAGTTATCAACTTGTATGTCCGAGCTGGCGAATCGTCCGCGAGCGGCCTGGCCTATGCGCTCGATTGGGTTTTGCAAAGTGAGCAGTGGCAAGTGCTCGACCGGTTAGTGGCCAAGTATGACGCTGCCATCAAAACGCACCGTGAATTGCTCTATCGGGTCGCAGCCATACGAGCCAAGCAGGGGCAGAATGAGCGGGCCACGGAATTGGCTAATCGCGCCTTCCACCTGGAGACCGGCGACGTGGAAGACCGGAATGGTCTGGCCAGCCAACTGGTGGAAATGGACCACTTCGATTGGGCGGAACGTGAATGGCGTTTTGTGACTCAATCATTTCCTGTCCTCAGCGATGAGGCGATGACGGCGCGGACGGATCTGTCCATGTGGCTGCACGACCGATTACGTTATCTCGAAGCAGCCAAATTGCTGCAAGAGATAGAGGATGAAATCAGGGCGGACCCACAGCAGGAGAAGCAGGTCTTGAAAGATCCCCAGCAGCGTTTTCAGATCACCGTGACCAGTGCGCGGAAAGAGTACTATTTCGCTTGCCATGCGGAGAGCCAGGGTGACTATGTCGGACAACGGGCTCATTTGAGCAAGGCCGTCGACCGCTACGAAATCGATGCCGACGTACTGATTGCCATGTACCGATTGAAAGGTGCTGACAAGGCCTATCGGCAAGAAACGCTGAAACGGATCAAGAATGTCAGTATGGTTTTGTCCCAGCAGATTCGTGAATATCCCAAGAACACCAGTCTATTGAATCATTGGGCCTGGCTGATCGCCAACACGGAGGGCGATACCCGGCAGGCCTTGGCTTACTCCCGAGCTTCGCTGAAATGGCAACCTGAGGAAGCAAGTTTTCTCGATACGTATGCCCGCTGCCTTTACGCCACGGGAGACTTGGAAGGGGCGTTGAAACAACAACGCAAAGCGGCCCAATTGGACCCACATGTCCACGCCCTCAAACGGCAGTTGGCCTTTTTTGAGCAGGAGTTAGCCAGCCGCAAGCAACAGAGGGAAAATAGCTCTTAGCTCTCTGCTTTCCGCATCCTCTACGGTAGCCGGAACCAGGACTGGATTTTCAGCAGCGCTGAGTCTTCCGGGAAGGTGTGGAATGCCTGCACGCGAAATGTTTTGTCGCGAGATTGCATGTTGATATAGCTCAAGGCTCCCATCTCAAGCCGACTGCCCGCGTCGAATTGGTGCAACATGCCTTGTCGTGTAGCCTGCAGAGTTAGTTCTTTCTGGTAGAGAATGAATTTTTTCGGGTTGGCGGGTTCCAGAGAAAAATTCATTTCGTACTGGATGCCGCCGCGGCATTGCAGGCCGTCGGACCGGTTTCCCCGTAACCGATGCGCCATCAGACGCCGTCGCTGAGGCATGGGATGGTGTGCCGCGGCTGCCACTTCGGTGAGAGTAAGCCCCTGATAACACCACTGCACCACATGGCCCGCGCTGGTGATCAAAACTTTGGCCTGGTAGTTGCCACGTTCAATCGTCCGGGTTTGATGAATGACAAACAGTTCGGGGTGTAACGATCTTCCATACAGTCGAAAAACCAATTCGGCAATTTTTGGGCGAACAGATAACACGTTTATTTGCTTTCTGCGTTCAAAAGAATCAGCCGCTGAGGGTGGTGATCCTGGGAACGCCAGGTTGTTACGGTTCAGGTCATCACGCATCACTTCGAGTTGTTTCCAAAAGCCGATTATACTTGCCGGCCAGAGGAGTCACAAAGGGGAATCTGTGAGTTCCATGCCAGGTAATATCCATGGTTTTGCTGGATTCAGTCTTGACAAAATTGCCAGGGGAAGTCCACGCCGATTCCACTCGGCCGCGCTGGCCATCGAGAATCGCCACCGCTAGCAATGCATGCACGGTGAGACGCGAGTTGCGAGGCGCGAGTTGGAAAGTGTCAAGTGCGTTTCCGCACCCTCCCGTTGTGGGCGCATGACAGGGTTCGCCAGGCATTGGTGTCGTTTGCCCCCCGCTTTTCTCGCTTTCCCATTGAGACCGTCATTCGACGACTTGTGTTGTAATTCACCCCCCATTTGGAGACCACACCTGTTTCCGGATGCAAACCCTGTGGAACCCTGAGGGTGCACCAAGATTGAGGTAGCCTTCAAGTTGAGGTTTATCTATGATCCTTGCGATTTGGGATCCTTGGCGACCAGCCATGTATGCTGCCGGAATGAATCGTTATCGGAGGATGGCACCTATATGCGGCCTGGCGAAAAGAGAGGCTCGAGTAGAACTCAGAACCCTCCCAGGACGAGGGCCGCGATGACTGCCAGGATGCCAGCCAAGCCGATCCCTAACCAAAGCGAGGACCGCCCGGACCATGTGCTGGCGGTTGAGGTGATGTAATGACCACAGTAGGGACAGGCGGGCGAGTCTTCATAGATGTCTTCGCCACATTCGGGGCAGGGGATGGTATCCGAATCGTCGAATTCCTCGTCCTGGTCGAAATCATTGTCCTGGTCGGGCTCGTCGGGATACTCGAACTCTTCCAACGGGGAATCGGACCAATCGGAGTAAACCATCGGTTTCAACGCATAGGGTTTCAGGGAACGGGCCTTCGTTGCCAGGATAACATACACAATATTTGAACTATCGACGAGCAAACTTGCGGTGCGAATGTTCGTATCGTAACAGAATCAAGTTTCAGTACTTCCAAATTACTCCGTGGCCCTACGTGGGTCAGGGCGATAAGCCGCCCAGGAGCCGACGTTTTTAACTGCTAGCACGCAGGCGGGTCGGCTTCATCGGCCACTGCTTGGAACGGCTGAGTTTCACTCGTATTGCATGTTTCCCCAGTCCGTCAAGGAGGACGAGCCGTGAATTCAATTCGACCCCTGGCGACGATCACATTGTTGGCCGTTGCCGGTGTTTATTTGTATTTCAAAATCAACGAAACCGAACCGCAGTTGCCGGTGGATGTCGCCGATTGGTCGTTGCCTGCCGAGGTGGATATCCACGACCAACCAGTTCCGGCGAATCGTGCCGCGATCTCAGGCTACCAAACGCCCGCTGCCGCGAGCCCGGTTCAGGAAGCACCGAGTTTCACTCCGCAAGCCGCGCCCTCCGCGTCGGTACCGAATACTTCCGTGGCGCCTCCGAACCCCGGGCAGCAAACCGGCGTACTCCAGGCAGCCCCCGGTTTCCAGGCGGCAGCGGCGTCGAGGACCACGCAAGATTCCCCCACGCAAGATTCACTGAGGAGCACCACGCTGCCCGATTTGCCTCCGCTACCGGAAATCCCCGCAGCGACGGCCGTCCAATCCGCACTCCCGAGTACACCCCCGGAAGTTACCCAGGGAGCGACGGCGACAGCCGTTTCCCACCAGGGCCACGATCACCATGGGGCCGAAACCCAACCGTCATCTGGGGTGTCCACGACAGCAGGGCAACCGCCAACTCCCACTTCTCCCCAAGCTTCGCTGTTTGCCGCCACACGCCTGGCCGTGCAAGGAGCGCTCGATCGGGGCGAACTGTCGCAAGCCCTGTTATTGCTTTCCGATTGGTATGGCGATCCTTCGCTGGCACCGAAAGAAAAACAAGAGGTCGATGCCCTGTTGAGTCAACTTGCCGGGTCGGTGATCTATTCCACCGAGCATCGTCTGGAACCGTCCTATCGAGTGCAGGCAGGAGAAAGGCTGGAGGACATTGCCAGTAAATATAACGTGCCGTGGCAATTGCTGGCCAAGATCAATGGGATCAATCGCCTGGATCAATTGCAGCCGGGGCAGAAGCTCAAGGTCGTGCGCGGTCCGTTTTCCGCCTTGATCGATCTGGGGGACCGCCAGTTGACGGTCATGCTGGCGCGTCGTTACGCAGGCAAATTTTCCATCGATATTGACCCCCAGGTGACCGTGGAAGAGGGCCAATGGAAAGTGGACCAAAAGCTCGTCACACCGGGTAATCTGAACATGGCATCGGCGGGGCCGGTCACGGCTCCCGGAGACCATGGAGGAGCGGAGGCCATGGAGGAACAGAGCCTCATCTTGACCAATACGGCAAGCAAGACGAGCCAGATTGCCATCCTGAAAGGACCGGAATCCGCTTCGCCTTCGGTGGCGACGGAACCGGAGAATCGTGTGATCCGGATGAAGACGGCTGATGTCCGGGACTTGTTTGACATCTTGTCGGTTGGATCGAACGTAATCATTCGCAGGTGAGAGATTTGAAATGTACGATCGCCAGGCATTACAGCAACTGATCCAGCAGCAGGCGCTCAAGTTCGGCCAGTTCACATTGGCTTCGGGCAAGCAGGCCAGTTTCTATCTCGATTGTCGGCAAGTCACGCTCGACGCGGGCGGCGCTAAATTGATTGGCGAAGGGATGCTCGAGCTTTTGGCGGAGCCATGGCCCGAGCTGGTGGGAGGCATGGTGATTGGGGCCGACCCGATTACCGGTGCCTTGTTGGCCTTGGCGGGATCGCGTAAGCGCCCCTTGCGCGGCATCATGGTGCGCAAAGAACCCAAAGGGCATGGTACCGGCAAGCATGTCGAGGGTCCGTACCTGGCGGGCGAGGAAGTGGTCATCGTCGAGGATGTGGTCACCACGGGTGGGTCGTCGCTGAAGGCAATCGAGCATTGCCTGGCCGTCGGTTTGCGCGTGCGCCGAGTCCTGGCGATCGTCGACCGGCTGGAAGGGGGCCGCGAGGCTTTTGCCGAAAAGGGTTTTGAGCTGACGACACTCTTCACGATTCGTGATTTTGGAATCTAGTATCTGGTCAAGCCTTACTTTTGTATTGCCGCATCCACTCCTACTGGCATGGTAAGAGTCAAGGGCATGGTAAGAGTCAAGCACGCGACAATCCAAAAGATAAGTTTGACAAAGCACTGGCGTGACCCATGGAAACATCACTCCACCGCGAGCTCAAGGCGATCTATGCGGGTGCTGGCAATCGGCAGGAAGTCGCCTGCGACGGGTATCGCATTGACGCGGTGAGGCGCGGGCAACTGATTGAAATTCAGCATGGTTCCCTCGCTGCTATCCGAGACAAGGTGGCGACGCTCCTCGAGAAACATCGGGTCCTGGTGGTCAAGCCGTTGGTGGCGCGCAAACAACTCATCAAGCAGGACAAGAAGCAGGGCCGGGTGATTTCCAAGCGTTTCAGTCCCAAGCGGGCGCAGCTGCTCGACCTGTTCGAGGAATTGGTCTACTTCGTGCAAGTTTTTCCACACCGGCGGTTGGTTCTCGAAGTGCCGCTGGTGGAGGTCGAGGAGTTGCGTTACCCGGGCCATGGGCGTCGGCGGCGCTGGCGGCGTAATGATTTTCAGGTGGAAGATCAACGTCTGGTGCGTGTCGTCGAGACATTCAGGTTTAAGAAATCGGCCGATTTATGCAGGTTGCTCCCTTCTGGTTTGCCCACGACCTTTCATACGGGTCACCTGGCCGAGGGACTCAAGATGCCCCGACACACGGCTCAGCGGATGGCCTATTGCCTGCGTGAGACCGGAGCGATCCGTATCGTGGGCAAGGAAGGCAATGCCATTCTCTACCGCCACCGACGCCGTGCGGCCTGATTTTTCGCGAACGTCGCGGGGTGCCGCTTGGATCGCGGGTAACCGTTCACGGGTCGGACGTACTAGCCGTTAAGGTTTGATGAAATACTGACTTTGCGGTGTTTCGTGCGTTTTTGATTTTTGGTTCGTGACTTGATAGCCCGATCCTTGTACAACACGGCTGCTTTCTACGACAGCATATTCTGAGGGCTCAGAAAAGCTCGTGTTTTATAGGCTCACCGACCTGTAAACGCTTACGGATCGCGGGCATAATTCCGCCTGTGCCGGACGCGATCGCCTCTTGCGGTAATTTCAGGCAGGGCGTAACCTGCGTGCTATCGATTTTGGTGACCGTGAGGTGCCGGGCCGAGTGGATTTCTCGGTTGCGGCCAATCGAGTAGCGAAAGGCCCAAGGACTATGAGCAGGCGCGCCGTATTCGCGGGCGGATGGCCTTTGCGCAAGCTGACTGGTGTGCAGATGGTCGGCACGGGCAGTTTTCTTCCCGAGCAGGTGGTGACCAACGAGGATCTCCAGTCGTTGGGGAGCGATCCGCAATGGCTGGTCAAACGCACGGGCATTCGCGAGCGCCGTCATGCGCCAGCCGGGATGGCGACCAGCGACATGGCGGTCGCCGCGGCACGCCAGGCACTGGCGACGAGCGGGACGGATCCCGAAGAGATCGATTTGCTCGTACTGGCGACCCTTTCTCCAGACCAACTGATGCCGGCCACGGCGACCACCGTCCAGGACCAGTTGGGTTTGCAGTGTGCCGCGATGGATGTTTCGGCAGCTTGTGCCGGGTTCACCTACGCTTTGGTGACCGGTATGCAATTCGTGGCCACCGGCTGCAGTCGGCGGGCACTGGTGATAGGTTCGGATACGAATTCGCGCGTTCTCGATCCCACCGACCGTTCGACTTTCCCGCTGTTTGGCGACGGCGCGGGGGCCGTCATCCTGGCGCCAGGCAGCCGTGAACAGGGCGCCCTGAGCTACGTGCTGGGTTCGGATGGTTCGAAAACCGATTTGCTCTGCCGGCCCACCGGCGGTTCACGACGCGTATTCGATCCGGCCGCTGCCAATGACCGTTCCTGGTTTATGCAAATGGATGGCCGAGCCGTGTTCAAGTGGGCAGTGCGCGTAGTGGAAGATTCCAGCCGCGAAGTGCTGCAGGCGGCGGGGCTGGAAGTCGGGCAGGTCGATTGGTGGTTGTTGCACCAGGCCAATGAGCGAATTTTGGATGTGGCGGTCGAGACCTTGGGAGTGAGTCAGGAAAAAGTGATCAAGCACATGGCCCGTTATGGCAACACATCCGCTGGCAGCATCCCCATTGCCTTGGACGAAACGGTGCGTGCTGGAATGATCGAGCGCGGCCAAATCGTGCTGATGTGCGGATTCGGCGCCGGCCTCGCGTGGGGAACCTTGGCCTTCCGCTGGTAGTGTGGGGGCTGGGAGTTGGGGACTGGGGAGTTGGGGACTGGGGGAGTTGGGGAGATACAGCAGGTGCTCCAAGCCACGGAAGTAATGGCAAAGCCCTTTTCTCTACCCTCCAGCCTTCCTGAGCCCTGAGCCCCAGGGCATTTACTAGCACCATCAAAACTATCGGGATCGGGATCGAAATAACATGGGGCTGAGACAAAAAAACCGGAACGTAAATAAAAAAGTTGAGAACACTAATCTACGCTAATCTGCGCTCATGAGATTCACGATTAGTGCGGTTAAGTGAAGATTGCATCAGGATGTGGTTAGGT
>JAJRWS010000567.1 GCA_024276705.1 Planctomycetota bacterium | reverse complement strand
TTCGTTGTAGACTTCCCAATGCTTGATCCGATCCTTGTACCGCCGCACCACCTCGCGGGTCCAGAGACAAAAATCGTCGATCCCTTGTTGCGTGTAGGGTTCCGTGTATCGTCCCCAATAGGAGAGCAGCCCGTATACGCTGATGCCATGTTGATGCGCCGTGTCGACCACGCTGTCGTAGAAATCAAAGTCGTAGACACCCGGCGCGGTTTCGATACGGCCCCAGCTGAATTCTTCTCGAGACCACTTGACGCCCGCCTCTGCCGCCATTCTCGCGGCTCGTTCCATGATCTTTCCTTTGGGGTAGCGGTAAAGATAGACCCCCATTCCCCAGGGCGATTCGGGTTTAAGCGTGACATTTTCTACCGCATCCAGTGGGCGGGTATAGGTCGTGCGGGCAGCGGCGGTCTCCAGGCCTTCTGCCGTGAATCGGTATTCCACCTCGACGAAATTCCGATCTTTCGGCATGTGCAGGGGCAGTTCCAGGAAAACAGGAACGCCCTCAACTTCCCCCGTCTTTTTGTCAAGATGCTTCGATTCTACCAGGATCGCGAAGGCCTTGACGGGCGGATGCAACATGCCATCGTTGGCGCCGCCGTAGTACCCGTCGAAACCGCCCATGTCCATGCGCGCCCGCTGCCAGTCGCCGTGATCGAAATAGAGTGGTTCCTGCAGCGTTTGGTTGGTGCTGTCGATGATACGGACCGTCAGATGTGCCTCCACCGGTTTGCGAACCTTGAACGACACGCTCGCCAGGCGCAGCGGCGATGGAAAATCGTTTACCGCACCCACATACGATCCGCCTCCTCTGAAGTCGAAATGGAGATGCCCGGTGCCATCGGCAGCGATGGAAAAATTACCCGCTGCTCCTGGAAACTCCGCCCCATGGGTAAAACGCCACTGTTCCGGTTGGGCCGCTTGCTGCCCTATCGCAACCGGTAGACGCATCACCAGGATGAGAAAAATGGAAAATATCAGTTGAGTCACGGCTTTTCTCCAGGTTACAATTTCTCCTCGCACCAGGCCCTGCATTTCTTCAGGTCTCAGAGAGACCGAGCTACGTGAAGGTGGCGTTATGCAATTAGAACTCTTTCCTCGCTTCCCACCGAAACACCGAAACACCGATCACCGCCCCACCGCAGCTGCCAACATCTCACGCACAGCCGTGTTGGTATAGAAAAAAGCTTCTCCGTTGGGCAGGAAGTCCAAAATGGTCACGATCCTCTCAGTCGACTTGAAATCGGCTGGTAACGGCTCCAGTGCGATTCCCGTCGATCGAGCCAAACGCATGGCTCTTTTCATATGGCAGGCCGACGTGATCAGTCCGGCCCGCGTGCCAGGTGGCGACTGTTTCAATAGCCTGCTGATCCGCATTATTTCTTCGCTCGTATTCCGCCCATCGATCCGGGTGATCCGATCTTTAGGGATGCCCAAATCCCGCCAGATCTCCTCCGTTTGTTGAGTAGGTCCATCATTTTCCACCGACAGTCCTTCGATGCCTCGACCTGAGCAGACCAGCCGTTCTATCAGGCCTCGGTGAAACATTCTCGCAGCCAGCAGGAGACGGTCACCCACCCACCCACCACTTATTCATGGTTTGCATTCCCATTCACCAACTTGTACCAGATCCAGGCATTTCCACTGCGGAGCCGGTTACTAACACAAGAAGCCAAAATAAAACAGGCCCTCGGAACACCAAGTCCCCAGGGCCCACAGCAATATCCCCCAATTGAGCCCAACAACAAGCCTCACCCCACACCGACCACCTACGCCCGACCCCCGACCCCCGACAACCGACCACCGATCACCGATCACCGATCACAAACCACCGAAACACCGAAACACCGAACCCTGGGTCACCTTCCCAAACAAGCCAGGCAACCGATCAGACCAACAAATCAAAACCCTTGAAATACAACCAAAAGCCGACCCGAATTGCCTTGATTTACGACCGTGTCCAAGCTATAATTTGCTTGAAATACAGCCATGGCCTGTTGGTGAGGCGCGGAAATGAAACGTGTTCTCGACTACTACTTGAATGAGTGGAGATCCGACCCAAGTCGGAAATCACTCCTGATCCGAGGTGCGAGGCAGGTCGGCAAAACCTTCACTACCAGGCATTTCGCTGAATCTTTCGCCAACTCGGTTGAGATCAACTTCGAAAAGAATCCGGAATATGGTTCGGTATTCGACCGTGATCTCGATCCTCAGCGAATCATTCGCGACCTTGGGCTCCTGTGCAATCAGCCAATTGAGCCCGGGCGGACACTGCTGTTTCTTGACGAGATCCAACAGGTGCCGCATGCACTCACGGCCCTGAGGTACTTCAGCGAGGAAATGCCTAAACTGCATGTCATCGCCGCTGGCTCGCTGATCGACTTTGTCATCGAAGAGATCGGCATTCCGGTTGGACGGGTCGATTCTTTCACCATGTACCCAATGTCGTTCGTCGAGTTCCTCTCCGCCAAGGGAAAGGCCCTTTCGATTGAAGCCCTCACGGACCATGATTGCGATCAACGGTTGCCGGAAGCCGTTCATCAGATTCTTCTCCGTGATGTGGCCGAATACCTTGCCGTTGGCGGCATGCCCGAGGCGGTCCAGGAATGGATCCGTTACGGTGATCTCAAACGATGTTCCAAGGTTCACCTTCGATTAGCGGGAACCTACCGTCAAGATTTTATGAAGTACAGTAAGAAGCATCAGGTCAAGTACGTCGATCTGCTCTTCGATGAAGTACCTCGATTTCTCGGAAAGAAGTTCGTATTCAGTCGCCTCCGTGGGAACTGGCGGCGTCGCGAACTGCAACCCGCGCTCAACCTGCTGGTCAAGGCGGGAGTCGCGCATCCGGTGTGTCAGACTGCGGCAACAGGGCTTCCTCTCGGGGCGGAAGCAGACCCGGAGAGATTCAAGACTCTGTTTCTGGATGTGGGGTTGGCCGAGTCGATACTCGGCTTTGACGGCAGCCCGTGGATTCTTGATCCAATCGCAACATTCGTGAATGCCGGGGCCCTGGTGGAATCCTATGTGGGCCAGGAGCTGCTGGCCTACTTTCCAGCTCACCTATCCGCGAAGCTTCACTACTGGCATCGGGAATTGCGTTCCAGCAATGCGGAGGTTGATTATGTGATCCCTGCCGGTGACATGGTGCTCCCGCTGGAAGTCAAGAGCGGTGCCACGGGGCATCTGAAAAGCATGCGGATATTTCTCGAGTCCAAAAAAGAAATCTCCCCGTACGGTGTCCGCTTCTCGAGTCACAACTTCTCTGTTTTGCCCGACCTGCACAGCTACCCCTTGTACGCGGTCTGCCTGCTAGCGGCATCTCTGAACAAGGAGGTTCGCAATGGCATCCGGTCATTGCTCTAGTCCGGCGCGTTGGGTCGCAGTACCGATTGACCCTCCGCCACTGTTTGATTAGCGTGCGCAACGCGCCGTAGTCTATTCCCTTCTCCCGAATATCGAGCGTGAGATTGATTGCCGGTGTGGCCGTACTCCAAAAAGCGTACGGTTCGACCGGAGTTTCTCCGCCACCCATGTAGGCCGTCGACGCACACGCGGTAACTCCGGTTCCGTAGTAGGGCAACCAGAGCGATGCTCCATGCGTCATGCACTGACCGGGGACGACGCGATAGGCGTGATCCGTTCTCCAGAGGGGGACGGCGCGGCGCATGGCGTTCGGCTCGTTCCGGCGTCCGCCTGAGGCGCACGAATCGATCAACATATCCGGGCGGCGTCTCAATAGTTCGTCCCAAAACTGCATATAGCCCATGACGTGCTTGTTTTCCGTCATCCCCTGACGATCGGGTGCGTCGTTGGTTCGCCAGTGCTGGAGCGGATCCATATTGAAATCTTGGCGATAAAGATCGATTCCTTGTTCCGTGAGTGTTTTGTCGACATGGTCGGTCAACCACTGAAGCGCTTCAGGATTACCAAGATTCAGCAACACCTCTCCCAGCAACCATTCCGGGTGATTGTCGAAAAGCCAGGTTTTAGGGGTAACCCGTTCCGGCTCGAACCAAAGGAGCGTCTTCATGCCTTGACGGTGGGCAACATCGGTGACGCCTCGCAGGCCGTTCGGAAACCGCGTTTTATCGACTTCCCACGTGCCCGTATTGGGCCAGCTTCCTCGACACGGATACCAGCCGGCGTCGGTCCACCAGCAATCCTGGCCGATCTTTTCTTCCAGATATCGCTGGAGACACATAAGTTGGTTCTGCTCGGTCGCTTTGGCCATCTCCTCGTAAAAGCGGCCGGTGTAGCTCAGAAGCATCGGTTTGGGCAAATGCCCGCCAGGCCGCGGCATGTTATGCAACTTCATCCACCGACGCCAAACATTTTGCGAACCAATCCAATCGCCCCCCTTCCAAAACTGGACGATCATGCGCGGCGCATGGGCCACCTCACCCGGGTGCAGCTTGAAGTGAGTCAACTGTTGTCCCGCGTGGAACCGAAGAACTCTGCCGCCATCGCGCAAGAATTTCGACGCCCATTGTCCTCCCCAGCCGATGGCCACAATCATCCCTCGGTCTCCCCATTGCACGTTGTAATAAGGCCAGGCACCGTTGGTGGGGCGTCCGCCGTGTGGCGCAAAGGCCCGTTCGCTGCCCTTTTTCAAAACGGTTTCCAGGGGCGCATAGTCGGTTGGCGTTGAAGTGGTGCCGCACGAGTAATGCAGGAAAAATTCAGAATCTTCGGGTCGCGTGACCGAAAAATCGGCGGTCCGAATCTCCTCCAGGATGGGCGTATCGACCACGCCGGTGTTTTTAAAAGAAAGCGTCCACTCACAAGTGGGAAAATCAGTGAACTCGGTTGCCGTGCAAGTCACCTCAAGCCCCGTCTTTGGCTGGGTGAACACCAGGACGTGGAGGACGCGACCATCGGCCAGTCTTTCTGTCGCGTCGTTTCTTTTCCATCCGCGCAGAAATTCCGCCGAAGGTTTTCCGTCATAAACAAAGGAAAACGGAAGGCCCGTCGAAAAGGTTGTCTCCTTGCCGAGCGAAGAAGCCGGCAATGCTCCTTTTGTTCCAAACGCTGACTGAAACCATGTGCGAGCAATCCCGATCTCCTCGGAAGAAGGGGGCCGTCCAAATCCAGTCGTCATGTTGAATGAGAAAACGAATAAAACCAATAATGTTAACGGTCTCACAGCGCATGCTCCTACCTAGCGGTCTTGATCGTGAAGCCTTCACGCCAGCCATCACTGTCTTTTGCGCGTACCGGAGGATTAGATGCTTCCCCATGGTATACGAATTCCTATCATCAGATCAAACAGGCTCAATAGCTGCTGGAAGAATCTGACCTGGGCTCAAGACATTCCAGAAAAGTAGGATGCCCCGCAATGAAAAGAGACAATGAAATGGATT